>CACOLY010000001.1 GCA_902628195.1 uncultured Pelagibacteraceae bacterium
GCAAGTCGTAGATTTACCATTTGTGCCTGTAATGGTAATACAATCATTTTTATAAAATGAATAAAAAACATCTAAATCAGAATAAACTTTATTATTATTTTTCCTTAAAAATTTTGATAATTTACATTTGTTAATATCAATTCCAGGGCTGATGATTATTTGATCAAAATTTGATTTTAATATGTTTTTATAAGTAATTGAATATTTATTTATATTCAAAGCTTTAACCTTTGAAAAATTATCATCATACAAAAATACTTCACTTTTTTTCTTAAGAAACTTAAACGAAGACAATCCACTTTTTCCTAAACCATAAATTAATATTTTTTTATTTAAAAAGATATTCAAACTTGTGCCTTTTATCTAAGTTTAAGTGTAGCTAAACCAACCATTGCCAAAACAATTGATATAATCCAAAACCTAATTACAACAGTAGATTCGGGCCAACCTTTTTTTTCAAAATGATGGTGTATAGGTGCCATCTTAAATATTCTTTTTCCAGTTAATTTGAAAGAAATAACTTGAACCATAACTGAAATCGCCTCTAAAACAAATAGTCCACCAGTTATCGCTAAAACTATTTCATGTTTTGTTATAATTCCCACAGCTCCTAAAGAACCTCCAAGAGAAAGAGATCCTGTATCACCCATAAATATTTTTGCAGGTGGTGCATTGAACCACAGAAAACCTAAACAAGCTCCTATAATAGCTCCACAAAAAATTGAAATTTCTCCTGTGCCTTCAATATATGGAATTTGTAAATAATCTGAGAAAACTATATTTCCAGTTACGTAACTTATAAACGCAAAGCAAACAGCAACTAGAATAACTGGTACTGTTGCTAGACCATCCAAACCATCCGTCAAATTAACAGCATTTGATGATCCAACAATTACAAAAACCGCGAAAGGAATAAAAAACCAACCTAAATTTATTATTAAGTTTTTAAAAAATGGAAAAAATAAGTTTGTTAAATCAGCATTATTTGAAAATTCATTTAAAAATAACAATCCTATTATAGCAAGTATGATTTGAATTATTAATTTTATTTTAGATGATATCCCTGAAGAATTTTTATGTTTTATTTTTTTATAGTCATCATAAGCCCCTAGTAACCCAAATGATATTGCAATATATAAAGCAAAAATTACGTAAATATTTTTTAAATTACCCCACATTAATACTGAAATTAATAATCCTGTTAAAATAATTAAACCTCCCATTGTCGGTGTCCCAATTTTTTTTATAATATGATCTGAGGGGCCATCATCTCTTATTGGATTTGTAATTTCTTTATTAGCAAAAAATCTGATAAATGGATTCCCGATTAATAGAACTATAATTAATGAAGTAAATACTGCTAAACCAGTTCTAAAAGTTATGTATTTAAACACATTTAAAAAAGAAAAAATATCTACAAAATTTAAAAGAAAATTATAAAGCATGAGTATTTATCTTTTTTAATTTACTTATATGATTAAATAAACCTGTTGAATTTGATGCTTTTACCATCAAATAATCACCATCTCTCAAATTGTTTGCTATAAGATAATTTAATTCCGAATCATTTTTTAGAATTAATCCTTTTTTGATTTTATGAATTTTATTGTAAGTTTCTTTAATATGCTTACCTATTACATGAACTTTGTTTACTGAGATTTTATTTATTACTTTTGCCATAGAGATGTGTAATTTTTTTGAATGAGTTCCTAATTCAAGCATATCACCAAGCAGGATATGTTTTCTTTTAACATCAACTTTAATTTTATTAAAATTTTGTAAAGCTGAATTCAAAGATAATGGGTTGGAATTATAGCTTTCATTAATAAGATAAATTTTTCTTTGATTTAGTGATATTTTTGAAATATTTCCTCTGCCTTCTGTTGATTTGATATTTAAAAACGTATTCTTACTTAATTTAGTTACATCAAAATAAATTTGTATGACGGTAAGTGTAGCTAAAATATTATATAAAAAACTTTTAAAATCTCTTCTTACATAAAAATATTTCTCTAGATTATTTACTCTTAAAATAATTTTAAATATATTTTTTTGTATAATAATTTTTTTTATATATACAGTTGCATTTTTCTTATTGAAAGAAAAAGAAAAAACTTTTAATTTTTTTTTAACAGCTAATTCTTTATGAAAATTAAAAAATTTGTCATCTGCATTAAGAACAATTGACCCATGCTTATTTATATTATTAATAATTTCTCCCTTTGCAGCTGCAATTTCTGAAATATTATTAAAATTTTTTATGTGGGCAAAGCTTATATTTGTTATCATTCCTACATCGGGTTTAATAATTTTTGATAAAAAATCTATTTCTCCTTTTTTATCCATTCCAACTTCTAATACACCGAATTTATCTCTCTGATTAATATTAAATAAACTTAAAGGAACCCCATATTTATTATTAAAAGATTTTTTTGAAAAAGTGGTTTTAAAATATTTATTTAAAACAAATCCCAACATATCTTTAACTGATGTTTTTCCACAACTTCCTGTAATAGCTATAAAATTAGTTTCTAAAGATTCTCTTAAAGTCTTTGCGCATTTAGTCAAGAATTTCAGAGTATCTTTAACTTTTATTTGTGTTGTATAATTTGATTTCTTTACTTTTTTTTCAACAATAGCAATTGATGCTTTTTTTCTAAATACCTCACTTAAATATCTGTGAGCATCATTTTTATTTCCTCTGATGGTAAAAAAAATATTATTTTTACTCACCTCTTTTGAATTAATTACTGCATTATTAAAGTTAATTTTTTTTAAAGATAATTTTGATTTTGAGATCTCTTGAATAATATTTAATTTAACATTTGTCGATAAATCTTTATTTTTATTTCTTATTGCTACTTTAATGACTTCTCTATCAGAAAAAAATCTTACTTTATTCTTATAAGTTTGAGTAGTTTCGTGACCCTTTCCAGCTATTAATAAAATTTCTGAACTTTTAAGATTAAAGATAGCTCTATTTATTGCTTTTTTTCTATCGGCTATTTCAAATAAATTTTTTATTTTAATTCCTTTTTTAATTTCTTTTCTAATTAAATTTGGATTTTCATTTCTTGGATTATCATCTGTTAAATAAATTTGATGACAGAAAATATTTGCAATTTTTCCCATTTTAGATCTCTTCTTAATATCTCGATTTCCACCGCAACCAAAAACTATTGAAATCTTATTGTTTGGAAATTGTTCTTTCAAGTTTTCTAGAACGATTTTTAAAGCATCAGGGGTATGAGCGTAATCTAAAATAACTTTTGAGTTATTTTTGATTTGACCAATTTTTTCTAATCTTCCATTGATAGGTTTTAAATGATTTAGACTTTTGATAATATTTGAAATTTTTATACCACTTTTTTCAGCAGCTAATATCGCCATTAGGACGTTTTTAATCTGAACTTTTCCAATTAAATTGACACTAAATTTTAAATTTTTTTTTTTATAATTTAAGTTAACTATTTGTTTTTCCCCATCGAATATATGTGAGACAACTTTTATTCCTAAATTTTTTTGATCACTTAAAATAAAATTAAGTTTTAATTTTTCTTTTTTTGAAATCTTTTTAATTTTATCAAATTCAGGAATTGAATAATCAGTGATAATATTTGCATTTTTTTTCATTAACTTTTTAAATAAATACATTTTTGCATTCAAATATTCTTTAAAGTTTTTATGATAATCTAAGTGATCATGAGAAAGATTTGTAAAAATACCTGTATCAAACAGTAATCCATCTAATCTATGCTGTTTTAAACCATGACTAGATGCTTCCAAAATAACATTCTCTATTTTTTGTTTTTTTAAATCTTTTAATATTTCACTTAATTTAATTGGATCTATTGTTGTATTTGATAAACTTTTAAATGATTTGTTGGTTCTAATTCCTAATGTACCTATAGAAGCAACCTTTTTTTTATTAAATTGAAGTATTTGAAAATAGAAATCAGCTATAGATGATTTACCGTTAGTGCCAGTTACTGATACTAAATTTTTTGGTTTAAGAAAATTTATTTTAAAAGCAATCTCAGCCAATAATTTTCTAATATTTTTAGTATAAATAAATAAAATTTTATTCTTTAAACCTGTAAATTTTTTTTCATGAAATATTATTTTTGCCCCTTTTTTAATGGCATGATTTATAAAATTATGGCCATCATAATTATTTCCTTTAATCGCAAAAAAAATGAAATTCTTTTTTACTTTTGAACTATCAAAAGAAATATAAGAAAAAAAATATTTTTGAAATTTTTTTTCTATTCCAGAAAAGTAATTATTAAGAAACATTATTAATAAATTTGAAGATACTTTGTGGCTAAAATAGGCCCAATTTTTTCTATAATTTGACCTGCTACTTCGACAGAGGTCCATCCTGCAGTGTTAAAAGGTGTGCCCGTAAAACTCCCTTTTTTATTTCTATAGTTATAAACATAAGTTGGAGAGCCTTTTGGTGAGTCAAGCATAACAATAAAAACAAATTCAGGTTTTGATGACGGAAAAACTGAAGCAAAAGTATTAATCTTTTTATTTGAATACTCTCCATCTATTACTTGTTCCGCTGTCCCTGTTTTACCAGCAATTTCATATCCATCAACATTTGCTAAACCAGCGGTGCCCGTATCATCAGTTACAATTTTTCTTAAAATTTTGACTAATTTTTCAGAAACATCTTTTTTTAAAATTGTTTTTTTTTCATTCACCAAATTATCAGAATTTCTAATAACTAATTTTGGATCAACATCGTACCCACCATTAGATATAACAGCATAGCCTTTAGCTAAATGTAATAGAGTTGTAGCTATTCCATGTCCAAATGATGCTGTTGCTAATTTGCATTTGCCCATAGAAAAATTTTTAAAGGCAGCTACTTCCTCTAAATCAAAATTAATATTACCAATAACACCAATTTTTTCTAAAAAACTTTTAAATTTTTTTTCACCTATTTTTTGAGCTATCTTAACTGATCCAATATTTCCAGATCTTATTAATATTTGTTCCGCAGTTAAACTGGTTGGAATTTCTTTATCATATTCTCTAATTGGAAACCCTGAACATCTAATCGACTTAGGTAAATCTAAAAATTCTGTTGATGGCTCAATTAATTCCATATCTAATGCAGCTGCAAAAGTAAAAGGTTTGAATACAGATCCCAATTCATAAGATCCTTTGCTTACTCGATTAATATAATTTTTATCTTTAATTTGTTTTCTTTCATTTAAATCAAAATCTGGCAATGAAACAAAAGATAGTATTTCTCCACTGTGAATATTCATTAAAAGTGAAGCGCTACCTTTAGTTTGAAAAATTTTATTAAATTCAATTAATTCGTTTCGTATGAGAAATTGAATATTTGAGTCTAAACTTAATCTAACAGGATTGGAAAAATTCTTTAAATCATTATCTAAAGATTTTTCTAAACCTGATATTCCATTATTATCATTATCAATTTGGCCAATTATATGACTAAATAAATTTTTTTGTGGATATAATCTAATAATGTTTGCTCTAGGTTCTATAGACTTGTCTCCAAGTCTCATTAATTTTTCATAATTTTCTTCTGATACTTTTTTTTCAAAGTAAAAAAATTTTCCCTTGTTAATTTTTTTTTTTATCTCAGAATAATCTTTATCTGGAAATATATACTTTAGATTTAAAATTAATTTTTTTTCATCAATAATTTGTGATGGGCTGATACCTATGTCTATAGAATTAATTGTTTTACTAAGATATTCATTATTTCTATCAACAATATCAGCTCTTTGAAATCTTTTATTTGATTTTACAATATCAATTTTTTTTGTATCTTTTGTATTTCTAGAACCTAGATGAATAAGATGAATAGAGAAAATCAAAGAGATAATAAAAAAAACAAAAAAAATAAAAGCTATACGATTAAAATTGATATTTAAATTTGATTTACTTTTACTAAAGATATAATCATTTTTTTGCTCTTCTAAAACAATTCTAGTTTCATTATTCATGATTTAATTCAAAACTACTAATTTCCTTTATTTTTTTTTGAACTAATTTATTCTCAAAATATAATTTCTGATATTCGATGAGTTTTTCAGCTGAACTTAAATAATTAAATTCCAATTTTGATTTTTCATAATCTTTAATTAAGCTTCTTATATTTTCATTAATTAAAAAAGTTTCATCTTCAAATTTTTTTGTAGAATTTTTAATAATTGTAGTAATCAAAATTAGAGAAAGTATTATTGTGATAAGTGTAATTTTTTTCATAATTTATTTCCTAAATTTTCAATTTCAATTAGATGATTAAATTTGTCAAAAATATCTGTATCAAATTTATAAACATCATTTTTTTTAATCACGTATCTTAATTTAGCAGATCTTGAAGGAAAATTTTCTTTTAATTCTTTTGTAGTTGGTGTGATGGGTTTTTTTTGTATTAATTTAAATATAGTATCCGGTGCATCTAGTTTAGGCATATAACGGGAAATACTTTTTTTTTCAGACAAACTTCTGAAAAAATATTTTACAATTTTATCTTCAAGTGAATGAAATGTAACTACTGCTAGCACACCATCTTTTTTCAATACTTTTGAAGCAGTTATTAGCCCTTTTATTAATTCACTTATTTCTTTATTCACAAAAATTCTCAAAGCTTGAAAAATTTTTGTAGCGCTATGAATTTTAAAATTTTTTCTCTTTTTTGTTTTTTCAATTATTTCAACTAACTCTTTTGTATTAATATTTTTTTTTTCTCTCTCTTTAATAATTTTGAGTACAATTCTTTTTGCCTCTTTTTCTTCACCAAAGAATTTGAAAATTTTTTCTAACTCAATAGCATCTAATTTATTTATTACCTCATTAGCCGAGAAATCATTTAAACCCATTTTCATATTTAGATCACCAGATGAATCAAAAGATAGACCCTTTTTTGGATCTTTGATTTGTGTATATGAATAGCCTAAATCAAAAATTATAGATCTAACATTTTCATTTTTAAGCTTAAGGTAATCTAATTGACTAAATTTTATGTTCTTAAAAACAAACCTATCATTGAACTTATTCAAAATTTCATCAGCTTTAACTTTGCTTTCAATATCCCTGTCGAGAGCAATTACTTTGGTATTTTTATAACTTAAAATCTTACTTGAATATCCACCTTGACCAAATGTACAATCAATAAATGTGCCACCATGTTGAGGGGTAATAATGCTAATTAATTCATTTAGCAATACCGGATAATGTTTTGAAGCATCCGATACCATGGTGGCTTCCATTTATTTTTTCGAAGACCATTAATTCTTTTGTCTTCTTAAAAATGCTGGTATTTCGAGATCATCTTCCTCATTTTCTTCTTCTGAGGTCTCGAGTAGATTATCTGAGCTTGGATTAGGATTATCTGAATTAAATAAATCTGGTTCTCTAGTATCAACACCAAATTCTTTTAAATCATTTGATGACTCATTTTTATTTTCCAAAGATGATTCAATGCCATGAGAAAATGACATTTCACTTTCATCTAATGTATTTTCAACTTCTTGGTTCTTTAATAATTCTTCATGATATTGATTATTTATTTCATCAACAGAATCGTTGTTAATATCCTCACTCACCACTTCATTATCAAGTTTTAAAGCATTAGCACCATGTGAAATTGGATTTGTGCTTGCATTAGAAAAATTAAATGTAGGAGTTCCATTGCTTGTAGTAAAATCAGAATATCCAGGATTACGATTTTGGATTCTATGTACCATATTAATTACTGATTTACTTTCTGGCTGTTGACCATCCAAAGCAGTAGCAACTATCGAAACACGAATTTTACCATCTAAAGATGGATCAATAATTGATCCATTTATAATTTCAGCTTCTACATCCACTTCAGATCTTATTTTATTGACGATTTCATCTACCTCGAAGAGTTTTAAGTCTTCACCACCAGTAATATTTATCAATAAACCTTTTGCACCTTTTAGAGAATAATCATCAATAAGTGGATTGTTTAAAGCTAATTCTGTAGCTTTGGCTGCTCTACCTTCTCCTTCTGCTTCTCCAGTTCCCATCATTGCTTTTCCCATAGAGCTCATAACGGTTTCAACATCAGCAAAATCTAAATTAACGAGACCATCTTTTACCATCAAATCTGTTACACTCTGAACTCCATGTCTTAAGATGCTGTTTGATAATTGAAAAGACTCTTTGTAAGTAGTTTGTTCATTTGCAATTTTAAATAAATTTTGATTAGGAATTACTATAATAGTATCTACATGTTTTCTTAATTCCTCAAGGCCCTCATGCGCTCTTCTCATTCTTGATGGAGCTTCATATAAAAATGGAAGAGTTACCACACCTACTGTTAGAATATTTAATTCTTTTGCAGCTCTTGCTATTACATGCGCAGCACCTGTACCAGTTCCTCCACCCATTCCAGCTGTAATAAAAACCATATTTGCACCTTTTAGAATATCAACAATATCATTTAAAGACTCATTGGCTGCTGCTAGGCCTATCTCATGCTTTGCTCCAGCACCTAATCCTTTAGTTAAATTTAAACCAAGTTGAATCCTTGTTTTTGATTTACTTGTTTTTAAATCTTGAGCATCCGTGTTAACAGCAACAAATTCTACACCTTCTACACCTGCATCGATCATTTCATTTATTGCATTACCTCCAGCTCCCCCAACTCCTAGGACTAAAATTCTAGGTTTTAATTCTTTTATTTCTGGTACTTTAAAGTTAATTGTCATTTTTCTATCCCCCGTTATTTATTAAGTTGATGCTCCCATTTAAGACTCGCTCGATTTAAATTTGCTTTTTTTCTGGCATTTGTCCTAAATTTTTCAAAAATTGTTGGTTCCCATATTTGAAATGTTTTTCCTTGACCAACAAAAATCATGCTATTCTTTATCTTTGCATGTTTTAATAATTTTGATGTGAGCGAAATTCTTCCCTCGCTATCAAATTGTAAATTAATACTTTCCGATAAAACTGATGTTGCAAAAAAATCTCTCTTTTCTTCAAAAGGATTTAAAGATTCTATCGCATTAGAAATTTTTTCTATTCGATCTTGTGGCCACGCCTCTATAGATTGATTATTAAATGATGGATAACAAATTACTCCATTATAGCCCAAATTAGATAAATAAGATCTAAAACTTGCAGGCACTGACACCCTTCCCTTTTTGTCTAATTTGTTCTGGTACGTCGATAAAAACATAAACCATAAATTCCTTTAATTCCCTTATATGGGAATATATGGGACAATATGGGTTTTTTACCCCAGAGTCAATACATACAATTTGAGGTTTAATACAAAGGTTTTTTATTAGATAATTTATGGAAAGTGAATCAAAACGAGAACATTAAATTAATAGCTTAAGGATATTTCTAATTTTGCCAGATAAACTGTAAGCCGGGTTCTGTCATTTAAACTTATCATTTGTCTAGACTTAAGATCGCTCTTAAGCTCAAGCAACTAACCCTGATGACTAGCCAAGGATGGCTTTTAGTTTTCACAATGTCATCTCTACTTAGTCTTGCTCTCAGTGGGGTTTTCCAGCGTTCATTGTTACCAATAGAACCGGTGTGCTCTTACCACACCTTTTCACCCTTGCCATGTTATGGCGGTTTATTTTCTGTGGCACTATCCCTAGGGTCGCCCCCGCCAGGAATTACCTGGCACTGTATCCTTGTAGAGCCCGGACTTTCCTCTTTAAATAAAAAATTTAAAGCGACAAGTCATTTATCTGGCAAAAACAACTTATAATTTAATTATAAAATTTCAAGGAATAAATTTAAGATTTTATAAGATTTTTACTTATTATAAGACATTCTTTGTCTATCTTTCCATTAATTAATTCTTGTCTAAAACGTCTTTGGTATGCAGTTATTATAGATCTAATGTTTTTATCAAAAATTTTGTTTATTTTGATATTATAACCTATTTTAGATAAATTATTCAAAAAATTTTTTTTTTCCTTATCTGAAACAGAAATGCTTCTAAATTTTTTTGTCTTTTTTCTATTTAGCGTATGCCATTTACATAACCTTTTTTTTGCTAATTTTTCCCAAGGAAATTTCTCTCCAGGATCTTTTTTTCGATCTGGCGCTATATCTGAATGACCCAAAACATTATCTACCTTAATATTATATTTTTGTATCAAAAAACTTAATAATTTTTTTAAAGAATTAATCTGTTTTGAATTAAATTTATTGTAAACAAACTCGTGCCCTGGATTATTTAATTCAATACCAATTGAGTACTTATTTAATAAATCAAATTTTTTCCACTTTGATTTACCTGCATGCCAAGCTTCATATAGATCTGGAACCAAATTCAATATTTGGCCATTGTTTTTAATAAAATAATGAGAGCTTACTTTTGAGTTATGGTCACATAGTTTTTTAATCGCGTCAGTTTCTTTCCTCATTCCTGTATAATGAAGGATTATAAATTTAATTAATTTTTTGGTTCTTTTGTTTGAACTAAAATTATAAGAATAATTTCTAGTCAAATTTAAGCCCATTTTTGATCGCATTTTAAATAAATACTTAATTTACATTAGATTTGAATATAATATAAGGATGCTTATGATTAGAAAATTTGCAATAATTATAATTACAACTATTGCGCTAGTTACTAATGTCAATGCAGCTTCAGATGGTGAGCTTTTACTAAAAAAAAATGAGCCTGCAGAAGTCAAAGATTGTTTTGAAAAATTAAATAGAGCCACATTTGCTTTTAATAATGCTCTTGATGGAATTATATTTAAACCTGTCGCAAGTGTTTATAAAGTCTTACCCTCTCCGGTAAGAACAGGAGTTAGCAACTCACTTGATAATCTATCAAGCTTAGTAACGATTCCAAATAATGTTCTTCAAGGTGATTTTTCAAAAGCTGGAGTAAATACTGGTAGATTTTTAATTAATACAACTATTGGGTTATTAGGTTTAATTGATGTTGCAACATATCTTGGATTGGAAGAATATGAAAAAGAAGATTATGGACAATCGTTAGCTAAGCATGGAGTGGGCCCTGGATGTTATATTGTTTTGCCAGTTCTTGGTCCAAGTACTGCTAGAGATACAGTTGCCACAACATTTAACTTTTTAGGTGGAGATCCCTGGTATAACGTTACTGTAAAAAATGATACTCAATACGTAAGTCATGAAGATTATTATACTTCTAGAGTAACTGGTGGTGTAGATTTTAGAGCAAAGAATTACAATTCAATTGAAAATTTGAAAAAAAATTCTGTTGATTTTTACGCATCTGTAAAAAGTTTGTACTTACAAGACAGACAACAAAAAATTTTAAATTCAAAGAAAATAATCAGCACTCAAGATGATAGTGACTGGGAAGAAATTGAAAATTAATAATTAAAAAATAAAATAAAATAAAATGAAAAAACATAAATTTGTTTTGATTGTATTTATATATTTTTTTAGTCTTTTGAATGTGAATTCAACAGAGCCCGATGTTTTTGTTCAATCAACAGTAAATAGAGCTTCAGAAATATTATCTAATGATATTTCTAAAGATCAAAAGATAGAAGAATTAAAAAAAATTGCAAAAGATACCGTAGATATAAACGGTATTGGATTTTATACATTGGGTTCTGCAAGAAAAAATTTAAATGATACTCAAAAGAAAGAATACTCAGTTTTATTTGAACAATATTTTTTAAAAAGTTTTGCAAGTAGATTAGCAGAATACACCAATCCTGAAATAGATGTTTTTGCAAAAGAAAAATTGAATGAAAAATATACAATTGTAAATAGTTTATTAAAAGCAACGGATCAAAGGCCTGAGGTAAAAATTGACTGGAGAATTTATACTAAAAACCCTGAAAATCCACTAATTAGAGATTTGATCATAGAAGGTTTAAGTTTAGCTAGAACTCAAAAAGAGGAGTTTGCATCAATTCTAAATTCTAATGATGGTGATATTAATATTCTTTTTAAAACTTTAGAGGAATTTTCAAAAAATTAGATTTCTTAAAATTTGGTGGGCCCGCCAGGACTCGAACCTGGGACCAATACATTATGAGTGTACTGCTCTAACCAACTGAGCTACAGGCCCAAATGAGATTTATTTTTACTTTGTTACTTTAATATAATCAATAAGATAATATAAATTAAATGGTGGGCCGTGTTGGTTACGCTCCAACTACCCCTGCAATGTCAATGCAGTACTCTACTATTGAGCTAACGGCCCTTAAGATTTTATTTTTAACTCTCTAAGAAACTTTTTAACTGTTTAGATCGACTAGGGTGTTTTAGCTTTCTTAGCGCTTTGGCTTCAATTTGTCTAATTCTCTCTCTTGTTACAGAAAATTGTAGACCAACTTCTTCTAAAGTATGATCTGTATTCATTCCAACACCAAAACGCATTCTTAAAACTCTTTCTTCCCTCGGAGTTAAAGTAGATAATATTTTTGTAGTTGCTTCTCCTAAATTTGATTTTATCGCCTGCTCTAAAGGTGCTAAAGCTTTTGTATCCTCTATAAAATCACCTAAACTACTATCTTCTTCATCTCCAACAGGTTTTTCTAACGAAACAGGTTCCTTAGATATTTTTAAAACTTTTCTCACTTTATCAAGCGGCATTCTCAATTTTTTAGCTAATTCCTCAGGGGTAGCTTCTCTACCAAATTCACTTAATATTAATCTTTGAGTTCTAACAATTTTATTTATTGTTTCTATCATGTGAACTGGAATTCTAATTGTTCTAGCTTGATCTGCTATTGATCTGGTAATTGCTTGTCTAATCCACCATGTTGCATAAGTCGAAAATTTATAACCTCTTCTATATTCAAATTTATCTACAGCTTTCATTAACCCAATATTTCCCTCTTGAATTAAATCTAAAAATTGAAGACCTCTATTTGTATATTTTTTTGCAATCGAAATAACTAATCTTAAATTAGCTTCAACCATTTCTTTTTTGGCAATCCTTGATTCTTTCTCACCTTTTTGAACTCTACTTACTAATTTTTTGAAATCAGTGACAGACATTCCTAATTTGTGACTAATTTCTATTAATCTTTCTCTTATATTTTTAAATTCTATCTTATTTTTTGTAAAAAATTGTTTCCAAAGAGAATTGGTATCTAAAAATCTTTTAAGATTCGGGTTTATTTCGTTTCCTACATAAAATTTAATAAATTCATTCCTAGGTATTTTTTGATCTATTGCTAGTCTTAACAAATTTCCTTCTAGAGAAATTATCTTTTTATTTTCTATATAGTGTTTTTGAACCAATTCCTCTAAAACTGAAGGAGATAATTGTAAAGATTTTATATTTTCTAAAATATCATTAACTATTCTTTCATAACCTTTTTCTTTTGTCGGTGAAAATGTTTGTGAGTTTAAAACACATTCTAATTTTTCTTTTTGATATTTAATTAATTTATTATACTCTTTTGTTAAGTTGTTTACTGTTTTTAAAACTTTTGGTTTTATTTCAGACTCCATTGCTGCAAGCGTAGGATTGAAATCGTCTTCACTCTCATCATTTGAATTTTCTTCTTTATCAGTTTCACCAGAATTTTTTTGTTTTGCACTTGGTCCTGTGCTTTCATCCTCCATGTAGTTTGTGTCTATATCAATAATTTCTCTTACTAAAATTTCATCTTTGGTTAATTTTTCATTCCAGTCAAAAAATTGTTGGGCAGTTATCGGACTTTGAGATAATGCAATTAGCATTACATCTTTTCCAGCTTCAATTCTTTTTGCAATTGCGATTTCACCTTCCCTAGAAAGTAATTCAACACCTCCCATTTCTCGTAAATACATTCTTATAGGGTCATCACTTTTTTCTATCGTTTTGCCCTCATCTTTTGAGGAACTTTCTTTTTTTCTTAAAACTTTGTAATCAGATTTTTTTTCGACTAAGGTAATTTTTTCATTTAAGATATGAATAAAAGCTTGAGATAAGTTTTCATCAGATAAGTTTCTTTTACCTAAAGACTTACTTAATTCCTCATAAGTTATAAAACCTCTATGAGTTCCACGACCCATTAACCTTGCAAATGATTTAGTAATAATTCTTTCCACAGCTGTATAATTAGAAGAGTCTTATATAATGCTTAATTAGAAAAAATCCATTATTAATTTATTAAGAATTAATTGATATTTTGCTTTTTTTTAAGCTCTTTTAACTCATTAAAAGTAACTTCACTTAGATCTTTAGAAAACTTAGATTCTAATTCCTTTATTCTAAATTCTAAATCGTAGTTATTAAGATCTCTACGGATATCTTCCAATAATTCAATTATCTCATGCTCATCATTAGATTTATTTTGCAAAATATATTTGATTGGCGCAAATTTATTTATTCTATCTATTATTTGACTATCAATATCTAGATCACTTATTGAAATTTTATCTTCCGATTTTAGGCTTGAAATTACTTTTTCAAAAATTTGTTTATTTATATCCGTAAATATTTTTATATTTTCTATCAATTGAATATTTTCTTTGAATAATTTTAGATTAGTCAAAATTAAATATAATAGAGAAAACTCTTTTAATTCTACTCCAGATAAAGAATGACTTTCGTTATAATGCTTTTTGGTAAAATCTAATGATTTTGTTTTTTTTGTGAAATAATTTTTTTTATTTTGACTGGTATGTGGAGCTAAGTCAGAAATCTTTTCTAAGAAATATTCTAAAACATATTTTTTTATATATTCATCCCTGATCGTATTTGCTATTGATCTCAACTTTTTATCAAAAATTGCCATTGAAGAAGGGTTGTTTTTAGTCTGTTTTTTATAATGACTAAAAATAAATTGATGTATTGAAATTTTTTTTTGATTCGAATAATCAATAAAATAATTCTTACCATTTTTATTTGCAAAACTATCTGGATCTTCTTTGTCTGGTAAAAATAAAAATGAAATATTTTTTTCAGGTTTTAATTCCTTTATAGAATTTTCAGCGGCTCTTACAGCAGCTTTGTAACCACTTTCATCACCATCAAAACAAATAATTATGTCATCGAAAAATTGGTTTAAAGTTAAAATTTGCTTATCAGTGAGTGAAGTTCCCAAATTTGCTACAGCATTTTCAACCCCATTTTTACTTAATCCAACAACATCCATGTAGCCTTCAACCAGATAAATAGCATCTAACTTATTGGATAGTTTTCTTGCTAAATCTAAATTATATAGATTTGAACCTTTTTTAAAAAATAATGTCTCAGGTGAATTTATATATTTAGCAAGGTAATCGCTTTTTTCAATAATCCTTCCTCCTAAAGCAATAGGTTGCCCAGAAATATTATTTATCGGGAATATTAAACGACCTCTGAACCTTTCAACATAAATTTTCTTTTTTTCATCCAAATAAAATAAACCAGTTTCTAATAAATCCTCTACCTTAAAATCATTTTTGAATTTATCGAAAAGATTTGGATTTTTTTCTATATAACCTATCTTGAATTTTTTTACTTGCTCTTTATTAAGAGATCTTTTTTTTAAATACTCACGAGCATTTATGTATGTCTCATTTTTTAAAAGTTCCTCATGATAAAAATCGACGTAACGTTTAAAGATGGATGAATATTCTTTCCATTTCCTCTCCCTCTCTTCATCTTGTTTTGAAAAAATATAAGGCTGCATACCCGCAAGATTAGCTAGATATTTTACAGCTTCACCAAATCTTAAATTTTGTGTTTTCATTACAAAATCAAAAATATTTCCGTGTTCAGAGGTAGCAAAACAATGATAAAATTCTTTTTCATCATTAACAGTAAACGAGGGGGTTTTCTCATTTTTAAAGGGGGAAAGACCAATATACTCCTTTCCTCTTTTTTTTAAACTTACAAACTTAGAAACTACAGTCGATACTTTTAATCTTGTTTTAATCTCATCAAGATATTCTTTTGGGTATTTCATTTATTATTTAATAATTCTTTAATAAGAATTCCAGCTTTTGCAAAATCTATCTCATCTGCATAATTTTTTTTTAATTCTCCCATAACTTTTCCCATATCTTTAATTGATGATGCCCCTAATTTCGAAATTATTTCTTTACATATTTTTTTTGTGTCTTTCTCATCAAGTTGTTTTGGAAGAAAACCTATTAAAATGTCATGTTCGTTTTGTTCTATTTTAAGTAAATCTTCTCGATTATTTTTTTTATAAATCTCAATTGATTCGGCTCTTTGTTTTACCATTTTTTTAAAAAGTTTTTTAATATCTTCGTCATCGGTGTCCTTTTTATTTGGCCCTGATCTATTGGTAATATCTAGGTCTTTAATAGAAGATAAAATTAACCTATAGGTTGATATTTTTACCTTATCTTTTGATTTTAAGGCGTTTTTGTATTCTGTTTGTATTGTTTCTTTTAAAGACATTTTTTTTAATCTACTTTAAAGAAAAAAATCTTCAAAAGAAAAATTGTTTTTTTACAATTTTTTAATACATCTTTGTTGCGATAATAAACCAATTATTGTATTAACCTTTAACTTATGAGTTGTAATTGATCAAAAAAGCAAAAAAAACAAACTCAAAAAATTCAAAATTTAATACAGGCATTTTAGTTCTTGAAAACAAGAAGATTTTTAAAGGTATTGGAATTGGTTATAAAGGAGAAGCAACTGGTGAAGTTTGCTTCAATACCTCTTTAACTGGTTACCAAGAAATTATTTCTGATCCTTCCTATGCGGGACAGATTATTAATTTTACATTCCCTCATATTGGAAATGTTGGAACAAACAGGGAGGATGTTGAGTCTGACAAAATCTGGACAAGGGGTGTAATCTTTAATTCTGAAATAACTTCTCCTTCAAATTATAGAGCATTTTTGCATTTAGATACTTGGCTAAAAAAAAATAAAATTGTTGGAATTACAGGACTAGATACTAGAGGTCTAACAAACTTTATTAGAGATAAAGGAGCGCCTAAAGGGACAATTTCATATTCAAAAAATGGAAAATTTAATGTGAGCAAATTAATTAACTCAACAATTAAATGGAGTGGATTAAAAAGTCTTGACCTAGCAAAAACAGTAACAACTTCAAAAAACTATATTTGGAATGGCCTTAAAACTTGGAGAAAAGAAACGGGATATAAAAAAAATACAAAGAATTCTTTTCATGTAGTTGCAATAGACTATGGAATTAAAAAAAATATTTTAAGATATTTTTCAGACTTTAAATGCAAAATAACAGTTGTTTCTTGCAAAACTTCTGCAAAAAAAATTTTAGAGCTCAAACCAAATGGAATATTTTTGTCAAATGGACCTGGTGATCCTGCGGCAACAGGAAAATATGCAATAGAAATAATTAATGAATTAATTAAAAAAAATTTACCTATTTTTGGGATTTGTTTAGGTCATCAAATTTTAGCATTAGCTTTGGGTGGAAAAACAAAAAAAATGAAATTGGGACATAGGGGGGCAAACCATCCTGTCAAAAATTTAGTTCATGAAAAAGTTGAAATTACCAGTCAAAATCACGGGTTTGTAGTGGTTGAAGAAACTTTACCAAAAAAAATTGAAGTAACTCATAAATCTCTTTTTGATAATACCATTGAGGGAATAAGACTTAAAAACAAACCAATATTTTCAGTACAATATCATCCTGAGTCAAATCCTGGGCCGCATGATAGTGTCTACTTGTTCGAAGAATTCATTAACAATATGAAAAAAAATGCCAAAAAGAAGAGATATTAAAAAAATATTAGTTGTAGGAGCTGGACCAATAATAATTGGTCAAGCATGCGAGTTTGATTATTCAGGTACTCAAGCTTGTAAAGCATTAAAAGATGAAGGTTACAAAGTAGTTCTAATCAACTCCAACCCTGCAACAATTATGACTGATCCAAATGTTGCAGATAAAACTTATATAGAGCCAATAACATTAGAAGTTCTAGAATTAATTTTAAAAAAAGAAAAACCAGATGCAATTCTTCCTACTATGGGTGGACAGACTGCACTTAATCTTTCAATGGAAGCTGAGAAAAGGGGAATTTTAAAAAAATATAAGATTGAACTCATAGGGGCTAACTCTAAAGCAATTGCCAATGCAGAAGATAGAAAAAAATTTAGAAAAAATATGATTGATATCGGTTTGGATTTACCTAAATCTGAAATTGTAAACAATATTAATCAAGCTTCTAAAGTTTTAAAAAAAATTGGCCTTCCTGCAATTATAAGACCAGCATTTACACTTGGAGGGCTTGGTGGTGGCATAGCTAAAAATAAAAAAGACTACCTTAAAATAATTAAAAATGGACTTCATGAGTCTCCGGTTAGCCAAGTTTTAGTTGAAGAATGTTTAGAGGGCTGGAAAGAATTTGAAATGGAAGTTGTAAGAGATAGAAAAGATAACTGCATCATCATCTGCTCAATTGAAAATGTTGACCCAATGGGGGTACATACTGGGGACTCAGTGACAGTTGCTCCGGCTCTTACCTTGACTGATAAAGAATACCAAGTAATGAGAAACGCCTCTATTGCATGTTTAAGAAAAATTGGGGTTGAGACAGGTGGATCAAACGTTCAATTTGCAATTAATCCTAAAAATGGTCGAATGGTTGTAATAGAAATGAATCCACGTGTATCAAGATCATCAGCTCTTGCATCTAAAGCTACTGGATTTCCAATTGCAAAAGTTGCTGCAAAACTTGCGGTTGGTTACACTTTAGATGAATTAAAAAATGAAATCACCAAAGTAACACCTGCTTCATTTGAACCAAGCATTGATTATGTGGTAACTAAAATTCCAAGATTTACTTTTGAAAAATTTTCAACTTCACCAGCAATTCTAGGTACATCAATGAAATCAGTTGGTGAAGCAATGGCTATAGGAAGAAACTTCAAAGAGTCTTTACAAAAAGCTTTGGTATCTCTTGAAACTGGTTTTTCAGGATTAGATAGAATATTTGATTTAAATAAAAAACAAATTGAAAAAAAGCTCAAAGAAAATATTCCAAATAAACTCTTATTAGTCGCAGAAGCAATTAGAAAAAAAATAAATTTAAAAAGAATATTTACTTTATCAAAAATTGATCCTTGGTTTTTAGAACAAATTAAAGAAATTGTTGATAATGAAATAATATTAAAAAATAAGGGTCTTCCAAAAGATTTTGAGGAATTTAATAGAATAAAATCAATTGGATTTTCTGATAAAAAATTATCAGAATTGTCAAATAAGTCAGAAGATATTGTAAGAAGAAAAAGATCAGCACTTAATGTAATGCCTGTATATAAAAAAGTTGATACATGTGCGGCTGAATTTAAATCATTCACACCATATATGTACTCAACTTATCAGCGAAGTTTCTCAATTAATTCAGAATGTGAAGCGGGTCCATCAACAAAGAAAAAAATTATTATACTGGGTGGAGGACCTAATAGAATCGGACAAGGAATAGAATTTGACTATTGCTGCTGTCAGGCAAGTTTTTCTTTAAAAGAGGCTGGATTTGAGACTATTATGGTAAATTGTAATCCTGAAACAGTTTCAACAGATTATGATACCAGTGATCGATTATACTTTGAGCCACTAAAAGAAGAGTATGTATTTAATATTATAAAAAAAGAGAAAGAAAAAGGAAACCTGGTTGGGATTATTGCTCAATTTGGTGGCCAAACACCAATTAAACTTGCAAAGTTTTTGCATGATAACAAACTTCCAATCTTAGGAACACAATATACATCAATTGATTTAGCTGAGGACAGAGATCGATTTAGGAATCTTTTGAATAAACTTAAATTAAAACAAGCTGATAGTGGTATTGCTAGAAACTATAAACAAGCAATTCAAATAGCTGAAAAAATTGGCTTACCGTTAATTGTCAGACCTTCATACGTTTTGGGTGGAAGAGCAATGGAAATCGTTCATGAAAAAAGTAAATTAAAAAATTTTGTTGAAGAAGCATTTAAAGCTGCAGAAGAAAATCCAATTTTAATAGATAAATTCATAAACCAAGCTATGGAAGTAGATGTTGATGCTTTATCAGATGGAAAAGAGGTTTTTGTGGCAGGTATAATGCAACATATTGAGGAGGCTGGAATTCATTCAGGAGACTCGGCTTGTAGCTTGCCTCCTATCTCAATTAAGCCCTACCTTATTAAAGAAATCGAAAGTCAAACAAAAAAATTGGCTTTAGCTTTAAATGTAAAAGGCTTCATGAATATACAATTTGCAATTAAAAAAGATAAAATTTATGTAATTGAAGTTAATCCAAGAGCAAGCAGAACTGTTCCTTTTGTTTCTAAAGCAAAAGGTTTACCTCTTGCAAAAATTGCTTCCAGAATTATGACTGGAGAAAAATTATCTAAATTTAATCTTAGGGATAAATCAAAAGGTATGTTTGCAGTCAAGGAAGCCGTATTTCCTTTTAACAAATTTCCGAACAGTGATTTGCTTTTAGGACCAGAAATGAAATCTACTGGTGAAGTAATGGGCTTTGATAGAGATTTTGGTATGGCTTTTGCTAAGAGTCAGATTGCAGCTGCTAATTCATTGCCAAAAGAGGGTCTGGCTTTTATATCTCTTAAAAATTCTCATAAAGATGAGGGAATTAATTTGGCTAAAGAGCTTACAAAGTTAAAATTTAAACTTTCTGCAACAAAGGGGACTGCAGAATATATAAGAAAATTTGGGATGAAATGTAAAATAATAAATAAAGTAAGTAGCGGTTCACCACATATTGTTGATATATTAGATTCCAAAAAAATTTCTCTTGTTATTAATACTGGTGGCGGCAATAAAGCTTTCCGTATTAGTGATGCAATAGCCTTGAGAAGAGCTACTTTAAAAAATAAAGTTCCTTATTGCACCAATATGTCTACTGCTTACGCTTGTTTAGAAGCAATTAAATCCCTTAAAATAAAAAAATTAGAAATCAAATCTTTACAAGATATAAATTAATTCACCTTAAGGTTGAACCCAAAATGATTAGTTATTTCGTTGTTATATATTTAATTTTTTAATTAAATATAGAAATAAAATATGAGTTCAGAACTGCATAAATATATTGAGGATGCTGTTAAAAAGAAAGCAAGTTTATTTGATGCTGAAGTTTTGGAATTTCCAAAAGATAAAAAAATAAAAGTCTCAAAAAATTTTGAATTAAATCACAACAATTATTGGAAAATTGACGACAGTTCCAATGATGATCAATTAAAAGCTATTACAGGTATTTGCTTAATGTTTGGTTTTTTGCTGGTGATGGGAATATTTGCAAATCTAAATCTAATATAATTTAAAACTAAACTTAATTTATTCTACTTTCCAATCAGTAGGGAAAGTTACATAATTAACTTGTATACATCGTCTTTCTTTTAAAATTTTTTTCTTTTCCATTCCGTGCCATGTACCAGGACCACTGGTAAACAAATAACCATAATTATGTTTATAGGGTACTGTTTTAACTTTTTTTAAATCTTTATCATAAAAATCTGTTCCTAAATCTTCAGACTCATTTGTTTTATTTACGAAAATTAGACCTGACATCAATTTTTCTTTAATATCACAATGAGGTTTAAGCCAAAATCCTTCTCTATCACAAATTACCTCAACTCTTACATAAGAGTTAGATAAATCCTTCTTAATCATTTTAGAAATTGTTTCATAAGTTTTTTTAGACTGAAGTTCTTTGATAAAATTTACTAAATTTGGAAATTGAAAAGCATTTTCTTTAGTTATAAAACATCTGAACTTTAACGCCTTACCGCCAGATGCTATCCCCTCTCTGAAATCGGCTGCTCCCCCATCAATTGCGCGTGTGCCATCATATGAAAGGTTATGCTTTCTTACGTCAGGAATGTCGGTATTAATTATTTCTTTAATTTGTTCATCAGTAAGAGCATTATCATACTCCCAATGATCAAACGGAAATTGATGTTTTTTTGATTGTTTTAAAATGGAATTAAGAAAATTCATAATTTTTTATTTTTTCTTTTATATAACTCGATATCCTATTGGTTTCATTAAGTTTTTCATAATTCCAGCTTTCAACTGTATTTTCCAAATCTTTAATAATATTTAGAGATTTAAATAATTCAAAAAATTTAATAAATCTCTCATTTTTTTTAGTTGAAGGCATTTGAGCTACATAAATTGGTTTTCCTGTTATAGCAGCCTCTGAAATCATAGAAGTTGAGTCACAAGTTACAACAATATAATTCGATATTTTTAAAGAGGATAGATAAGCTTTTTTATCAACCTTAGTAATAATTATTTGATCATTACCAAAATAATTCTTTGCTAAATCAATTATTTTTTGAGGTGTTCTCATTGAGGGAATAATTATTAATTGAAATCCTTTGTTGATAAAATTTCTATCTATTTTTGAGAATATTTCCTTGATGGCTTGCTCATTATAATCATAATATTTATTTGGTCCTCCTACAATTAATGTAACTAAATTTTCTTTCTTTATTTGAGATTTTAAATAATCTTTATTTCCATCTAATTCCTCACCCCTCAAATAATGGATTGCTCCCCTAGTTGTTATGACATTTTTACCATTTACTCCATCATGTTCAGGAATGACAACAAAATCAAAATTATCTAGTGAAACTTTTGGATCTTGAATATGAATATTCAATATTTTTTTTTTTAACTTTTTCTTTAAATAAAGTGATGGAATTACACTCTTTCTTCCACAAGAGATGATAATATCAAACTTTTTATCAATCCTATTTTTAAATACAAAAGATTGTATTGGAGTTATTTTTGGAGGAATTAGTTTCCAAAAATTATTTAGTTCAATTTTTTCGTGCATAAAATCTAAATCTAGTGCTTTAGCTAGACCTTCCACCTGGCTAATCATGCCATGCATACCCTCTGTTAATAATAAACCTTTTAATTTAGACATTAATTACTATATAGCTCTCATATGAGTCAAAATCCAACTAAACACACAAAAGTGTTAATAATTGGATCTGGTCCTGCCGGATACACTGCTGCA
This sequence comes from uncultured Pelagibacteraceae bacterium, assembly GCA_902628195.1. Taxonomy (GTDB): domain Bacteria; phylum Pseudomonadota; class Alphaproteobacteria; order Pelagibacterales; family Pelagibacteraceae; genus Pelagibacter. The sequence goes on from CACOLY010000001.1 coordinate 22,914, forward strand.
GTTTATGCTGCTAGAGCAATGCTTAATCCAATTTTAGTTTACGGTTCAGCTCCTGGTGGACAACTAACTACTACTACTGATGTTGAAAATTATCCTGGTTTTGCTGATGTTATCCAAGGTCCCTGGCTTATGGACCAGATGAAAGATCAAGCTAAAGCTGTTGGAACTGAAATGATTGAAGATCATATAGCTTCAGTGAATTTAAAATCAAAACCTTTTGAAGCAATTGGGGATAGTGGTCAAAAATATACGGCTGATAGTATAATTATTTCGACTGGTGCCCAAGCAAGATGGTTGAATTTAAAATCTGAGCAAGAATTTAGAGGATTTGGAGTTTCAGCATGTGCTACATGTGATGGTTTCTTTTTTAAAAATAAAGAAGTTGCAGTTGTAGGTGGTGGTAATGCTGCTGTTGAAGAGGCTATGTTTTTAACAAAATTTGCATCTAAAGTAAAATTGATCCACAGAAGAAATAGTTTGAGGGCTGAAAAAATGCTTCAAAAGAAATTAATGGAAAACAAAAAAATCGAAATTATTTGGGACTCTGTTGTAGAGGACGTTGTTGGAGACAAAGACCCTAAAAATGTTAAAGGAATTAAAGTGAAAAATGTTAAAACAAATAAAATTGAAGAAATTAAATTAGATGGAGTTTTTATTGCCATAGGTCATGACCCAGCTACACAATTATTTAAAAATCAACTCCAAATGGATAATGAAGGTTATTTGATTACAAAACCAGATTCCACGGAAACTAACATACCAGGTGTTTATGCGGCTGGTGATGTTAAGGATAAAACATTTAGACAAGCAGTGACTGCAGCTGGAATGGGATGTATGGCAGCTCTAGAAGCTGAAAAATTCTTATCACACTAACGTGAAAAATAACCTACATGTATTTTTAGGTGCAACTGTGGCTGATGCTGCTGCAAGACCTTTGCATTGGGTTTATAATCAAAAAAAGCTAAATTCCTTTATTAAAGGAAAAAAAGATTTCTCTTTTCTTAAGAAAAATAAAAGTCCTTTTTATAATATCAAAACAGGTAAAGTCTCAGGATACAATGAAATTGGTCAAGTAATGTTCAAAACATTACTTGAAGGTCATGAAAATATTAATGAGCGTTTTAAGAAAAATATTCAAAAAAATTTTGGTCCTGGAAGTGATTATTGGAAAAACTTAAGTCTAAGATCAAAATATAAAAAAGTAAAAGACTGGCGAGGCATAATTAAAGGGCCATGGATACATCAAAACGTAATTGAAACTATCAAAAATATTAAATTAAGAAAAAAATTAACGGGTGGCGCTAAAGTAAACGAGTCAGATGGTTTTTGTGCGAGTCTTCCCTTCTTTCTATATGGTTTTGATTTCAAAAACATAGAAAAAATAATCTCTACTGTGACAATTTCAAAAGTAAGTCACAAATATGCTTTGGCAAAATTTCATATAATAAACTTAGCTCTTAAAGGTGCAAAAAATCCAGTAAATGAATTTGTTAAAAAATTTAAAAAAAATCCCTATTTTAAGATAATAATAAACGACATAATAAAAATAAGAAGATTAAAATTAAAGTCTCATTCATCAATTGTAAAAAAACTGGGAATGGCCTGTAGCTACCCAGGAACTTTTAATAGCTCAATTCATGCAATATTAAGTTCAACCAATTATAAGAGAGCTATTTTAAAAACAATTAAGGCAGGTGGATGCAATTGCTCTAGAGCAAATTTTATTGGAGCATATTTTTCTGCCCTTAAAGGATTTAATTCTATTCCAAAATCCTGGATTAAAAAGACTATACCCGCAAAAAAAATTTTAAATCAAAAATAAAATTATCTGTTTAATGTTTCACAGAAAGATTTAATTCTTTTCATAGCTTTATTCAGATTCTGCATGGATGTTGCATAAGAAATTCTGAAATAACCATCTAAACCAAATGCTGAGCCCTGTACAACAGCTACATTTTCTTTTTCAAGTAATTTTTGAACAAAATTAGTATCAGTTTTTAATTTTGTTTTTTTATTTAATAAACCCTTGCAACTTGGAAATACATAAAATGCGCCATTCGGGATTAAACAATTTATTCCTTTGATGTTATTTAAACTTTTTACAACAAAATTTCGTCTTGCCTTAAATGCATTTGATCTGGTTTTAATAAAACCTTGTTTTCCATTTAATGCCTCAACTGCTGCTGCTTGGCTTATTGAAGAAGGGTTAGATGTAGATTGTGACTGAATTTTACCGATGGCTTTTATAATATCTCTAGGACCTGCGGCATAACCTATTCTCCAACCTGTCATAGCATAAGATTTACTAACTCCGTTCATGGTAAGTGTTCGGTCTTTCAGTTTTGGAATTTGCGCGATTGTGAAAAATTTAAAGTTATCATAACGAACGTGTTCGTAAATATCATCACTTAAAATATGAATTTTTTTATGCTTAATTAAAACTTTTCCTAAATCTTGGATTTCTTTTTTTGAATAACCTGCTCCTGTTGGGTTTGAAGGTGAATTAATAATTACCCATTTAGTTTTTTTTGAAATTGCTTTTTTTAATTTTTCTGCTGTTAACTTAAAACCTTCTTGCTCAGTACATTTAACTATCTTTGGTTTTCCTCCTGCTAATAAAACCATGTCAGGGTAAGAAACCCAAAAGGGTGCTGGAATAATTACTTCATCTCCTTTATTTAAAGTGGCCATAAAAGCATTATATAAAACTTGCTTTCCTCCTGTGCCGACGGTTATTTGATCAGCTGAGTAATTTAATTTATTTTCTCTTTTAAATTTTGCAACAATTGCTTTTTTTAACGCCGGAGTTCCGTCCACAGCAGTATACTTTGTGTCTCCCATTTTAATTGCTTTAATCGCAGCACTTTTAATATTGTCTGGAGTATCAAAATCCGGCTCTCCAGCTCCCAACCCTATTACGTCTTTTCCTGCAGCTCTTAGTTCTCTTGCTTTTTGAGTTACTGCAATAGTTGGTGAAGGCTTAATTCTTTTTAAACTGTCTGATATTATGCTCATTGAAATATAAATTAATTCTACTACTTTCTTTAATATATGGAAAATACTTATCAAGATTTAATTACAGATATTCAGAGTAAAAATCCAAAAATTAGTGGAAAACTTGAAGGTGGTAAAAAGTTTAAAATTAAATCCGATTTTAAGCCTGCAGGTGATCAACCAGAGGCTATTAAAAGATTAGTCAAAGGTGCCAATAAAGAGGAGTTTAATCAAGTATTGCTTGGTGTGACTGGATCCGGAAAAACCTTTACCATGGCCAAAGTAATTGAGGCAACCAATAGACCAGCTCTAATTTTAGCTCCTAATAAAACCTTAGCTGCTCAGCTTTATGGTGAAATGAAAACTTTTTTTCCTGATAATGCAGTTGAATATTTTGTTTCGTACTATGACTATTATACACCTGAGGCTTACGTGCCAAGGTCCGATACTTATATTGAAAAAGAGGCGTCTATAAATGAACAAATAGATAGGATGAGGCATTCAGCAACAAGATCGCTTCTCGAAAGGGATGATGTGCTTATAGTTGCGAGTGTTTCTTGTATTTATGGATTAGGTTCAGTTGAAGCATATAGTAAAATGACATTAACGCTTCAAAAAAATTATGACTATAACAGAGAACAAATCATTAAGTCATTAGTAGCACTTCAGTACAAACGTAATGATCAAAATTTTTATAGAGGTACATTTAGGGCACGAGGTGAATACCTAGAAATTTTTCCTTCTCATCTAGAGGATAGGGCTTGGCGATTAAGTCTATTTGGAGAAAAACTTGAACAAATTGAGGAATTTGATCCTTTAACTGGTGATAAAGTAAGAGACCTTAGTTTAGTAAAAGTTTATGCTAACAGTCATTACATAACACCAAAGCCAACTGTAGAACAAGCAATTATAAATATAAAAAAAGAATTAGAGGTTACCTTAAAAAAACACAAATCAGAAAATAAATTATTAGAAGCACAAAGATTAGAAGAAAGGACAAAATTTGATTTAGAAATGATTGAGGCAACAGGATCCTGTGCTGGAATTGAAAATTATTCAAGATTTTTGTCTGGTAGAAAGCCAGGTGAACCACCACCTACTCTCTTTGAGTATTTTCCCGATAATACTTTAATTTTTGTTGATGAGTGTCATGTAACTGTTCCACAACTTAATGGAATGTACAAAGGAGATAGATCAAGAAAAAGTACACTGGCAGAATATGGTTTTAGACTTCCCTCTTGTATGGATAACCGACCATTAAAATTTGAAGAGTGGGATTTGATGCGAACACAAACAATATTTGTTTCAGCTACACCAGGTCCATGGGAATTAAATCAAACAAAAGGTAAATTTATAGATCAAGTCATAAGACCTACAGGTTTAATTGATCCTCCGGTAGAGGTTAGGCCTGCAAAAAATCAGGTTGATGATTTAATGCACGAATGTAAGAAAGTAATTGAAAAAAATCACAGAGTATTAGTTACAACTCTTACAAAAAAAATGGCTGAAGATTTAACCGAATATCTTCATGAGAATGGTGTTAAAGTTAGATACCTTCATTCTGATATCGATACACTTGAAAGAATAGAAATTATGAGAGATTTAAGAATGGGTGTCTTTGATGTTTTAGTTGGAATAAATCTATTAAGAGAAGGTTTAGATATACCAGAATGTGCTTTAGTTGGAATTTTAGATGCAGATAAAGAAGGTTTTTTAAGATCTGAAACTTCTTTAATACAAACGATTGGAAGAGCTGCAAGAAATGTGGAAGGTAAAGTTATTTTATACGCAGATAAAGAAACTAAAAGTATTAAAAAGGCAATGCAAGAAACTGATCGAAGAAGATCTATACAACTTGCATATAATAAAAAACATAAAATTGATGCCAAAACTGTCAAAAAGGAAATAAGTGATATTTTAGAAAGTGTTTATGAAAAAGATTATGTAAAAATCAGTGAAGGATCAAATGTTGGTGGAAATCTTAAAAAACACTTAAAAGCATTAGATAAGAAAATGAAAGAGTCAGCATCAAATCTTGAGTTTGAGGAAGCTGCAAAAATAAGAGATGAGATAAGAAAGCTACAAAGTACTGAACTCGAAATCACTTTAAACCCTAAGATAAGACAGTATGATGTTAAAAATAAAATTTACCCAAAAGGTAGATCTACTCTAGGAATGCCTGGCACTAGAGTTACAAAAAAAAGGGATAAAAAGTGGAAGCACGGAAGATAATTATTACTGGTGGAGCTACTAGAATAGGTGCCGCGATTGCTAAGAAATTATCTGGTCAAAATATAGAGATAACAATTCATTTTAATAAATCAAAATCTAAAGCAGAAGATTTAAAAAAAAAGCTACAAAGATTAGGCACTAAAGTTCATTTAGTAAGTGCAGATTTAAGTAAAGAAAGTGATATTCATAAGATAATCAAATTCTCAAAATCAAAAATGAAATTTTTTGACTGCTTAATAAATAATGCCTCATTATTTGAAAACGATAAATTAGAAAATTTTAGTTCTAAAAGTTGGGAAAAGCATATTTCAACTAATCTTAAAGCTCCTGCTCTTTTATCAAAAGAATTTTCAAAAAATGTCAGAGGTAAAAATAACAATATAATCAATATAATTGATCAAAGAATATTTAAATTAACACCATATTTCTTCTCATACACATTAAGTAAAACAGGTCTATATACTTTAACTAAAACTAGTGCGATGAGCCTTTCGCCTAACATACGAGTTAATGGAATAGCACCTGGACCAACTATTAAAAATAAAAGACAATCTGAAAAACACTTTAAAAGTCAATATTTAGCAACTCCACTAAAACAACAAGTTGATGTAAATGAGATTTGTAATGCAGTTGACTTTTTTATTAAAAACAGTTCTATTACAGGACAAGTTTTAGCTATAGATAGTGGTCAAAGCTTAAATTGGCAAACACCTGATATAATTAAAGGAAAAGAGTGAAAAAAAATAATCTCAAAGTAGTTAAAATAGATAAAGCCAAAAGCTTATTTAATTACGAGAAAAAGATATTAATTAATGAGTTAATTTTAGACTTAAAACTTGGGTATTACGATTTTGAAAAAGAGAATTCTCAAAAAGTAAAATTTAGTCTTGAAATAGACTATCAAGATAAGAAGCCATCAAATGATAAAGATTTAAAATCAATCGTAAACTATGGAACAATTGTAAAATTAATTAAAAAACTTGTCAAAAAGAAACATTATAATTTTTTAGAAACTTTGGCTGAAGCAGTTTTTGATGAATTGTTTAAAGACAAAAGAATTGGTAAAATTATGTTAAAAATTGAAAAATTAGAAATTCTTAAAGATTGTTCATCAGTTGGAATACAAATTTCTAAAATAAGAAGCCATGTTAAGTCCTAAAACTGGAAAAGAAATAATTAAAAAAGAATTACCTTTAATACCAAAGCTCCCTGGAGTTTATAGAATGTTAAACTCTAAAAACGAAATCTTGTATGTTGGAAAAGCTAAAAATCTTCCCAATCGTTTAAAGAGTTATGTCTCAGAGAAAAATCATATCATTAGAACTGAGAGGATGTTGTCTCAAACTGAAAAGCTTGAAATCACAACTACAACTAATGAAAGTGAGGCCCTACTGCTAGAAGCAAACTTAATTAAAAAACACAAACCTAAATTTAATATATTGCTTAAAGATGATAAATCTTTTCCATATATATTTATCTCAGATCATGAATTTCCAAGAATTGAAAGACACAGAGGAGCAAAAAATAAACCTGGAAAATATTATGGACCATTTGCGAGCTCTCTTGCAGTGAATAGTGCTATTAAAACTCTTCAGCGTATATTCTTAATAAGATCATGTACTGATAAACAAGTAGAAGCAGGAGATAAAACTTGCTTTAATTATTTTTTAAAGAGATGTGCTGGTCCTTGCGGAGGAAAGATAGACAAAAATGATTACGCCAAACTAGTAGAGGCTGCAGATGAATTTTTAAGTAAAGGTAGATCAAGAAAAATACAGCAAACTCTTTCTTCTCAAATGGAAAATGCTAGTGAAGAATTAGATTTTGAGAAAGCTGCAATAATAAGAGATAAAATTAAATCTTTAAATATTATTCAGTCTTCTTTGACTATAAGTGATGTAAATTTAACTGAGGCAGACGTAATAGCTGGGTATAAAGAATCTGGAAAAACTTGTATTCAAGTATTTTTCTATAGATCAAAACAAAATTGGGGAAATCAAGCTTTTTTTCCAAAACATGATCCTGAAGAAAAATTAAGCAACATTTTAAATTCTTTTATTACACAGTTTTATGAAAATAAAGCAGTTCCAAGAACAATAATTCTGAGTGAAGATATTGAAGAAAAAAAATTAATAGAAAAAACTCTCTCAAAAAAAGAAGGTAAACAGATTAGTATTTCTATTGCAAAGAAAGGATCAAAACTAAAGGTTATCAATTTGGCAATTAAAAATGCTAAAAATAGTTTGAATAGAAATCTTTATGAAAGTCAAAATAATAGAAAATTACTAGATGAAGTTTCAAAAAAATTTAAAATTGATAATACTGTAAGTCTTATTGAAGTTTATGATAACAGTCATATTCAAGGAACAAATAGTGTTGGAGCCCTAATAACTTATGGTGAAGAGGGTTTTATCAAAAAAAGATATAGAAAATTTAATATAAAAAACGAAAACTTCAAACAGGACGACTATGGTATGATTAGAGAGGTCTTGAGCAGAAGGTTCAAACGAGCGATACAGGAAAAAGGAAATTTCTTAACCTTTCCAGATCTTGTGATTATTGATGGTGGTAAGGGGCAATATTCATCAGCAAGAGAAACACTCAATGAATTAGGGCTAAATGAAATACCGGTTATAGCTATAGCAAAAGGTAAATTTAGAAATAGTGGAAATGAGACTTTTTTTCATGACGGTAAAGAATATAAATTTTCTAAGAATGACCCTACTTTATTTTTTTTACAAAGAATACGTGATGAAGCCCATAGATTTGCAATAAGTGCTCATAGAGCAAAAAGAAAAAAAGGAATTAGCAAGTCATTGCTTGATCAAATTGAAGGTATAGGTTCTATTAGAAAAAGAGCATTATTAAATCATTTTGGCTCCGCAAGAGCTGTTGAGTCTGCGAGCTTAGATGAGATTAAATCTGTGGAGGGCGTAGAGGAAAAAGTTGCAAAAAAGATATATAATTTCTTTCACGAATAAAAAAATATGCTTAAAAAAATACCAAATATTCTAACTATTGGAAGAATTTTAATTGTTCCTTTTTTTGTTTTAGCTTTTTATTTGCCGGGTTTCTATGGAGATTTAACTGCGTTGATTTTATTCATAGTAGCTTCATTTACCGATTTTTTAGATGGAATGTTAGCTAGATTTCTTGGAGAAGAGTCAAAACTTGGTGAATTACTAGATCCAATTGCTGATAAAATTATTATAGCTACAGCCCTTATTCTTTTAGTGATGGATGGCACAATTCGTAACTATGAAGTGATTGCAGCAATAATAATCTTAACAAGAGAAATTTTAATTTCTGGTTTAAGAGAATTTTTAGCCAAAGGAAAAATAAAACTTCCTGTGTCTAACTTAGCAAAACTTAAAACTGTTTTACAAATGATTTCTATTGCTCTTTTGCTTTCTGGAGATACTGGAAATAAAATTATAAATTTTCAAGATTACAATGCTCAAACGATTGGAATTATACTTTTATGGTTATCTGCAGCTCTAACTCTTTTTACAGGATACGAATATATGCGTAAAGGTATTGATCATGCTATATCAGAAGATAGCAAAGATTAAGCTGCTTTTTTCTTTTTTACTAGAGACTGGTAGCTCTCATTTAAGTCGATAATCATTTTACAAACTTTAAATTTATAATCAGCAATACATGACACTGGTGTTACCTCTGCTGCTGTTCCTGTCAAAAAACATCCAGCAAAATTTGAAAGCTCTTTAGGATTTATTTTTCTTTCATGAACTTTAATATTTTTTGATTTTGCTATTTCAATTACAGTTCTTCTTGTAATACCGTCTAGAAATGAATCTGGTATTGGTGTATGTAATTCTCCATTTTTGTCTTTAAAAAAGATATTCGCTCCAGTTGCCTCAGCAACATTTCCCTCATGATCTAACATTAAAGAATCTGTGTAACCTTGTTTTTCTGCTTCATGTTTTGATAATGTGCAAATCATATAAAGACCTGATGCTTTAGTATCCCATGGAATTGTGTCTGGAGCAGGTCTTCTCCAGCTAGAAATATTTAATCTTATCCCTTCAACTTTAAGTTTAGGATCAAAATATGAACCCCATTCCCATGTTGCAATTGCAACATGTATTTTTGTTTGCTGAGCAGAAATAGCCATCATTTCACTTCCTCTCCACGCAACAGGTCTAACATAACCATTCTCAACTTTTTGATTTAGAATAATATTTTTACATGCTAAATTAATTTCATCTTCGCTATATGGAATTTCAAAACCCATTCTTCTTGCAGAGTGAAATAATCTTGATGTATGTTCCTCTAGCTTAAATATGGACCCATCGTAAACTCTTTCTCCCTCAAAAACACAACTTGCGTAATGCAAACCATGGCTCAATACATGAAGTTTGACATCTGACCAATCTACCAATTCGCCATTGTACCATATTTTACCAGATCTTTTATCGTAAGGTATCATTGAAAAAAAATTCTTACTGAAAAATATCTTTGTATCTATAATATGTCAATATAACTTACCTATAATGAAAGAACTTTTATATCTTAAAGATGATCAATTAAAAGAGCTAATCGAAAAATTATTCTTAAGTTACAGGGAAACATTTTCAGATTCTAAAAAAGTCCTTAGTAAATATTCTTTAGGGCTTGCTCATCAAAAAGTTATTCACTTATTATCTATGTATGAGGGTATCTCAATTTCTGAATTAATGGCTAAATTAAAGGTAACAAAACAAAGTTTAAATAGAGTTCTGAAAGACCTTTCAAAATTAGAGATTATAAATTTTGAAAAAGATAATAAAGACTCACGAGTAAAACATGCTTTTTTAAATGAAAAGGGTAAAAAAATATTTGATGAAATTTTTGAGATACAAAAAAAAAGGATTTACAATGCTTTGTTAAATTCAAGCTCAGAAGAGGTTATTAATTTTGATAATGTATTAAAAAAGATTATTAATGGATAAATTTAAAGCACATATATTAGTTGTAGATGACGATGATGGAATTCGATCTTTAGTCAAAAAATATCTTAATGAAAATGATTATTTGGTTACTACTGCTAATAGTGCAGAAGATGCAATGGAAAAAATTAAGGTAATTGAATTCGATTTAATAATCTTAGATATTATGATGCCAGGCAAAAGCGGTTTGGATTTCATAAATGAAAAAAAAAAAGAATTGGAAACACCAATAATATTATTAACTGCTAAAGGAAATACTGACGAAAGGATAGAGGGCTTAGAGATTGGTGCTGATGATTACTTACCAAAACCATTTGAACCTAAAGAATTAATTCTTCGTATCAAAAATATCATTAGTAAAACAAAAAAAATGAATCCTAAAAGAGTTATTGAATTTGAGACAGTGAAAATTGATCTTAATAAACTTTTAATTTCTAAAAATAACAAAGAATTTAAAATTAATAAAACAGAGAAATTAATATTAGAAAAGATGATTAATAATCCGGGTAAAACCTTTTCAAGAGAAGATATAGGTAAACTGATAGATTTAGATAAAGAAAGATCTATTGATGTAATAATTACCAGATTAAGAAAAAAAATTGAGTCTGATCCAAAAAAACCAAAATTTTTACAAACAAATAGAGGTGCAGGATATGTTTTATGGATTGAATAGATTTATTAAAAATATACTCCCAAAAAGTTTATTTTATAGAGCATTATTAATTGTTGCAATACCAGTTATTTTCTTGCAACTTGTAATTACAATTGTCTTCTTTGATAGTCTTTGGATAAAAACTACAAAAGGAATGACTAGAGCTCTTGTAAATGAAATGAGTACGTTCTTAGAATTCTATAATAATGAGGAATACAACAAAGAGGAAATAACTAATTTATTTTCTGTATACCAAGATTTGAATTTTGAGTACGTAAAAGATGAAAATTTTAATTTTATTTATAATGAAAGATGGTTTAGTCCTATAGATAGAACACTCAGACGAGAATTAAAATCAAGATTCAATGAAAAAAATTTTTGGTTTGATACTACGAATTACAAAGAATTAATTGATATTAGAATAAAATATGAGGATGGTTATTTTAAATTTTTAGTTCCAAGAGATAGAATTACAAGCTCATCAGCCAGAATATTTGCCTTATGGATTACTGTACCAGCATCTATAATGGTTTTAATTTCGCTCATATTCTTAAAAAATCAAACTAGACCAATAACAAATCTTGCTAGAGCTGCAGAAAAATTTGGTAAGGGGGAAGAGATAGAGGAATTTAAGCCTTCTGGAGCTTCCGAAATTAGAAAAGCAGGTTATGAATTTGATAAAATGCGAAAAAGAATAATTAGACATTTGAATCAAAGATCAGAGATGCTCTCTGGAATTAGTCATGATTTAAGGACACCATTAACGAGAATGAAATTGCAGATAGCCTTTATAAAAGACAAAGATTTATCAAATAAATTAGCTGAAGATATCAATGAAATGGAAAAAATGCTTAATGAATATCTCCAATTCGCAAAATCATCTTTTCAAGAAAAAGATGAGATGTTCAATTTGACTGAATTAATTAATGAAATAATAAAAAAATATGACAAAGAAAATATATCGAAAAATTTAATTGATAGAATTTATTTTAATGGAAGAAAAAATTTAATTAAAAGATGTATCAACAATTTGATAGATAATGCTATAAAATATGGAAAAAAAGTTAATATAGAGCTTAACAAAAATAATGATAATATATTTATTAAAATTGATGATGATGGGCCTGGTATACCAGAAACTGAATATGAAAATGTATTTAAACCATTTTACAAAATAAATAAAGGTAGAGCTGATTCTAAGTCAAGTGTCGGTTTAGGATTATCTATAGCATCTGATATAATTAGGTCGCATGGTGGAAATATAAACTTAGAAAAATCAAAAATGAATGGTCTTGGAGTTAAGATTTTTTTACCTTTTTAGATTTTAATTTTTTTTTTGTTTGTAATTTTTCTATTTTTTTTTCTAGGTTTTCAACTCTTTTGGAAAGTACATCAAATTCATCTTTACTAGTTAATTTTAGTCTAAATACTAATTCATCTCTTTTTGACCTTAATATTGTCAATAACTCTGACGTGAGATCTTTTGATGAAATTAAACCCTGTTCAAATAGTTTTGTTAATTTATCAATGACTATCTTTGAATTTTTCATATATTTATATAATAACTTATTATAATTTTAATTTATAATTATTATTAAAAAATGTTCACTAATAATTTTGACCCAGTAGCTTTTCAAATTTTCACACTTGAAATAAGATGGTATTCTTTAGCATATATAGCAGGGATATTAATTGGGTGGTTTTTAAGTAAAAAAATATTTATTTCAACTGAAAAAATTAAAGCGAGTTTTGATGATTATTTAACATATATAATTTTAGGAATAATTATTGGAGGTAGACTAGGTTATGTTTTTTTTTATAACTTTGGTTATTATTCACAAAATCTAATTGAAATAATAATGATTTGGCAAGGAGGCATGTCGTTTCATGGTGGTCTTTTAGGTGTTATTTTGGCAACATTATTATTCACAAAAAAAAATAATCATAATCCTTTTGAATATTTAGATATAGTTGCATTAGTTTCTCCTATAGGTATTTTTTTTGGAAGAATAGCCAATTATATTAATTCTGAACTTTACGGTATCGAAACAAAAATGCCTTGGGCGGTTAAATTTATTAAAGTTGATGAATTATCTCGTCATCCATCCCAATTGTATGAGGCTGCGTCGGAAGGTTTAATACTATTTATAATTTTACTTTATTTTAGATATAAAGGTTTTATTAAAATGCCAGGAATAATTTCGGGAATATTTTTAACTTTCTACTCTTTTTTTAGATTTATAGTTGAGTTTTTTAGAGCCCCTGATGAACAATTAGGATACTTATTTTTTAATTTAACTATGGGGCAAATTATTAGCTTAATTTTTTTTATTATTGGTATTTATTTAATATTTAAAAAAAATGAAATTAAAACATAAAAATAATATTACACTAGATGACTATATAAATTTATCTCTTTACGATAAAAAAAAAGGATATTACATGAAAAAAAATCCTTTTGGTAAAAAGGGAGACTTTACAACAGCGCCTAATATCTCGAGATTATTTTCTGAAATGATTGCTGTTTGGATTGTAAATTTTTGGCAAAATTTAGGTTCTCCAAAAAATTTAAATTTAATAGAGCTCGGAGCAGGTAATGGCGAAATGATGAAAATTTTAATTGAAAGTTTTAGAAATTTTCCTAATTTTTTTAATTCTTGCAATATCTATATTCATGAAAAGAGTCCGCTTCTAATAAAAATTCAAAAAAAAAATCTTAAAGGAAATAGTATAATTTGGTTAACTAATATTAATAAAATTAAAAAAAATCCTACAATTTTTATTGCAAATGAATTTTTTGACTCAATAGCAATAAAACAATTCATTAAGATAGAAAATTCATGGTTTGAAAGATATGTAAAAATGAAAAACAAAACCAGAGCCTTTTTTTTTGATAAAAAATTTAATATGAAATCTTTTGAAAAAAAGATCAAATTTCAAATTAGCTATAAACAAAATTTTATTGAATATTCTGAATTAGGAGTGAAATATTTAGAGATTATCTCCAAAATCATAAAGAAAAATAATGGAGGAATACTTATTATAGATTACGGGTATTTTGATGAAAAAATGAAAAATACACTTCAAGCGATATCAAATCAAAAATATTCAAATGTCCTAAATAATGTCGGAAGCTCTGATATAACTCACAATATAAATTTTAATTTATTTAAAAGAATAGTAAAAAAAATAGGAGGACTCAAAGAACTAACTGCTACACAAAGAAATTTTTTGATTAATATTGGAATAAAAGAAAGGGCTGAAATAATATCTAAGAACCAATCATTTTTAAAAAAAGCAGATATTTACTATAGGTTACAAAGATTAATAGATGAAAAACAGATGGGAAATATTTTTAAAGTTATGTTAATCAAAAATAAGAGTAACAAATTTAATTTGGGATTTTAAGAATTGATAAAATCAAAAAAATTAAAAAAATTGAAGGATATTTCTCATGGTTTCTTTAACAAAGAAGGTGGAAAATCTAAAGGAATTTACAAAAGTTTAAACTGTGGACCTGGTTCAAATGATAAAAAAAAACATATCAAACAAAACTTAGAAATTGTAAAAAATAAAATAGGTAATAAATCTAAAAAAATATTTCTCCTCCATCAAATACATAGTAATAAATTTATTTTTATTAATAAAAATTTTAGAATAAATGAAAAAAGACTAAAAGCTGATGCAATAATTACTGATCAAAAAAAATTGCCAATTGGTATTCTGACAGCTGACTGTGCACCAATATTAATTTACGATAATATTTCAAAAATAGTTGCTGCAATTCATGCTGGATGGAAAGGAGCTTATAAAGATATTGTAAGTAAAGTTATTAAGTTTATGTTAAAAAAAGGTTGTAAACCAAAGAATATGCATGCTGTGATAGGTCCGTGTATAACAAAAAAAAATTATAATGTTAGAGAGGATTTTTTAAGAAAATTTTTAAAAAAAACAAAAAAAAATTTAATATTCTTTAAGACTAGAAAAAAGATAATTTATTTTGATTTACCCAATTATATAAAATCACAACTCAAATCCAATAAAATCTCGAATATTGAACACATAAATATAGATACTTTTGAAGCTAAAAATAAATTTTTCAGTGCTAGACGATCTTTACGGCTAAATCATGCTGATTATGGTAGAAATATTTCAATAATTATGATTAATTAAACTTTTCAATGAAATTATTAACAGGAAATAGCAATAAAGCTCTTAGTAAAAATATTGCTAAATATTTAAAAACTAAAATTGTAAATTCTAGTATAAGAAAATTTTCTGATGGAGAAATCTACATTGAAATAAATGAAAATATTAGGGGTAATAGTATTTTTATTATTCAGTCAATTTCATCACCTGCGAATGATAATCTGATGGAATTATTGCTCTGTATTGATGCTCTAAAGAGATCATCAGCAAAAAATATAACTGCAGTCATCCCTTATTTTGGGTACGCAAGGCAAGATCGAAAAGTTGTTCCTAGAACTTCAATCTCTGCAAAACTTGTTTCTAATTTAATTACTAAAGCTGGAGCAGATAGAGTTGTAACAGTAGATTTGCACGCGGGTCAAATCCAAGGTTTTTTTGACATTCCTGTAGATAACCTTTTTGCAACACCAATTTTTGCAAGACATATCAAAAAAAAGATAAAAAGTAGAAACATAATTTGTATTGCGCCAGATGTTGGTGGAACAGAGAGAGCAAGAGCTCTTGGAAAAATTTTGAATGTTGGTCTTGCTATTGTTGATAAGAGAAGACCAAAGCCTGGTCAATCTCAAGTAATGAATATAGTTGGGGATGTAAAAGGTAAAACTTGTATAATTGTAGATGATATTATTGACTCTGGTGGAACGATTGTAAATGCAGCAAAGGCATTAAAGCAAAGAGGAGCTAAAGAAGTTTATGTTTATGTCACACATGGTGTGTTAAGTGGTGAAGCAGTGAAGAAAATTAAAAATTCTGTCATAAAAAATTTAGTAATAACAGATACTATTGATAACGTTACTAGAACAAAAAATGTAAAAAATATTGAAGTTTTACCAATTTCAGGACTGATGGGAGAGGCTATTAAAAGAATTTCAAACTCTACCTCCGTATCAGATTTATTTAAATAATTACCTTGATTATTTGTCAACATGAGTTAAAAAGCTGTGTTTTATGAATTCTTTAGAAGCAAGCATTAGAGAAAATACCACTAAAGGTCAGCTTAATAACATTAGAAACAGTGGGAATGTTCCAGCAATAATTTACGGTGGTAAAGAGGAAAATCAGAAAATAACAATTTCAAAAAAATTACTTAAAAATCTTATAGAAAAAGAAAACTTCTTATCAAGTATTATATCTCTAAATATTAATGGAAAACCTCATAATGTTTTACCGAGAGAAATTAAGTACGATATCATAAGTGATGAACCAACTCATGTTGATTTTTTAAGAGTTTTACCTGGTGTCAAAATCAAGATTGAAGTACCAGTAAACTTTATTAATCATGAAAAATCTCCAGGACTAAAAAGAGGTGGTGTTTTAAACATTGTAAGAAGAAAAGTTGAATTAAAATGTCCAAGTGAAAAGATACCGACAAATCTAACTTTAGACCTTGAAGGTATTGATATTGGTTCAAGTTTCAAAATTTCTTCAGTACAACTTGATCCTGAGGTGGTTCCTACTATTCAGGGTAGAGATTTTGTAATTGCAACTCTTGCAGCACCGACTGTAATGAAAGAACCAGAAAAACCTGCAGAAGGTGAAGCTGCAGAAGGTGAGGAAGGGGCTGAGGGAGCTGAAGCTTCAGCAGCAGATGGTGATAAACCAGCAGCAGATAGTGATAAACCTGCAGCAGAAGGTGATAAAAAAACTGCAGATAAAAAACCTGCTGAAAAAAAATCTGCTGAAGAGAAAAAATAATCAAATAAAATTTGGAATTTAAATCTCAATAATTTATGCTTTTATTTGTAGGTCTAGGCAATCCAACACCAGATAGTGAAAATAACAGACATAACGTCGGCTTTAAAATAATAGATTCTATAAATAAGAAATTTAGCCTCTCAAAGCAAAAACCTAAGTTTAAAGGTTTATTAACAACTGGAAATATAAATAATAAAAAAGTTTATGCCATCAAACCTCTGACTTTTATGAATAATTCTGGAATTTGTATAAGAGAATTAATTGAGTATTTTAAAATTGACGCTGAGGATGTAGTCGTTTTTCATGATGATCTAGATATAGAATTCGGCAAAATAAAAGCAAAATTTGGTGGTTCAAGTGCGGGACACAATGGTATTGCATCAATAGATAAATTTATTGGCAAAGATTATTCTAGAGTTAGAATTGGTATTGGAAAACCCAAGAACAATATTGAAGTTGCAGACTATGTTTTGCAAAATTTTGATGAAGAAGAAACTTTAGGAATAGATAAAATTTCAAAGAACATAACCGAATCAATATCAATTCTTGTGGAAAAAAAATTAGATTTATTCTCTAGCACTGTAAATAATAAATAATGAGTTTTAAGTGTGGAATTGTAGGATTGCCTAATGTTGGTAAATCAACCTTATTTAATGCTTTAACAAATTCAAACAAAGCTCAGGCTGCAAACTTTCCTTTTTGCACAATAGATCCCAACATTGGCGTAGTCGCCGTTCCTGATCAAAGACTTGAGAATTTAGCTAAAATTTCTCAATCAAAAAAAATAATTAATACCTCAATATCATTTGTAGATATTGCTGGTTTAGTTAAGGGTGCATCTAAAGGTGAAGGGCTTGGAAACAAATTCTTATCACATATAAGAGAAGTTGATGCAATAATTCATATGATTAGATGCTTCGACTCGAGTGATATCCAAAATGTAAACCCAAATGTAGATCCAGTTAGAGACCTTGAAATTATTGAGACAGAAATGATGCTAGCCGATCTCGAATCAATTCAAAAAAGACTTGAAAAAAACAATAAGAAAAATGTTGATGAGGAACAATTAAAAATCTTAGAAAAAGCTTTAGATTTTATTAACAATGATAAAGACTTATCAATTCTTTACTCTGAATTTAATAAAAAACAACTTAATCAAAGTGGATTATTATCTTTAAAACCTAAAATATTTGTCTGCAATGTAGACGAAAAAAGTGTTCAAAAAGGTAATGAATATACAAAAACATTTATGGATAAATATAAAAGTGAAAATACATTAATTATTTCTGCCGATATAGAAAATCAAATAAATGAATTAGATATTACTGAGAAAAAAAATTATATGGAAATGATAGGTCTTAAAAAAACTGGGTTAGATATGTTAATTCAAAAGGGTTATAAAATTCTTGAGTTAGAAACTTATTTTACATCAGGTCCTGAGGAAACCAGAGCTTGGACTATTCAAAAAAATTGTACGGCACCAAAAGCTGCAGGTGAAATTCATACTGATTTTGAGAAAGGTTTTATTAGAGCTGAAACAGTATCCTATATCGATTTTATTTCCAATGGTGGCTGGGTAAACTCAAAAACTAATGGAAAAATGAGACTAGAGGGAAAAGATTATATCGTGAAAGATGGTGATGTTCTAAACTTCCGTTTCAATACGTGACCATATTTTTTTCATACTAAAGTAAACTAAAACTGTTAAAATTATCAAATACACGATTGCTTTAAAACCCATCTGGTGCCTTGACTCTAAATGTGGTTCTGCTGCCCACATCAAAAATGTTGTTACATCTTTAGACATTTGTTCAACTGTTGCATTTGTTCCATCAGAATATTCCACTAAACCATCAGATAATTGATTTGCCATTTTGATTTTATTTCCGTACATATACTTATTATAGTAAACCCCATCATCTAATGTTACTCCTAAAGGTGGGTCTTCATATCCTTGAAGAAGTGAATATATATAATCTACTCCTCCACCCCTTGCTTTTACTAAAACTGACATGTCTGGTGGATAAGCACCACCGTTAGCTGCCTGGGCAGCTTTTTTGTTTTCGTAAGGCATAACAAATTTATCTGATAATTTACCTGGTCTTGTAAACATATCACCATCAGCATTTGGCCCATCTTTTACCTCAAAAGATGCTGCTATTGCTTTCACTTGCTCCTCACTAAATTCTGGTCCACCCTTTTCCGCTAAGTTCCTATAACTCAAATATTTCATGGAGTGGCAAGATGAACAAACCTCTGTATAAACTTGATATCCTCTTTGAAGTGAAGCTCTATCAAACTTTCCAAAAAGTCCTTTAAAGCTCCAATCAGTTTTTAAATATTCAACTTTTTCAGCAGCATTAGAATTGTATTGAAATCCAATAAGTAGCAATATTAAGAATAGTGTTCTAAAAAAATTTTTCACTTAACTACTTAAACTCACTTTTTTTTTTTGCTACAGCTAGATTTGGTGACCCACCCAAAACAGGCTCGGTAATACTTAAAGGTAAAGGAAGAGTTCTTTCTTTAAAACCAAGAACAGGTAAAATTACTAAAAAGTGTAAGAAATAGTACGCAGTAGCTATTCTTGCTACTAATAAATATAATCCCTCAGCTGGCATTGCTCCCACATAACCTAATATCAAAACGTCAGCAACAAGTATCCAATAAAATTGTCTATATAAAGGTCTAAATACTGCTGATCTAATTTTAGAAGTGTCTAACCAAGGCAAAGCAGCCAAAATAAAGATAGCAGAAAGCATAGCAACAACTCCTAATAATTTATCAGGCACTGATCTTAAGATTGCATAAAAAGGTAATAAATACCATTCAGGTACAATATGTGCTGGTGTCACTAATGGATCGGCCTCAATATAATTGTCTGCATGACCTAATATGTTTGGCGTATAAAAAACAAAGAATGCGAATACAATCATAAACATCAATAAAGCAAAACCATCTTTGATTACAATATAAGGATGAAATGGAACTGTATCTTTTGATGGTTTTTTTATATCTATTCCAACTGGATTGTTATTGCCTGGAACATGTAGTGCCCAAATATGTAAAACAACCAAACCTAAAATTAAAAATGGTATCAAATAATGAAGTGTAAAAAATCTGGTTAATGTAGGATTATCAACAGAATAACCACCCCATAACCATGTCACTATTCCCTCTCCAACTAAAGGTATTGCACTAAATAAGTTTGTAATTACTGTTGCTCCCCAAAAACTCATCTGTCCCCATGGAAGAACATATCCCATAAATGCTGCTGCCATCATTAGAAGATAAATAATAATACCAATTATCCAAATTATTTCTCTTGGAGCTTTGTAAGATCCATAAAACAAAGATCTAAATATATGAATATAAACTGCTAGAAAAAACATTGATGCACCATTTGCATGAATGTATCTTATTAACCAACCGTAATTTACATCTCTCATTATGTGCTCAACACTATCAAAAGCCATATCTGCATGAGCAATATAGTGCATTGCTAAAACCAAACCTGTTACAATTTGTGTAATTAAACAAAAAGTTAGAATACCGCCAAAC
This sequence comes from uncultured Pelagibacteraceae bacterium, assembly GCA_902628195.1. GTDB lineage: Bacteria > Pseudomonadota > Alphaproteobacteria > Pelagibacterales > Pelagibacteraceae > Pelagibacter. The sequence continues at coordinate 43,206 of CACOLY010000001.1, forward strand.
GTCCACCAATAATTTAAGTTTTTAGGAGTTGGATAATCAGTTAGATGATTTGCAAGTGTAAGAAGTGGTAAACGATCGTTGAACCATTTTCCAAATTTTGATTTCGGGGTATACTCGTGGTCGCTCATAATAATTATCCTATTTTAATTGTATTAGAATTAACAAATTCATATTTAGGAATTTCCATATTTGTTGGCGCAGGACCTTTTCTTATTCTTCCTGATATATCATAGTGAGAACCATGACATGGACAAAACCAACCGTTGTAATCACCTTTTTGATCTAAGGGGACACAGCCAAGATGAGTGCACACCCCCAACATAACAAGCCACTCCGGATCTTTAGCTCTGTCTTGATCTTTCTCGGGATGTTTTAAATCCTCTAACTTTACTAATCTAGCTTCAGCTATTTCCTCTTTAGTTCTTCTTCTAATAAAAACTGGTTTACCTCTCCACAAAACAGTTATTGTTTTACCTGGAGTTACAGTGCTTACATCCACTTCTGTGCTTGCCAATGCTTTTACAGAGGCGTCTGGATTCATCTGATCTATCATAGGCCAAATTGTTGCGCCAACACCAACTGCCCCAACTGCATATGTAGCTGTAAATAAAAAGTCTCTTCTGTTAGTTTTTTTTTCTGACATATTAAATTATTTAAATATATTCAATATAGATTATTTCTACTTAAATATATGATTTCATATAATATAAAATAGTAAATTTACTACTGTAAGAATGACACAGAAATTGACAAATCAGAGGCCAAAAATTGCATTATTTGAACCAGATATTCCTCAGAATACTGCAGCGATAATCAGGACGTGTGCTTGTCTTGGGGCAAAATTAGAGATTATTAAGCCATGTGGCTTTTTAATAAGTGATAAGAGATTTAAAAGAGTGGTTATGGATTACATGAACCCTAATGAAATACAATTTTATGAAAGTTCAGACGATTTTTTTAAATCGAAAGAAAATCAGAGAATTGTGTTGATGACAACTAAAGCTTCAGTATCCTACACTAGTTTTAAATTTAGTAAAAATGACACAATTTTATTTGGAAGAGAAAGTAGTGGCGTTCCAAATAAAGTACACAAAATTGTTAAAAATAGATTAAAAATACCTATGAAAAAAAATATGCGATCACTTAATATAGCAACATCTGTTGCAATTATTTTAGCTGAAAGTTTAAAACAAACAAAATTTATTTAACATGGAATTAGATATTAAAAAAGATCTGACAAGTGGTTGGTTCAAAACTTTGCAGAACTCTATTTGTAGTACTATCAGCAATCTTGAAAAAAATAAGATTAAATTTCAAATAACAACATGGAAAAGAAACAAAAAAAAAAATGAAGGTGGAGGTGAATACAGAATACTTAAAAATGGAAAAGTATTCGACAAAGTTGGTGTAAACTTTTCTGAAGTGTATGGTAAATTTCCAAAAAAATTTCAAAAAAATATTCCTGGCGCAAAAAATAATCCAAATTTTTGGGCATCAGGGATTTCTGTTGTCATGCACATGAAAAACCCTTTAATTCCAGCAATGCATTTTAATACAAGATATATCTGCACTACTCAAGAATGGTTTGGTGGTGGTATGGACGTAACTCCATCTAAAAAAGATAATTTGGAAAAAAAAGAATTTCATAAAATTTTAAAAGATATGTGTAATCGCCATAATAAAAATTATTACCCTAAATATAAGAAATGGTGTGATACATATTTTTATCTATCTCATAGGAAAGAGCCTAGAGGAATTGGGGGCATTTTTTTTGATTACAAAAAAGATAACTTTGAAAAAGATTTTAAATTTGTCAGAGATCTCGGGGTGACATTCCAATTAATTTTCCAAAAAATTATAAATAAAAAAATAAAAAAAAAATGGACTTTAAAAGATAAAGAAACACAATATGTTAAAAGAGGCAGATATGCAGAATTTAATTTATTGTATGATAGAGGAACAAAATTTGGATTACAAACTGGCGGTAATGTTGAGGGTATACTTATGTCATTACCACCATTAGCTAAATGGAAATGATATGGAGAAAGAACCTATTACATTAAAAGGATTAAAAAAATTAAAAGATGAGTTGATTTTTTTAAAAGAAAAAAAAAGACCAGAAATAGTTGCTGCTATAGCTGAAGCAAGATCTCATGGTGACCTAAAAGAAAATGCTGAATATCATGCTGCAAAAGAAGAGCAATCTCACAATGAAGGTAGAATAACTGAGATAAATGATATCATAGCTAGAGCAAATGTTGTTGATGTAACAAAATTAAATAATGAAGGTAAAGTAATATTTGGTTCAACTGTGTACTTAGAAAATTTAGATACAGGTGAAAAAATAGATTATCAAATTGTCGGTAAAGATGAGGCAGACCTTAAAAATAAATTAATATATTTCCAATCACCTATTGGTAAGGGTTTAATCGGAAAAAATAAAAAAGATTTAGTTGAAATAATTACTCCCGCAGGAACTAAAAATTTTGAAATCAAAGACGTAAAGTACATTTAATTATTTATAATATTATCAACTTCATTATCGGAAATTTTAAAATTATTTTTTACCCATATATCCTCTATTTGTTTCAGCTTGTTTCCTAATATTTTACCTTCTGGTATTTTATATTTTGACATTAAAATATTCGCCTTAATAGGCATAATAGGAATTGATTTTTCTTTAAACAATTTTGTTAATTTAATTAAATGATTATCAAATTTTTTCGATTTGAATAATTTAAAATATAAAATATCAATCAAGGCTTCTTTACCTTTATAATAAAAAATACTATTCAAATTATTTTCATTAAATGCTTTGGATGTTAATTTTTCTTTATAAAATTCATCTATATTTTTTATTCTTTTTTGGTCTTTTTTTGAGATATTAAACTTATAAATGAAATAATCAGTATTATCAGTTTCATCAATTATCAATAAAGAAATTAGAAAAATAAAATCTACTTCTTGAATTATTTCATACAAAAATGAATTGATTTTTGAAAAAATATTAAAGTATTTTAACTCTGGAAAAATAATCTTAATAAATTCTAAACTTATTTTATCTTGAGATAGTTTAATAAGAGATTTTGAATTAATCATTTTTCTTAATTCATCTAAAAGCCTCTCTTTTGATAGTTTTGAAACGCCATCAATATTCTTTTTTAAAGATTTGATAATTTCTGGCTTATGTTTCTGTTTTGAATAATTCAAAAAAAATCTAAAATATCTCAGTATTCTTAAATAATCTTCTTTTACTCTTGTTTCTGTATCGCCAATAAAATTAATTTTTCCTTTTTTTAAATCTTCTTTGCCATTATAGGGATCAAATAGATTACCCTCTTTGTCTGCATAAATTGAATTTATTGTAAAATCTCTCCTAGAAGCATCCTTTTTCCAATCCTGCGAAAATTTTACTTGAGCGTGACGCCCATCTGTAGAAACATCCTCTCTTAAACTTGTAATCTCAAATTTATAATTATCGATTAAGGCAGTAATAGTTCCATGTTTAATTCCAATTTCATGAAAATTAATCTTGTTTCGACTCAATGCCTCACAAACTTGAATTGGCTCTAAGTTGGTTGCTAAATCAATATCATCAATTTTTTCCATATTGATAATCTTTCTAATACATCCCCCAACATATCTAATTTCGCTTGATGAAGAATAAGAGTCTATAGCATCAAAAATTTTTAGTATCGGGGTGTTAATTGATAGATCTTTTATATTTTTACTAATATAATTTAGATTGTTACTTCTTAAAAATAATTTATCTAATAAGTTTTTCATATTTGGCTGGGGCGCTAGGATTCGAACCTAGGATGCAGGTACCAAAAACCCGTGCCTTACCGCTTGGCTACGCCCCAATTATAATTTCGTATAACACAAAAAATGAAATTTATATAGTTTTTGAACTTATACACCAGTATTTTTTATAATCTCTACGAAATTGTTTTTTAGCTTTGTCGCATTGTTTTTTTGAATGATAATAAGCAATAAATGCAGATCCCGAACCCGTCATTCTAACAAAAATTGGCTTTTCTAAATTACTCAAATATGAACGAATTCTTTTTAAAATCGAGTACTTATTAATGACAATTTTTTCTAATGAATTTTGTGCTTCTTTTAAAAAATCTATATCAAACATTCTCTTTGATGGTCTATTGAATTTTACGTTATCAAACTTATTTACTTCAGAGAATATTTCTTTAGTTGAACAACCAAAATGTGGTTTAATAACCAATGTGTGCATTTTTTTACAATTTCTAAATCTTTTTATTAAATTTTTTGAGGTTAAAATTGAATTACAGGTCTCTAAACCTAAAATAACATCGGATCCCACAAAACTCGCAATTTCTAAAATTTCTTTTTTATTTATCCTAATAAATTTTTTTTTAATCAAATAATTCAAAATATTTGCAGCATTCATAGAGCCTCCACCCAAACCTGCTTTTTGAGGGATATTTTTGATAATTCTAATGTGAAATTTTTTACTGATTAATTTTTTTTCATCTAAAATTTTAAATAATTTTGAAACTGTATTATTTGAATAAATATTTTTTGAAAATTTACCAGTAAAAGAAATAAGATTTTTTTTTGATTTAATCTCTTTAATTAAAATTAAATCATATAAATTTATATAAGTAATCAAACTTTCAATATTATGTAATTTACTTGATTTACTAATAATATTGAGAGCTAAATTAACTTTAGCAAATGATTTAATCTTACTAAAATTCATAAACTTATGAATTTTTTGGTCCTTCAAGTAATTTGATATTAATTTTTTTTATCATCTCTTCTTCAACATCTTTCATTTTAAGTACATTTTTCCAAAAATATCTTGCTTGAATTTTTTGGTTTAATTTCCACAATATGTCACCATAATGATCATTTACTATTGGGTCATCTGGCATAAGCTCTACTGCTCTTCTCAAAAATTCTTCTGCTTTTGAATAATCGTCTATTAAGTAATAAGCCCATCCTATAGAGTCTATAATATAAGGATCGTCTTCTGTAGAATTGTAGGCTAATTCTAACATTTCTATTGCTTTATCAATTTTATATTCTCTTTCTAGCCAAGAGTAAGCTAGATAATTTAAAACATAAGCATCGCTTGGATCGAAACTTAAAGACTGTAATAAATCTTTATCAGAATTTATATAATCCCCATTTCTTTCATAACTACCTCCTCTCCTGTAAAGAAGATCTGACATAATATCTGAGTTGTCATCTAAATTATCAATAACCTTAGTGTAATATTCAATTGCCTTTTCATAATTTTTTGTTTTTTTATAAAAATTTGCTACGTCAAAAATTATTTTATTATTTGGTTTTTCTATCCTATTAAATTCTGAAATAATATAATCTAAGGATGCTTTTTGATTTTTTTGATTTGCAATTATTTGGGCTTCTTTCTTTAAACGAAACCAATAATAAAATTTATCTTTTTTTTTAAAATTATATAAAATTTTTTTTGATTTCATATAATCCTCATTAAGAAAATAGTTTTCTACTAATAAAGATAAATTGTATACGAATTTTGGATTTAAATAATTTGATAGATATAAATAAAAATTTGATTTTTCAAAATTTTCTTGGGATGAATAAAGATTAGAAATTAAAAATAAAAACTCACTTATAATATGATTATGATTTTGACACGAAAATATATTTTGAAATTTTTCATAATTACCAGATTCTATCCAGCTTTTTCCTTGAGATAAAAGCAATGTTGAATTTAAATAGTCAAATTTAGATATTAACTTTTTTATCTCATTAAACTTATTTTTTTCGATCAAGTAAGTTAAGTAAAAATATATATATCTTGAATAATCTGCGTCATTCTTATTTATGAGATTTGAGAAATAATTCTCAGTTTTGATATCATCTAAATAACATTTTTGAAAAGTTTCTGTTATAATTGATAAATTTCCAAAATTTTTCTTTGCATTTAATAATTTTTTTTCTTTAAATACAAAAATGTATTCATTTAAAGTCTCTAATATTGCTGAATTAAATCTACCTTGTTCTGCAAAAGTGAAAGCAATTTTTAAATCTGTATATGCTTTTTCAATATTATTTTTCTTTAAACTATCTAAAACTAATAACAAATAAGCCTCAAAAAAATCTACATTCTTTTTATTTTTATTTTTTGAAACAACATTAATTGCTTGAGAAACTTTATTTTCTAAAACTAAAGCTGTTATATATCTTTTTAAATAGGGATCGTGCTGATTAAGCAAAACTTTGGATGAGTTAAAAAATTTAAGCGCATCTGTATTTTTTTTATTTTCAAATGCAACTATTCCAGAGAAATAATTTGATAAATCTTTTGAATTAAAATTCTCTAAACTAGTGCTTTTAGAATAAGATATGCTTTGATAGAATAATGCAATTATAAAAAAAAATTTTAAAATTTTTTTGAACATAATTACACATTATGACTAAAAAAGAGTTAAATCAAAATGCCAAATATGATCAAGAATTAACAAATACCTTCGAAGATCAATTCAATTTTGTCAATAAACCAATAAATAGGTTCAAAATTTCTCATAATAGCAAAGCTCTAGAAATCCTAAATAAATCAGAAAGATTATCGGAATTAAAAGAAGAGATAAGTTCAATTGAAAATTGTAATTTAAAAGATAATTCAAGCGATATTGTTTTGGGGGAAGGTAATATCAATAGTTCAATTATGTTTATTGGGGAGACGCCTGGAGTGGAAGAGGAAAAATCAGGTAAAGTTTTTCAGGGAGAGGTGGGTGCACTTTTAAAAAAAATGTTAGCTGCAATAAATATTAAAATAGAAAATGTATATTTATCATATTCAATAAATTTTAGACCACCTGATGACAGAAAGCCTGTTGCACAAGAAATTAAAAGATATTCAATATTTTTAAAAAAACATATTTCAATAATTAATCCAAAAATAATTGTTTTAATGGGCAGCACAGCAATGGAAGCCTTAGTTGGATTAAATAGCAAAATTACTCACGAAAGAGGAAAATGGAAAGAAATAATACTAAATAAAAAAACGTATCCAATTATGATTACATTTAATCCATCATATTTAATTAGATTTCCTGAGAACAAAAAATTTTCTTGGGAAGACTTAAAAAAAATTAGACAAAAAATTAAAGATCTTAATATAAAAATTAAATGAAAATTATTGCTGGTGTCGACGAAGTGGGACGAGGAAGCTTAATGGGACCTGTATATGCTGCAGCAGTGATATTAAATAAATCAATAAACAAAAAAATATTAAAAGATTCTAAAAAATTATCAAAATCTAGTCGAGAAATCTTAGCAAAATATATAAAAAAAAACTCTATATGGGCTATAGGTAAAGCTTCAGTCAAAGAAATTGAAAAAATAAATATATTTCACGCAAGTATGCTCGCTATGAAAAGAGCAATTATTAAGTTGAAAAAGAAGCCCTCTATCGTCTTAATAGATGGAAACAAATTGCCAAATTTAAAAAACTATAAACTTAACTCTGTGATCAAAGGAGATCAAAAAATACCATCAATTTCTGCAGCATCTATTATTGCAAAAGTTACACGTGATAAAATGATTTGCAATCTTGGAAAAAAATTTAAAGGTTATTCTTGGGATAAAAATTGTGGTTATGGAACTAAACAACATTTAAAAGCTATTAAAAATCTTGGAATAACATCCCATCATAGGAAAACTTTTTCACCGATTAATAAAATTAAATAGGTTTCACGTAGAAACACAATATCTAGTTGCCTCAAAAAAATCTAACACAAATCGAATCTAAATAATTCAATCCTAGGTTGACCCATGAATCTTTTTGGAGTCTAATTTATTTTTAGAAAAATGAATTTAGATTTAAAAAATAAATTAATTAATGGAGATAGTTTAGAGGAACTGAAAAAAATTCCTGATGAGACGTTTGATTTAATTTTTGCTGACCCTCCCTACAACCTACAACTTAAAAGTGAATTAACAAGACCAGACAGATCAAAGGTTAGTGCGGTAAATGACAAATGGGATCAATTTGAAAATTTTAAAAAGTATGATGATTTTACTTATTCATGGTTAACTGAATGTAAAAGAATTTTAAAGAAAGATGGAGCTATCTGGGTAATTGGTAGTTATCACAATATTTTTAGAGTTGGTACAGCTATTCAAAATTTAGGTTTTTGGATTTTAAATGACGTCATTTGGAATAAAAGAAATCCTATGCCAAATTTCAGAGGAACACGTTTTACGAACGCCCATGAAACTTTAATTTGGGCATCTAAGTCCGAAAAATCAAAGTACACTTTTAATTATCAATCCTTAAAGTGTTTTAATGATGATCTTCAAATGAGATCTGACTGGGAATTGCCAATTTGTAATGGTTCTGAAAGACTAAAAAAGAATGGTAAAAAAGTGCATTCTACACAAAAACCAGAGGCTTTACTTCACCGAATTTTATTAGCAACTTCAAATAAAAATGATTTAATTTTAGATCCTTTTTTAGGATCAGGAACAACAGCAACAGTTGCAAAAAAATTGGGTAGAAATTATTACGGAATTGAAAAAGAAAAAAACTATTTCAAAGCTGCAGTACAAAGATTACAAAAAACAAAACCTATAGAAGATCATTATTTAGATACTCTTAAGAACAATAGATCTAAACCAAGAATACCTTTTGGCTCATTAGTTGAATTGGGAATTATCAAACCAGGCACCACCATTTTTGATAACAAGAGGAAAATTACTGCAAAAATAATGGCTGACGGTAGTATCAAGCATGCTAAAACTGAAGGCTCAATTCATAAAGTGGCAGCTACAATTTTAGGTGCTGAAAGCTGTAACGGATGGACTTATTGGTATTTTAAGTTAGGTAATTCTTTTGTGCCAATAGATAATTTAAGACAAAAATTCCTTGTAAATAAAAGTTATCTATAAATTTTACCAAGATAGCTTTCTAAAAACTTCTTATTTTTAACTAATTTTTTCAAAAAAATATTTCTTAAAAATGTAGTTAAAGGATTAGATAAATGGAATGCAAATTGATTAAATTTTGATCTATTATTAACCATTCTAATTTTACTAACCCTATTTTTAAAATAACTATTTTCTGTTTTATTTTCTATGCTTTTAAATAATTCATAGGCACCCTCTATTGACTGTGATGCTCCCTGGGCAAATGATGGAGGGAAAGCAAAAAGAGCATCACCTATAAAATGAATATTATCATTTTTTAATTTAGAAAAATTATTGCTGATAAATACTGGGAATATCTTTATTTGCTTAATTTCATTTAGAAATTCTCTCATCTCTAATGGAATATCATCTAAAATTTTTTTGATAAAATTATCATCATTGAATAACAAATGGTTTTTTTGTTCATTTATTGAGAGGTTGTATTTCAATATCGCTATGAAATTTAAATCTCCACTAGGACTTACAGGATAAATTACCTGATGAAAATTAGGACCTAAAAACAACGAAATATTCTTACAATCAATTTTTTGAGAATTAGGTATTGTACCTCTTATAGCCAACATTTTATTGAACCTTGGTTGAGTTTGATTATTAGAGATAAGACTTTTGCTTTTTGAAAAAACTCCATCTGATATAATCAAATAATCACATTCAAAAATTTCATTATTTTCAAAATCAAGTTTAATCTTTTTATTTTCTTGATCTATCTTCGAAATATTGTGATTGGTTTTTATTGAATCTCCTAAACCCATCTTTAAAAAATTGACTAAGTCAGACCTTTTCAAAGTTGTATATTTACATTCTTGTGAATTAAATTCAGAAATATCCAAATCGCATATCTTATTAGAGCTTTTAATAGAATAGAAATTTATTTTTTCTGGATTGAACTTTTTATTATCTTTAAATTTATCAAATCCAATTTGATTTAAAAATTTCACGCTATTAACTGATAACTGAATTCCATAACCTTTATCTAAATCAATTGTGTGGTTTTTTTCAAAAACTGTAATTTGATAATTTAAATTTTTTTTGAATAAATTAGCAATAAATAGTCCTGAAATACCAGCTCCAATAATGCCAATTTTTTTCATCAATTTTTCTCTAAATATTGAACAACTTTTTTTGTAAATGAAGGTAACATATAACTGCCCAATTTTTTTCTATCAAACCAATAAGCTGATGAAAATTTTTGATTATCTTTTGAATATTGAATTTTTATATTCATGTTCATATTAGACATCTTAAAATTCAAATTTTCATTAAAATTTTTAGGATTAGATAATTCTTCCATAGGAAATATAGATAAATTTTTTAAAAAATTAAATTTAGTATTTTTAATTAATAAATATCTTTGATCTTTTTTGTAAACTTTAAGGATAAAATATTTGTCTTTATTTTTTTTTATGTTTTTAGTTAAAGTGAAATCTTTGTTTATAAAAGATTTACAATTTTTCCTGATCGGACAATGATTACATATTGGATTATTTGGTTTACATATTAAAGCCCCTAGTTCCATTAATGCTTGAGCGTAATCACTAGATCTCAAAGTAGTTCCAAATATAGTTTTTTTTTGAAGAAGATTATCTTTTTGAATTTCTTTTTTTTTTTTTAAATAAAGGTATCTTTTTAAAACTCTTTCGATATTTCCATCTAGTGGAATATTTGGTTTGTTAAATGCAATAGCTAAGATTGCATTTGCGGTATAATTTCCTACACCAGGTAGAGTTAATAAATCTTCAAAATTGTTAGGCAATTTACCATCAAAATTTTTAATAATAATTTTTGCAGTTTTTTTTAGATTTCTTGCTCTAGAATAATATCCAAGACCTTCCCAAAGTTTTATTAATCTTTTCTCATTTACTTTTGCAAGAGAAACTAAAGAGGGTAAATTTTTTATAAATCTATTAAAAAATGGAATTACAGTTGTAACTTGGGTTTGCTGCAACATAAACTCACTAATTAATGTATAATATTGTTTTTTTTTTAAAGAAACTTTTTTTCTCCAGGGTAAAGATCTTTTATTTAAATCGTACCATTTAAGAATTTTTTTTGCTATTATCTTTTCTCTCATATGCAATATAAAAATAATACTAAGCAGAGATTTAGTTCCATTCAAGGTTTAAGATCCTTAAAAGACACTTTGCCAAAAAATATAAAAAAAGTTATCAATAAAAGGGGCCAAATTTATTCAGAAACTTTAAATAACTGGAAGAACATAGCTGGAGAAAATCTTTTTAAATTTTGTTACCCAAAATCATTTAAAAATTCAAATAAATTTGGAGTTAGTACCCTTCTTATAATGGTAAAAAGAGGTCATGAGGTTGATTTAGAATATTCAAAAAAAGAAATCATAGATAGGATGAATAATTTTTTTGGGAATACAGTTGTAGAAAAGATTAAATTTACGAGTTTTGAAGAAGAGCTTAAAATTTCTAAAGATGATAATATTTTGAAAAAAAATGTGACAAAAAACAAATATCAAAAAAAAGTTAGTGATGTTAAAAATGAAAAAATAAAAAAATCACTTCTTGAGCTTACAAAAGTATTTAAAGGAAAATGAAAAAAATTATCTTAATAATATTTATTTATTTTGGTATCATTACTAATATTAATGCTGAAGTTAAAAGAATAGTTTCAGGACAAGAAAATGCTAAAATTACAATTATTGCATACGAGTCTTTAACTTGTAGTCATTGTGCTGATTTTCATAAAAATATCTATCCTAAACTTAAAAAAGATTTTCTTGATACTGGAATTGCTAAAATTGAATTTAGACATTTCCCTTTAGATGTTGCTGCTTTAAATGCTGCAAAAATTGCACAATGTAAAAATAATGAAAGTTTAAAAATATTAGAAAGCCTATACTTAAACCAGCAGGCTTGGATAAAAGGAAATTCAGTTGAAGATTTAAATAACCATCTTAAAAATTATTTAGAAAAAGGAGGTTTTGATATTAATTTTGAAAAATGTATTAAAAATAAGGAAATAGAAGATTTTGTTTTAAATGATCGAATCGAAGGTGTTAAAAAATTCAAAGTAAATGCTACTCCTACGATAATTATAAACAATGAAAAGTTTGAAAAGTCTCTAAATTATAAAAATTTAAAAAAAAAAATAGAAAAACTGCTATAATCCACTAATGGAGTTTAAAAAAATTCAACTTAATGGATTTAAATCCTTTGCCGATAAAACAAATTTTTTAATTGAGGATGGTTTAACCGGAATAGTCGGGCCTAATGGGTGTGGAAAATCTAATATTGTAGAATCCTTAAGATGGGTAATGGGAGAAACATCTGCAAAAAGTATGCGAGGTTCTGGAATGGAAGATGTAATATTTTCAGGTACTTCAAACAAACCATCAAAAAATATTGCTGAAGTTTCAGTTACTGTCGAAAACAAAGGTAATGAAGGGCCAGTTCAATTCAAAGGGTTTAATGAAATTCACGTCAGACGTAAAATTGAAAAAGATAAAGGATCTAAATTTTATATAAATGATAAAGAAGTGAGAGCAAGAGATGCTCAAATGTTTTTTGCTGATTTATCAACTGGTGCTCATTCACCCTCGATGATAAGTCAAGGACGTATTGGAGCTCTTGTAACTGCAAAACCCACAGATAGACGTGCAATTTTAGAGGAAGCTGCTGGAATTTCAGGTTTACATGTTAGAAGGCATGAAGCTGAGCTTAGATTGGGAGCGGCAGAAAATAATTTAAAAAGGGCAGATGAATTAAGAAGACAACAAGAAAGACAACTGGCTAATCTTCAGAAACAAGCTGAAGAGGCAACTAAATATAAAAATATATCTGATGAAATAAAAAGAATTGAGGCTGGTTTATATTATTTAAAATTATTAGAAATAGATAAAGAAATAAGAGTTGAAAATGAAATTAATACAGAAGCTGAAGGAGAAGTGAGTGGCTATAATAATAAAATTTTAGAATTAGAAAAACAAATTAAATTTGAAACTGATAAGGTTACACCTTTAAGAGAAAAAAATATTGAAAATCTATCAAGAATTCAACGACTCAATCTAGAACTTCAAAATTTAGATGAAGAAAATACTAGAACGCAAGAGGAGATAGAAAATATTAAAAAATCTTTGCAAACACTTGATGAAGATATTTCTAGAGAGAAGGGAATAATAATCGATGCAAACTCAAATGAAAAAAGGCTAAAGGAAGAAAAAAATGATCTTATAGAGATAGACTCAAAATATTACGAAACAGAAAAACAATCTAATGAAGATTTGGATCAATCAAAAAGTAAATTAAAAAATGAAATAGAAAATATTAGAACTTTAATTTCTAACAAACAAAATGCAGAAGCAATAAAAGCATTAGATAATTTTCAATTTATTATAGAAAAGTTTGCAGAAAATTTTAGTAAAAATCAAAATATTAAAAAAGAGTCAGTAAAAAGAAACGAAAGAATTAGAATAATAGAAAAAGAAATTGAGAGTTGGAAAAACTTACTTTCGAATTCTGAAAAAATGGTAAATGAACTTTCAGAAAGAAAAAATAAATCAAACTCTCAGTTAGAAAAACTTGATAATCAGCCCAAAATTCAGGCGGAAAAAAAAGGTCAAATCTCAGAAAACTTAAGAATATCTGAAAATGAAAAGACCGAAAATGAAAAAATAATAAATGAAACTGATGAAAAAATAGAAAATTTAAGAGTTCAACTTAATGAAATTCAAGAACAATCAATTCAAATTAGGGAAAGAAAAGCTAGTTCAAGAGCAACTATAGATGGACTTAAAAAAAGAAAAAATGATTTAATTGATAGGATTGCTTCTGAACTAAATTTGAATGAAGATAATATTTTAGAAAATTCAAATCTTAATGGAGTCGAAGAGCTTCCTGATGCAGTCAATCAAGAAGATTTATTGGATAAAAGAAAACAAGAAAGAGAAAGATTGGGTTCAGTAAATTTAAAAGCTGATGAGGAAACAAATAAATTTGAAACAGAAATAAAAAAAATGGAACAAGATCGAAAAGATTTAGTCACTGCAATTGTTAAATTAAAGGATAGTATTAACGAATTAAATCAAAAAGGAAGAGAAAGATTAATTGAGGCCTTTGAAAAAGTTAATAGAAAATTTAATGAAGTTTATACAAAATTATTTAATGGTGGTAATGCAAAGCTCGAGCTTGTTGATTCTGATGATCCTCTTGAGGCTGGATTAGAAATGTTAGTAAGTCCCCCTGGAAAAAGGTTGCAATCGATAACTTTATTATCTGGTGGAGAACAAGCTTTAACAGCTTTATCACTTATATTTGCCGTTTTTTTAACTAACCCATCACCAATATGTGTTTTGGATGAGGTAGATGCTCCTTTAGATGATGCTAATGTAACAAGATTTTGTAACTTACTTGAGGAACTTATAAATATTACTAATACAAAATTTGTAATTGTAACCCATCACGCTTTAACAATGTCAAAAATGAATAGACTATATGGTGTAACAATGCCTGAAAAAGGAATAAGCCAGTTAGTTGCTGTTGATTTACAAAAAGCAGAGAGTATGGTTGCATAATCTAAAATAATGCCAAGAGATCAGTTCAAAACTCGCTTAGAGATTGCAAAAAAGAAGGTTTCAAAAAGAAATTTAGACAACAAAAATCACAATCCATCCCCTATTGGCTCAGCTTTTAAGCTAAGCACAGAATTAGTTTCTGCTGTGGTTGTAGGGACAATTATTGGGTTTATTTTAGATAAGACCTTTGGTACTAAACCATGGTTAATTTTAATATTTTTTTTTGTAGGAGTGATTGCTGGTATTACCAATGTAATTAAATCTGCAAAGAATATGCAAAAAAAGTAAAAAAATTATGGCAACAAATCCAATGACTCAATTCGAAGTATATAGAATTGGGCCAGAGATTAAAATAGGAACTTTTGATATTTCATTTACAAACGCTAGTTTGTTTATGGTTATAAGTTCTATTGCAATTTTACTTATTTTTAATTTAAGTTCTAAAAAAAATTCAATATTACCAAATAAACTTCAATTATTAGCAGAGCTCAGTTATTCATTTGTATCAAAAATGATTAGTGATACAGCTGGTTCTAAAGCAAAACCATATTTTTCATTTATATTTTCTTTATTTATGTTTGTTCTTTTTTGCAACATGTTTGGAATGATACCTTACACTTTTACTGTAACTAGCCACATAATAGTGACCTTTGTTTTAGCAGCATTTATATTTATCGGAGTTACAATTATTGGTTTTGTAAAACATGGTTTTGGCTACTTAAAACTTTTTGTACCAAGTGGAGTTCCTGTTGTTTTGCTTCCTTTAATTGTAATAATTGAAATAATTTCTTATTTAAGTAGACCTATTAGTCTTTCAGTCAGACTATTTGCAAATATGATGGCAGGTCATACGATGATGAAAGTTTTCGGAGGCTTTGTAATAAGTCTTGGAATAGTCGGTGGATGGCTTCCACTGAGTTTTTCGGTTGCATTAACTGGTTTGGAGATCTTAGTTGCTTTTCTTCAAGCTTATGTTTTTGCAATCTTAACATGTATCTATTTAAATGATGCATTAAATTTACACCATTAACTAACATAGGAGGATATAATGGAATTAGAAGCAGCAAAAATGATCGGGGCGGGTCTAGCAGCCATAGCTTTAGCTGGTGCTGGTGTTGGTATCGGAATAATTTTTGGTAATTATTTATCAGGAGCGATGAGAAACCCTTCAGCAGCACAAAAACAATTTCCCAATTTACTTTTAGGTTTTGCTCTTGCAGAGGCAACTGGGCTATTTGGGTTAGTAGTTGCATTAATCATTCTTTTTGCATTTTAAATTTGATGATTAAAAAATATTTTTTTCAGTTAATATTTTTTAACCTCTTTTTTTTAAAAGAGGTTTTTGCAGCTGAAAGTGGAGGTATGCCTCAATTAAACCCTGAGTTTTGGGTCTCACAAATATTCTGGCTTATATTAACATTTGGTATTTTATATATTGTTTTATCTAAATTTATTTTACCAAAAATAAGTGGAAATTTAGAGTTAAGAAAATCTCAAATACAAGAAAATATTGAGGCAGCAGAGAAACAAAGAGAAGAAAGTGAGTCTAAACTCAAAGAATATGATGAAATAATTCTAAAAAGCAAAATAGAGGCAAAAAATATTTTTAAAGACGCAAGAGATAGATCTCTTAAAGATATAAATTCTAAGAGAGAGATCCTAGAGAAGCAAATTGATGAGGAGATCAAAAAAGCAGAACAAGAAATTAGTGTGCTTAAGAAGACTGGGCCTGAAAAGATTAATAAAATTGCGATTGAAACATCATCAGAAATTTTAAAAAGTTTGATAGGTACTAATATGAATAATAGTAGTATTTCAGCGATAGTTCACGATCTATCAAAAAAGAATGGAGATAAATATTATGGTGATTGATTCAACCTTTTGGGTAGCTGTATCTTTTTTTATTTTTTTTGGAGGGTTAATATATTTAAAAGTACCTCAAAAAATAAATGAGATTCTCAATAAACTTATATTAGATATTAAAAATGAAATAGCAGAAAGTGAAAAATTAAGAACTGATGCAAAGACATTGCTGGAAAATGCTCAAAAAAAACTTGATACTGCTCAATCAGTAAAAAATGAAATTTTAGATCAAGCAAAAAAAGATAGTGATAGATTGATTATAGAATTAAATGACAAGTTTCATAAATCATCAGAAATTAAAAAAAATTCAGCTGAAAATAAAATTACTCAAATGAAAGAATCTGCAATAAAAGAGATCAAAAACGCATCAATCAAAATTGCTATGGACTCTGTAAAGAAAATAATAACTACATCAGTAGATAAATCTAAATTAGATACTTTGTTCCAAAAAAATTTAGATGAAACCAAAGAAGAGTTAAAAAAAATTAATTCATAATTCTCTTACAATTTTTTTAAAAAACTATAAAATTATCATCATGAATTCTGTTGTAATAGGTTCTGGTTTTGGAGGCATAGCAGCTGCACTGCGTCTTAAAGCAAAAGGTCATGATGTAACTTTAATTGAGAAACATCCAGATCTTGGTGGAAGAGCAAGAGTATTTAAGAGAAATGGCTTCATATATGATGGAGGCCCCACAGTAATTACAGCACCATATTTAATCAACGAATTATTTGAATTATTTAAAAAAGATCCAAAAGATTACATAAAACTTTCTCCATTAAAGATTTGGTATCAATTCATTTTTGAAGACAAAACTAAATTTAATTATTCAGGCAATGAAATAGATATGAAAAAACAAATCGAGGAAATAAGTAAAGAAGATGTAAAAGGCTATGAAAAATTAGTAAACTTTACAAAAAAAATCTTCGATAAAGGTTTTACTGAACTTGCAGATGTTCCTTTTGATAGACCATTTGTGATGATGCAACAACTACCCGCATTATTTAAACTCAAAAGTTATAAATCAGTTTACTCATTAGTTTCATCTTTTATCAAAAATGAAAAGCTGAGAAGAATGTTAAGTATGCATCCTTTGCTAGTTGGAGGAAATCCTTTTACTACGACTTCAATTTATGGATTAATTTTATACTTAGAAAAAAAATGGGGAATTCATTATTCAATGGGCGGAACTGGAAATATCATAAAAGGTTTTGAAAAATTAATGAATGAAGTCGGAATAGAGATTATTAAGGGAAAAGAAGTAACTAAAATTAATACCAATAAAAACAAAATAAGTGGTGTTCAGCTAGATGACAATAATATTATAGAATCTCATAATGTTATTTGTAATGCCGATCCACCAGCTGTTTATGAAAAAATGATAAGTGGTAATACAAATAATTCATTCTTATTTAAATGGAAAAAAAATAGAATGGAGTACTCAATGGGTCTATTTGTTTATTATTTTGGAACTAGAAAAACTTATAATGATGTAGAACATCATACAATTAAATTTGGCTCAAAATATAAAGAACATCTTGATGACATATTTAATAAAAAAAAATTGAATACAGATATAAGCTATTATCTTCACAGACCTTCGGCAACTGACAAATCAATGGCACCTAATGGGAAAGATTGTTTTTACGTTTTAGTTCCTGTTCCTAATAATCAATCAAATATTAATTGGGAAATTGAGGGAGAAAAAATGAAGAATTTAGTAATTAATAAGATGGAAAATGATTTAATGCCAAATCTTAGAGAAAATATTGTTGAAGATTTCTATCTGACACCAGATTATTTTGAAAAGGATCTTAATACAAAACATGGTTCAGGTTTTTCTATACAGCCAAAATTTTCACAATCTGCTTATTTTAGATTTCATAATAAATCAGAAGTTTATGACGGTTTATATTTTGTTGGTGCTGGAACGCATCCTGGTGCTGGAGTACCAGGTGTTTTATCCTCAGCGAAAGTTTTAGATAAAATAATTTAATGATAAAAAAAAATTATCTAGCTCTTTTTGCTAAATCATTTAATTGGGCTGGTTTTTTTCTACCGAAAAAAATTTATGATGATTGTGCTAAGCTTTATGCTTTTTGTAGAGTTTTAGATGATATTGCTGATAAAAAAGCTGATTTAGATTCTAAAATTGAAAAATTTAACAAAATGAAAATTTTTTTTAAAAATTCATTTAAGTCAATTAATAACGATAAGAGTCAATCTTACGAAAATGAAACAATAATTCTGGATATTATTAATATTGCGGAAAATTATAAGATAAAAAAAATAATAATAGAAGATTTAATAGATGGTGTTGCCTCTGATTTAAAAAAAAGAGTACATATTAGATCAGTAAAAGACTTGTTAATTTATTCATATAGAGTTGCTGGAACAGTTGGATTAATGATGGCAAAAATATTGAAAGTAAATGATAGAAGAGCTTTAAAAGGGGCAATTGATTTGGGTATAGCAATGCAATTAACTAATATTGCTAGAGACGTAGTTGAGGACAAAAAAATGAACAGAGAATATATAAAGCCAGACTTTGAAAATATTCAAGCAACCTTAAAACTTGCAGAAATGTTTTACCAAAGCTCATTTAGCTCTATTCAAAAAATTCCGTTAAGATATAAATTTTCGATAATTGTTGCTAGACGAATTTACAGGCAGATTGGAAGAAAAATTTTACAAAAAGGTAGTATGAAAAATTATGAAAACTCTGGAAAAATATATGTCAATAATTTTGAAAAGATTTACCAAACAATTATCTCTATATTTGATTTGATTTTAGTTTATTTAAAAGAAATAGAAACTCATCAAAGAGCAGAGGAACATGCTATTATAAGTCAGGAAGTAGATTTAGATGAAAGAATTTGATTATGTAATTATTGGAGGTGGATGTGCTGGTCTATCACTTGCTTACGAACTAGAAATTCATGAAAAATTAAAGGATAAAACTTTAGCAATTATTGAACCCAGACCAGAGTATAAAAAAGACAAAACTTGGTCATTTTGGAGAGTTTCACCACATAACTTTGATGATTGTGTAAAAAAAAGTTGGTACAATTTTTCAATTAATGTACCAGGCAAAACTAATCATCTAGAATGTAAAAGTTTTCCATACCAAAGTATTGATAGTGGTATGTTTTACAAAAAAATAAACAGTAAACTCAGAGAAAATAAAAATATTTCTTTCTTTAAAGATATTACTGAAATCAATAAGAAAAATTCATTCATTTTTAACAGTGTACCAGAAATTAAAAATAACCATCAAAATCTTTGGCAACATTTTTGTGGAGTAGAAATTGAAACTAAAAATAATTTTTTTGATGAAGAAATTTTCAATCTCATGGATTTTGACTGTGAGCAAAGAGATAGTGTTCATTTCTTCTACACACTTCCATACTCAAAAAATAAAGCTTTAGTTGAAACGACTTGGTTATCAAAAATGAATGATAATTCACAAAAAGACTATGACCAACAAATTAAACTTTATATTGAAAATCATCTTAAAATTAAAGATAAAGATTATGAGATTATCTATAAAGAAGAAGGAGCAATACCTCTCTTTTATCCATTATATAAAAAAGAAAAAAATAAAATTAATATTGGTACTGCTGGTGGTATGACAAGATTAAGTACTGGTTATACTTTTTTGAATATTCAAGATCATTGCAAGTTTATAAGAGAGAATTTTGAAAACATTTCTAATGTCAGTAGATTTGAAATTAGTAAAAAATACCAATTTTTAGATGATATTTTTCTAAGAGTTTTAAACAAACACCCAGAAAAAATGTCAGATATTTTTTTTAATATGTTTAAGAGCTCACCAAAGACTGTTATAAAATTTTTATCTAATAAAAGTAATTATTTAGAGGACGTAAGTATAATTTTAAGAATGCCTAAATGGACTTTTATTAAAGCATTATTTTATTAGCCAATGAGAAATCAAATTAAAAGAATAAATTTTAATCACTCTTTTATTTTCTTTTTATTTTGTAATATTCTTTCATTATTAACACTTGTAAATAATAATCTCATAATATCTCCATTAATATGCTTCTTATTAATTTTGAGTATTGGTGTATCTCATGGTTCCCTTGATAATATGAAAGGAAAAAAACTTTTTGAAATATTCAAAATTAATAATTTTTTTATCTTTTACTTATCGTACGTCTCATTAGCTATTTTAATAATTTTTTTTTGGGTAATATTGCCTACAATCTCACTAACCCTTTTTTTGATAGTGGCATCATATCATTTTGGGAAAGAAGATACTTCTTTTTTGATAAATAATGAATCGTTTTATGATCCATTATTGTTTTTCTTAAAAGGTTCCTTGATTGTTTTAGCACCCATGTATTTTCATTTTGATGAAACAATCAATATTTTTAAATTTTTATTAATTGAAAATGAATCTTTTTATAATTTTTTAAATTTTATAGAAACAAATAAAATTTTACTTTTTGGTATAATTTTAAGTACTCTATCAAATATTTTACTATTTGTTAAAAATTTTGAATTAAGAAAGTTTACTATTTTTTTAGATTACTTTTCAATATTAATTATTAACTATTATTTTTCTCCACTAATTGCTTTTACATTTTACTTTTGTTTTTTGCATTCAATAAGGCACAGTATTACTCTTATATTTGAACTGAACAGAGAAGACTTGAGAGTGGGTATCAAAATTTTTTTAAAAAAAGCTTTGCCTTTAACAATACTGACAGCACTTTTTTGTCTAATTAGTCTATATTTTTTAAATAATACTTACAGTTTTGATAGTTCAATTCTCAAAATTATATTTATAGGTTTGGCGTCTTTGACCTTTCCACATATATTGTTGGAATATCTTTTGGAAAAAAATGAAAAACAAAGAAATTAAAATTTTATTATCTGCTCCTAGAGGTTTTTGTGCGGGTGTTGAGCGAGCAATTGAAATTGTTGAAAAATCAATTCAAAAATATGGAAGTCCTGTTTATGTAAGACATGAAATAGTTCATAACAAGTATGTTGTTGATAACTTAAAAAACAAGGGAGCCATTTTTGTTGAGGAGCTTGAAGAAATAAAAGATAAATCAAGACCAGTGATTTTTTCTGCACATGGTGTTCCAAAAAAAATACCTGAAGATGCAAAAAATTATAATATGACCTATGTAGATGCTACTTGCCCTTTGGTCTCAAAAGTACACAGAGAAGCAGAAAATCTTCATAAAGCTGGATATCATCTAATATTAATTGGTCACCAAAATCATCCAGAGGTTATTGGCACTATGGGCCAATTACCAGATGGATCCATAGATCTTATTCAAAATGAAAATGAAGCAAAAAAATATACACCAAAAAATGCAAATAAAATTTCTTATGTCACTCAAACAACTCTTTCTGTGGATGACACAAAAGATATTATAAAAATTTTAAAAGAAAAATTTCCAAATATTAAAGAGCCGATGAAAGAAGATATTTGTTATGCAACAACAAATAGGCAAATGGCTGTAAAGAATATTGCAAAAAAATGTGACTTATTTTTTGTTATTGGGAGTAGAAATTCTTCTAATTCAGTTAGACTAGTTGAAGTTGCTAAAAAGTCTGGTTGTCCTAATTCACAATTGATCCATTCACAAAGTGAAATTCCATATGAACTGATTGAAAAATCAAATATCATTGGAATATCTTCCGGTGCTTCAGCCCCTGAAGTTTTAGTAAATAATTTTATTAATGATTTAAAAAAAAGATTTACAGTCAATATAGATGAAGTAGAAGCAATTAAAGAAAACGTTGTTTTTAAAATTCCTAAAAAACTAAATTAAATGGCTGTTTATACAAATATAAATAAAAAAGATCTTTCTGTTATTAATAGTAAATTTAAAACCCAGCAATTTATAAGCTTCAAAGGTATCAAACAAGGTATAGAAAATACAAATTATTTACTAAAGTCAAAAAATGAAAAGTTTATTTTAACAATTTTTGAAAAACGAGTTTCAAAAAAGGAAATACCTTTTTTTATGAAATTGATGGATCAATTAAACAATTTAAGTTTTAATTGTCCAAAACCACTAAGAAACTCAAAGGGAAACTATATATTTAAATTAAAAAATAAAACCGCATGTATTGTCTCTTTTCTTAAAGGAAAAGATAAAAAAACTCTAAACTTAAAAAATTGCTATGATGTTGGAAAAACGATAGCTACTATGCACTCCGCTACTAAAAAAATAAAACTTCATAGAAAAAACTCAATGGGAGTTAAAAATTTAAATCCATTATTAAATAGTATAAAATTTAAATCAAAAAAATTTACAAATATTGAAAAGTTTTTAAGAATTAATTTTATAAATATTAAAAAGAAATGGCCGAAAAAATTACCTAATGGAATAATTCATGGAGATCTTTTTATAGACAATATTTTTTTTAAAAATAACAAACTATCTGGTGTAATTGACTTTTATTTTGCAGCCAATGATTTCTATATGTACGAGATTGCTATATGTGTAAATGCTTTGTGTTTTGATAAAAATAAAACCAAATTTAGTATTAATAAAAATAAAGTTAAAAATTTGATAAGAGGATATGAAAGTATTAAAAAAATCTCACAAAGAGAAAAAAAATCATTAAATATTTTATGTCGTGGAGCAGCGATGAGGTACTTTCTAACTAGACTCTATGATTATTCAAATACTCCAAAAACAGCTTTGATAAAAGTCAAAGATCCAAGAGAATATTATCAAAAATTAGTAATACATAATAATTTAAAAACTTATAAAGATTATTTAATTTAATGATCAAAATATATACAGACGGTTCATGTATTGGAAATCCAGGTAAAGGTGGTTGGGCAGCAATTATATTAAATGGTGAAAAAAAAACTGAAATAAAAGGAAGTAAAAAAGATACCACAAATAATCAAATGGAATTATTAGCACCTATAAAAGCTCTTAAAGAAATTCCAAAGGGTAGCAAAGTTGAAATTTATACAGACTCTAAATATGTAAAATCTGGAATAACAGAATGGATACATAATTGGAAAAAAAATGGATGGAAAACCACAAACAAAAAAGATGTTAGTAATAAAGAACTTTGGACAGAATTAGATCTACTAAATAGTGAATTTGAAATAAGTTGGAATTGGGTAAAAGCACATTCAACTGATAAATTAAATAATGAAGTAGATTTACTTGCTAAAAAGGCTACAAATTTATAATTGGAGCACCTGGCAACAGAACGCCCCTTACCAAAGTTATCCGTTGTCCCCAGTCAACTTCCAAAAGGAAGTTGCATTGAAGTTACATTGAAGTCAGGAAACAACGGAAATAAGTTTTACTTCTTATTTTTAATTTTAAATCCTTGAGACTCTAATATTTTAATCAAATTAATTTTCATTTGGTCCCTAGATGTTTTTTGGTCACCTATTTTTTCAAAAAATATTGGTTTCAAACCTCTATCTTTTTTTGATTTAAAATAGTTTTTTACAGATTGTATCTTAAGTTTCATATGCCTCCTTTAGCGTTTTGTTTAAAGTCCTAGCAAGTAGAGTTTTTTCTAAATCAAGACTAAGTTAATAATAACAAATATACAAAATTTTGCCATTATTATTTAGTATAATAAAATTGTTAAAGTTAATTTTCAAAACTTTAATAACCCCAAACTATGCAACAACTAGAACTATTTGATTTCAGGAGAGATATTCTCTATGAAAAAGATAATCAAATCGCTCATTTTTATGATGTACTAACCGAAAGTGAAAATGGGATAAGTTATGCTGAACATATAGATCCTAAAAAAGAATTTTCTATATGTGGTATGGATTATGAAGAGTATGTTGATGTCAAGAAGAAATACTTAAAAGATTTAACTTATGACCAAATACTTAACTACTTAGGAAAATTTAAAAAAGAGGAAAGATTAGAAAAATACAAAATCTTACTTAAATTTAGAAACATACCTTTTGATGCAGATTTATTCACTTGGAATAGCAATTAATTAAATTATAGGGAGAAACAGAACCTCCCTAACTTATAATAAGTTATTTAATAAATTTTCTGCTGAAGTTAAACCACATTCTTTAGTCTCTTTTTCAACATGGATATTAACAACTGCGAAATTTTCAATCACCATTAAATAACGATTTGATCTAATTCCCATTCCTTTTGCATTACGATCAACTTCTGCTCCAATTGCTTTCGTAAATAATAAATATGGGTCAGATAACATTTTAATTTTATCTCTAGTATTATTAATCTCTCCCCAGCCATTCATTACATAAGGATCATTCACTGATAAACAAAATATATTTTCTATTCCTTTTGCTTTTATTTTATCTGCATTTGCCACAAATCCAGGAAGATGAAGTTTGGAGCAAGTTGATGTAAATGCACCAGGCAAACCAAACAAAACAATTTTACCATTACCTATGATTTCACTTAATTTATTTTTTTGGGGCTCTCCACCAACAAGATGAAAAATTTCTGTATCTGGAATTTTATCTTTTATTTTTAGTTTCATATTGAATTCATTACATAGTCTTTGACTTTCTCTAGATCATTAGGAAGAATCTCAAATTTTTCTTTTCTATCATTAACATAATCAAGACTAACTGGTAAATCCTCGGTCTTTGAAATTGCATCCTCTATTGCCTTTGGAAATTTACACGGGTGAGCAGTTGATAATACAACACAATTTTTTTCTAATCCTAATTTTCTAACAGCACCAATGCCCACTGCAGTATGAGGATCAACTACTATTTGATGTTTTTCATTAATTATCTTTATCATTTCGACAGTTTCTTTTTCATCAAGCATCTCAGATATAAAATTCAACTTAATTTTATCTAAATCGTTTTTATCAATTTTATAACTATTATTTTTTATTTTATTCATTACATCTTTTGTAGCTTCTGAGTTGCAATCTTTTATGTCATACAAAAGTCTTTCGAAGTTACTTGCTATCTGTATGTCCATACTTGGAGTATTTGTTTCCTCAACTTTTTTTTGAATATAATCACCTCTAGATATTGCTCTGTGAAGTATGTCATTTTTATTTGTAGCAACGATTAGTTTATCAATTGGAAGTCCCAGTTTTTTTGCTAAGTAGCCAGCGTAAATATCACCAAAGTTTCCTGTTGGAACAGAAAAGGATAAGGGTTGGTTGTTTCCAACTTTAAAAAAAGCATAGAAATAATAAACTGCTTGCGCAATAATTCTTGCCCAATTAATTGAGTTTACACCTGACATATTAATTGCTTTAGAAAATTCTTCATCATTAAACATTGCTTTTACTAAATTTTGACAATCATCAAAATTACCCTCTACAGCAATATTAAAAACATTGCTCTCTTCATGTATTGTCATTAGTTTTCTTTGTACTGGTGAAATTTTATTATTAGGGTGCAATACAAAAACATTTAAATTATTTTTTCCTTTCAAAGCATCTATAGCCGCTGCACCAGTGTCACCTGAAGTTGCAACAATTATATTTATTTTTTTTTGATCACGTCCTAAATGAAATTGATAAAAATTACCTATTAATTGCATTGCGATATCTTTAAAAGCAAGAGTTGGGCCATGAAATAATTCTAAAATTTTAAAATTTCCCAGATCAGAAATTTTTACAACATCATCACATCTGAAATTCGAGTATGATTTTGATATTATAGAGATTAGTTCATCTTTTGACATGAAATTCCCAATAAAAGGATAAATTATTTCAGTCGCTAAATCATTGTAACTAAGTTTTTTAAGGTTATCTAATTCTTCTTTTTCAAATGACTTAATTAATTTAGGCACAAATAGCCCCCCATCATCTGCCAAACCTTTGAGGAAAACATCTTTAAAAGTAAAGTTTTTCTGATTATTTCTTGTACTAATATAGTTCATTTAATAATTCTTTTTTCTAAAATATAAATATAGCAAAAGAATTGAAATCGCTAATGAAAACCATGTCATTGCGTATTTTTTATGATTATTTGAAATATTAGCAGTAATTTTTTTTGGTCTAGGAAATTGATAATTTCCATCCAAATAAATTATGTATTTTGAAAATTTTTTACCAGTAAATTTTAATATATCTTCTCTGTTTAAGCTAAACCAGTAATTTTTTTTAATATCATTATCAGGTTTAAAAATATTTTTTCTTCCCTGAGTTTTGAGCATTCCAACTATATTATTTTGATCAAATATATTAATTTCTGGGGTATCTTTTTTTTCAAATGGTATCCAGCCTCGATTGATCAAATAATTTTCATTATCAATTAAAATTGGATTTATAACTTCAAAACCTGGAGTGCCAGAATCATTCAGATTATATAAATATATTTGTTTTTCAAAATCAATAGTTCCCGATGTTTTGATTTTTAGAAAATTTTCTTTATTAGATTGTGAAAGTTCCACTGGAGGATTTTTTAATGAATTTTCAATTTCTAAAATAAGATTATTTTTCCAATTTAATCGAATTATTTGCCAAGTGCCTAATGCAATAAAAACAAATATAAAAAAAATTATAAAAACAGAAAATAAAAACTTATGTTTCAAAGACTGAAATTAACTTCCCCAAATATATATAGCTGCAAATAAAAATAACCATACAACGTCAACAAAATGCCAATACCAAGCTGCAGCTTCAAAACCAAAGTGATGATCTTTGTTAAAATGTCCTAATTTTCCTCTCCACAAACACACGGCTAAAAAAATTGTTCCTACAATCACATGAAAGCCATGGAAACCTGTAGCCATATAAAAAACTGAACCATATATATGATCAGAAAATGCAAATGTTGCATGATGATATTCGTATGCTTGTAATGCTGTAAAACAAACTCCTAGTATGACAGTTAAAACTAAACCTTGAATAAATCCTTTTCTATCATCTTCCAAAAGTGCGTGATGTGACCAAGTCACAGTAGTGCCTGATAACAGTAACACTAAAGTGTTTATAAGTGGAATGTCCCAAGGATCAAAAGTTTCAATGTCTTTTGGTGGCCATACATTTCCAACAAATTCATTAGGAAAAAGACTTACATCAAAATAAGCCCAAAACCATGCAACAAAAAACATTACCTCGGATGCTATAAACAATGTCATCCCATAACGATGGTGAATTTGTACTACAGGAGTATGATGACCTTGGTGCTCGGCTTCAATTACGACATCTCTAAACCACATATATGCACCATAAATTAATAGAGCAAAACCTAAATACATTCCCCATGATACGTCCGAATGCATATAATAAACTGCTCCCAATGCTAGTACTAAGCATGAGAAAGAAACATATATTGGCCAAGGACTTGGGTCCACTAAATGATAATCGTGTTTTTTTTCAGCTGACATTTTTTTTGGATTATGATTGTTTATAGTAATCTGTCGAGAAAAAAGTATACGACATAGTTACATCTTGTAGGTTTTTCACTGTCGGATCGTTTACCATTTCAGGATCTAAATAAAAAGTCATTACATATGTAGCTTTTTCGCCAGCTTTTAGCTCTTGTTTTTCAAAACAAAAACATCCCAATTTGCTATAATATTTTCCAAAACTTGCAGGTGAAACATTAAAGCTTGCCACTCCCGCTGTAGGCTCTTCACTATAATTTGTTACCTCAAATTCTATTTTACTAACTTGACCAACTTTTACATCAATTACATTTGATTTAACCTTAAAATCCCATGGTAAATTATTTACGTTAGTATCAAATCTTACACTTACCACTTTATCTAAAACTATTTTGGGAGCTTTGTTTGAAACTTGTGTAGTCCCACCAAAACCAGTTACTCTACAAAAAAGATCATATAATGGCACTGCTGCATAGGATAAACCTAACATTAAAACAAAAATTCCAGCTAATAATAATGGTGTTAATTTTTTTTTTTCAATCATATTGCTCTATCAAATACCCCAGTGTTATATAAAGTAAAAAAGAAAAGAAAAACCATGAAAGCAATAATTGCTAAAGCAGTAAGAATGTTTTTTTTCTTTGTTTTTTTATCAGGAGTTATCATAAAATCTTATCTATCAGAAAAAGAACAAAAACTAAAAATAAATAAAGTATCGAATATCCAAATATAGATTTTGCTTTTTTTGGGTTAAACTTATTTTTCTTAAAATTGTAAAGTTCGTAACATAAAAAATTGTAATAAAAAGTTAATAATAATGATGGGATTAAGAATATTAATCCCACAAAATTAATCAAATACGGAAAAATAATAACTGGCAACATTAATAAAGAATAAACAAATATATTAATCTTTGTACTCTCTACTCCATTTGTCAATGGAAGCATAGGTATATTAGCTTTTTTGTAATCATCTGATTTATACAAACTCAAAGCCCAAAAATGTGAAGGTGTCCAAAAAAATATAATTAGAAAAAAAGTTAATGGTTCAATTGAAAGAGATCCTGTTGCAATAGTCCATCCAATAACCGGAGGAAAAGCTCCTGCTGCCCCACCAATAACTATGTTTTGTGGCGTTCTTCTTTTTAACCAAATTGTATAAACAAAAACATAAAATAAAATTGTAAGAAGTAATATGGATGCAGAAATTCTATTCGTAAAATAATCTAATGTAACTACAGAAATTATAGACAAAGTTACACCAAAAATCAGTGCTTGATTTTTATTGACTTTTCCGGTCGGAATTGGTCTTAAACAAGTTCTTGTCATTAATGCATCAAGATCAGACTCGTACCACATATTTAAAGCACCAGCTGCTCCTGCTCCTAAAGAAACTAACAAAATTCCAATTATTGCATCTTTTGTAGAGACGGCATTAGGTGCTGTTAATAAGCCAACAGCACAAGTAAAAATTACCAAAGACATCACTCTAGGTTTCATCAATTTAAATAATTCAGATAAATTAAATAAATCTTCCTGAGATAAACTTCTTTTTTTTAATTTTGAACTATCCATCAATTTTTTTAACTTTTGTTTTAGCTATGTGATTTTTCAGTCTCTTGATCATCAACAAACTTTGGCAACTCTTCAAAAGTATGAAAATTAGGTGGAGATGGCACTGTCCATTCTAATGTTGTTGCCCCTTCTCCCCATGGGTTCTGTGCAGCAGCTTTCTTTTTAGCAAAAGCATAAATTAGATTAACAAAAAATACTGCTAATCCTGCTACAGCAATATAAGAGCCAATCGATGATATATAATTCCAACCAGCAAAAGCATCTGGGTAATCTGCATATCTTCTAGGCATTCCAGCTAAACCTAAAAAGTGCTGAGGAAAGAAAATTAAGTTAACACCTACAAATGTTAGCCAAAAGTGTAAGTGTCCCATCCATTCAGAGTATTCATAACCAGACATTTTTGAAAACCAATAATAGAAACCTGCAAAAATTGCAAAAACTGCTCCTAAAGACAAAACATAATGAAAATGAGCTACTACATAATAAGTATCGTGCATTGCCGTGTCTACTCCAGCATTCGCTAAAACTACACCTGTTACACCACCAACAGTAAACATAAATATAAAACCTAGTGCCCACATCATAGGTGTCTTAAATGAAATTGATCCGCCCCACATAGTTGCTATCCATGAGAAAATTTTAATTCCTGTTGGTACAGCAATAATCATTGTAGCTGCTAAGAAATAAGCTTTTGTATCAGTACTCAGTCCAACAGTATACATATGATGAGCCCATACTACGAATCCTACTATTCCAATTGCTACCATTGCATATGCCATACCTAAATAACCAAAGACCGGTTTTCTAGAAAATGTTGAAACAATATGACTTATCATCCCAAAGCCAGGTAAAATTAAAATATAAACTTCTGGATGACCAAAGAACCAAAATAGATGTTGAAATAGAACAGGATCCCCTCCGGTTTGCGCTTCAAAGAATGCAGTTCCAAAATTTCTATCCGTTAATAACATTGTAATTGCACCTGCTAATACTGGTAAAGATAATAATAATAAGAATGCTGTTACTAAAATTGACCAAGCGAACAAAGGCATTTTATGTAAGGTCATGCCTGGAGTTCTCATATTTAAAATTGTAGTAATAAAGTTTACTGCTCCCAAAATTGAAGAGGCTCCAGCCAAATGTAAACTCAAAATTGCTAAATCCATTGCAGGTCCTGGTTGACCAGCTTTAGAAGACAAAGGAGGATAAATAGTCCAGCCACCTCCCACACCTGTTTGACCTGGAGGGCCATCAGCAAAAATAGATAATATTAATAAAGTTAATGATACAGGTAATAACCAAAATGAAATGTTATTCATTCTTGGAAAAGCCATGTCAGGTGCACCAATCATGATTGGCACAAACCAATTTCCGAAACCACCAATCATGGCTGGCATAACCATAAAGAAAATCATAATAAGTCCATGACCAGTAACTAAAACATTGTACAAATGATAATTGCCTCCTAAAATACCATCACCAGGATGCATTAACTCCATTCTCATTAAAACTGAAAATGCTGTCCCTATCACTCCTGCAACAATTGCAAAAATTAAATACATTGTTCCTATATCTTTGTGGTTTGTCGAATATGCCCAACGTTTCCAACCTGATGGAGTATGGTGATCGTCAGTTGTTGCTGTTTGTGTATACATATTTATTTACTCGCTACTTTTAGTTTATCATTTTCAATTTCTTCATTTGCAAATTTTACTCGCGCCTCAGATAGCCATTCTTGATACTCCTCTTCACTCACTACCTTGACTGCAATTGGCATAAAAGCATGTTTTATACCACAAAGTTCAGAGCATTGACCATAATAAGTACCAACTTTTTCTGGTTTGAACCATGTTTCATTTATTCTTCCAGGAACTGCATCCCTTTTAACTCCGAATGAAGGTAAAGCCCATGCATGTAAAACATCGTTAGCTGTAATTAAAACTTTTACTACTTTTCCGACTGGAACAACAACTTCGTTATCTACTGCAAGCAATCGTGGTTGATTTGCTTTCAAATCCTTTTCTTCAATCATATAAGAGTCAAAAACTAAATTTTCATCAGGATACTCATATCCCCAGTACCATTGATAACCTATTGCTTTTATTGTCAAATCTGCTTTTGGTATTGAATCTTGTTTATATAAAATTTTAAATGATGGAACTGCCATCACAATCAAAATTAAACATGGAATTAAAGTCCATAACACTTCAACCGTTACATTGTGGGTTCTTTTTGAAGGATTAGGATTTGCCGAAGCTCTAAACCTCACACAGGCATAAAGCATTAAAAATAAAACAAATACACTTATTGCAATTATTATAGGTAGTAAAAGATTGTTGTGAAATGCCACTATATCCCTCATAGACTCTGAAGCTGCTTTTTGAAACCCTAATTGCCAATCAAATGGCTGATTAGCAAAAGCATTTTGCGATATAAAAACTCCAAAAAATATGTAAAAAAATTTTTTCATTTTTAATAGCTATATAAAGCTCTTTTATAAAAATTACACTTTAGTTTTCGCGACAATTTATCAATTAATCACATAATTTATGATCGAAATCGCTGATATCACTGCAGTTTCAGATCTTAAAATGTTCTCATTAATTTTTATAGACTGAACACTTTTAAAAGAGAGAATCTCTTCTCTTTCAGTCTCTGAAAAATCACCTTCTGGACCAATTATAATACAAATTGGTTTATTTGTTAACTTTGATTTATCAATTTTTTTATTATCTGAATTTAAATCAGTAAATATTAAATCCATTGAATTTGATTTTAAAAAATTTTTTAAATTTTGAGCCTTCTCAACAACAGGAATATTAAGACGATTTGACTGTTCACTAGCCTCAATAACTATTTTTTTAAAACGTTCATTGTTAATCTTTCTAACTACTGTTCTCTCAAAAATAATTGGTAAAAATCTTGTGACTCCTAATTCTGTTGCTTTTTGTATCATAAAATTTTGATAGTTTGATTTAATTGGAGAGAATGCTAAGTACAATTCTTTTGAACTTTCTTTTTTTCTTAATTGTTTTACTGTTTTAAATTCGACAATACCTTTTGGAATTCCTAAAACTTTTGCCTGCCATTCTCCATTTTTATTAAATATCGAAAAAACTTCATTTTCTTTAATTCTCATCACTTTAGTTAGATAATGTGATTGAGACTTATCTAATCTATCAGTCATATTTGCTGATATTGTATTTGAAAAAAATAATCTAATATTACTCATTTATGTTAAGTTAATTTATGAAAAATATTAAAGCAATAATTTTTGATGCTTATGGCACATTGTTTGATGTCAATTCTGCTGCAGAGAAATGTAAAGATAAAATTGGAGAAAAATGGGAGCCTTTTTCAAATTTTTGGAGAACTACTCAATTAGAATATACTTGGCTTCGAAGTTTAATGGGAAGACACAAAGATTTTTGGCAGATTACTGAGGATAGTTTAGATAAATCTATGAAAGTTTTTAAAATAAAACCTTCAATGAAAGATGAGCTTTTAAACCTCTACAAAGTTCTATCTCCTTTTAAAGAAGTTCAAGAAACTTTAAAAAAATTAAAAGAAAAAAAATTTAAATTAGCTATTCTTTCAAATGGAACTCCATCATTGCTTAAGGAGTTAGTTAAAAGTAATAATTTAGAAAATTTATTTGATGATATTTTTTCAATTGAAGAAGTAGGTGTATATAAACCAAACTCTGAAGTTTATGATATGCCCATAAAAAAATATAAAATTAAAAAAAATGAAGTTGCTTTTTTGAGTTCAAACTCATGGGATGTTTCTGGAGGTGGAAATTATGGTTTCCAAGCTATTTGGGTGAATAGAAACAACAGTATTTTTGACAATTTAGATTATAAACCTAGATTTGAAATAAAAGATTTATCTGGATTATTGAATGAATTTTAATATATAAATAACTTCTTAGGAGACATAACTAAATATTAATAAAGGAAAATTATGAGTGAAAAAAAAGATGTGTCTTTCGAAATATACGATGATTCAGAAAAAATGTTAGATCAAATTGTAGATAAATATGATCTTCCTGATAAATCAAAGGCTCTAAGATGCTTGATGGATTATGTAGAGGAAAAGGAGTCTGATTGGGATGATATGTTTGCTACAGTCCGATGTAATAGATGTGATTAAAAAAATATGACTAAAATTTTAGATTTAATTGGAAGAATTTTTATTTCAGGTATTTTCTTATTAAGTGCTTACAATAAAATTGGGAATTATGAGGGAACTCTCGGCTGGATGGGAAGTTTTGGTCTACCAGGATTTTTATTGGCTCCAGCGATTTTATTGGAAGTAATTGCTCCAATTTTAATTATTTTAGGTTATCAAACTAAAATAGCTGCAGCTGCTTTAAGTATATTTTGTATAGCGACAGCTTTTATCTTTCACAATAATTTTTCTGACCAAATGCAAGTGATAGCATTTATGAAAAATATTGCTTTAGCTGGTGGTTTTTTATTCTTAGTTGCAAACGGTGCTAAGGGTTATTGTTTAGACAAAAAGTAACCTTGAATCAAATATTAAACATATTATTAAACACTAATGAAAAATATTGAAGTTAAACAAATTATAGATCCAATTCCAGCATCTGACGGTGCTGGCGTAAAATTAAAAAGGAGCATTGGAGTTGAGCCAAATTACTTTGATCCTTTTTTAATGCTGGATGAATTTGGTTCTGAAAATAGTGAGGATTATATTGCAGGTTTTCCCCCTCACCCTCATAGAGGTATTGAAACAGTTACTTATATGTTGGCTGGAGATTTTGAGCATAAAGATAGTACTGGTGGTGAGGGAAGAATGACCGCTGGAGATGTTCAGTGGATGAAAACTGGAAGTGGGATTATCCATTCAGAAATGCCTGCTATGAAAGAAGGCAAACTTCACGGTTTTCAATTATGGATCAATATGCCTGCAAAATTGAAGATGAGCAAACCTGAGTATATTTATATTGATGCTGATAAAATGAGTGTTCACGAAGATGATGATAAGCTTGTAAAAGTTATTGCTGGTAAATTTGAAAAAGCCGAAGGTCCTGTAAAAAAACATAATGTTGAGCCTGTTTATTTTGATGTTGAATTAAATATTAATAAAGAATTTAATTTCAATTTACCATCCACTCACAACACTTTCATTTATTTAATCAATGGTGAAATAGAAATCGGCAATAAAAAACACGATAATGTAAAAGATAGTACCTTAATACTACTTACAAAAGGTGAAGTATTAAAGATTAAAGCTAAATCAAAAGCAAAATTTTTAGTGATATCTGGTAAACCAATAAATGAAGAAATTGCAAGAGGTGGCCCATTTGTAATGAATACTAAAGCAGAGATCTTACAAGCTGTTCAAGATTATCATAATGGCACATTTGTAAAATGAAAGCTGTAACAATATCAAAAAATGGTGGCCCGGAAGTTTTGGAGCTGAAAGATATTAAATTAGGTGATCCAAACTCTGGTGAAGTTTTAATTAAGAACCAAGCTATCGGTTTAAATTATATTGATACTTATCATAGATCAGGCCTCTATCCCGTTGAGTTGCCGTCAAATATTGGAATTGAAGGAGCTGGAATAATTGAAAAGATCGGTTCTGATGTAAAAAATTTTAAGGTTGGTGATAAAGTAGCATACGCATCAATGCCTATTGGTTCATATGCAACACATAGAATTTTTCCAACAAAAAAATTAGTTAAAGTGCCCAATGAAATAGAATTAGAAAATGTTGTAACTTTAATGACCAAAGGCTTCACAGTTTTTTATCTTCTTCATAAAACCTATCCTGTAAAGTCTGGAGAAACTATATTGTTTCATGCGGCTGCTGGTGGTTTAGGACAAATATTTTGTCAGTGGGCTAAAAGTTTAGGTTGTACCGTAATTGGAACAGTAGGATCTGACGAAAAAATCCAAATAGCTAAAGCAAATGGTTGTGATCATGTAATTAATTATTCAAAAGAAAATTTTGCAGAAAAAGTTAAAGAAATTACCAATGGAGTTGGTGTTCCTGTGGTCTATGATGGTGTTGGCAAAAAAACATTTGATGGTTCAATTGAATGTTTAAAAACTAGAGGAATGATGGTTTCTTTTGGAAATGCGTCAGGCCCTCTAGATCCTTGCAATGTAACAAAATCTTTAGCCCCAAAAGGTTTATATTTAACAAGACCAAGTATTGCTCATTACACTTCAACTAAGGAAGAATTAGATGAAACTGCTAAAAAAGTTTTTGAAATGTATATTAAAAAAAAATTTACTCTTAATATTTTTAGAAAATATCCCTTAAGTGAAATTGTGAAAGCTCATCAAGATTTAGAGGGACGAAAAATTTTAGGGCCTGCTGTAATTATCCCTTAATCAACCCTAACATCCATATCTGACATATGTAGTCTTAAAGCGTTTGTTGAAACATGAATTTCTCTTATAAAAAAAATTATTGAAATCATCATTGATAAACAACAGGATCCGAAAATTAATCTTGCTATAAAAACCTCATTCAAGTACAGACCTAACACTGTAAGCATATTAAATAAAAAACCAAATGCACCGAACATAATCGACCATCTTAGTAAAGTAATTCTTCCACTTAAATTTATGAACTGTTTTTTCCATTCAGGTGGAACATGTTTTTCATAAACATGCTCATCATGAAGTTCTCTAATTAAAGCACTTAAGGAATGAAATCTATTACTATACACT
This sequence comes from uncultured Pelagibacteraceae bacterium, assembly GCA_902628195.1. Classification (GTDB taxonomy): domain Bacteria; phylum Pseudomonadota; class Alphaproteobacteria; order Pelagibacterales; family Pelagibacteraceae; genus Pelagibacter. The sequence goes on from CACOLY010000001.1 coordinate 79,172, forward strand.
CCCATTATCAAAGGAATAGCAGGAAACATTAATGCTGTTACTGTATAATCTATATTCATACGAATCAGTTTGATTATCAATCTTGCCTTTGTTATTTACAAGTAAATTTTATGGACCAAATAAAATTATTTTTAGAACTTACAAGATTTAAAAGACCTATTGGATACATGTTGCTATTTTGGCCTTGTGCTTGGGGTTTAACTTTGGCTTATGATTTTTCTAATGATCTTAAACTATATCTTTTCTATCTAATTCTTTTTTTCTCAGGCTCTGTATTAATGAGATCTGCTGGATGCATTATAAATGATATTGTAGATAGGGAATTTGATAAAAAGGTTTCAAGAACTAAAGATAGACCTATAGCATCAGGTAAAATATCTGTGAGACTCGGATTGATTTATGCAACTATTTTATGTTTTCTTGCATTGTTAGTTTTGATTAATTTTAACTACCTGACTATTATTTTAGCTTTTTGCTCTATGCCACTAGCGTTTACTTATCCATTGATGAAAAGATACACTTATTGGCCACAATTATTTTTGGGAATAACTTTCAATTACGGTCTATTGTTAGGTTGGACCTCAATTGAAAACTCGATAAATTTAATACCAATTATTCTTTATTTTGGAGCCATATTTTGGACACTTGGATACGACACTATCTATGGATACCAAGATATTACAGATGACGAAATAATAGGAGTTAAATCAACGTCTATAAAATTTAAAGATAATCCAAAGAAGTTTTTGTTTATATGTTACTCAATCACAATTCTATCCTATATTTTTGTAGGTATTTATATGAATTTTAATTTTTTTCTATACTTGGGCATTATCATCATGATCGCCCATCTATTTTTTTTTCAAATAAGATCATTTGATCAAACAAATATACAAAAATGTTTAAAAATTTTTAAAAGTAATAATTTTTTTGGTTTCATTGTTTTAGCATTTATTTTTTTAGGAAAAATTAATATATGAATTCAAGTGATATTTTAAAAAGACTCTATAAAGATTACTCAAAAAAATTCCTAAAAAAAATATTTCTTGCTGGTTTATTTTCAATAATTGTCGCTACAAGTACATCTGCAATTGCTTGGTTATTAGACCCTGCTATAAAAAAAATCTTTATAGATAAGGATGAAACTTTAATATTTTTAATTCCAGCATTAATAATTATTACATTTGCTGCAAAAGGTATTTCTCTTTATTTTGCAAAAGCAACGATGATTCATGTTGGTGAAGAAATAAAAAAATTATTACAATTTGATATGATTTCATCATTAATAAATGCAGACACAAAGTTAATTGATGCAAAACACTCTGGAAAATTTATATCTAATCTTACTTATGATGTGACACATATTACTAATATGCTTAGCGATGCTATCTTAGCATTATTCAAAGACAGTCTTACACTTATCGGTCTTTTAATTGTTATGTTTTATCAAAATTGGAAACTTTCATTAATATCAATCATAATGATACCTTTAGCAAGTATGGCTGCAAAAACACTTGGAAAAAGGGTTAGTAAAGTAGCAACTGAAGCACAAGAGAGATCAGGATTTTTAAATTCATACTTAATCGAGTTATTTAAAAATCATAAACTTATAAAAATATTTCAAAAAGAAAATTATGAGATCAAAAGGTCTCATGACCATTTAGAAAAATTAAAAAATAAAACTGCAAAAATAAGAACTGTTTACGTGCGTGTTTCTCCTATTATGGAAACTTTTACAGGTATAATGATAGCAATATTAATTTTTTACTCTGGAAAATTAATAATTAGAAATGAGATAGATATTAATAATTTTTTTTCATTTCTAGCAGCTATGATGCTCGCTTATCAACCAGTGCGATCTTTAGCAACAATAAACATGGCAATCAATCAAGGTCTTACTGCAGCTAGGAGAATATTACCAATTGTTGATAATATAAATGAAATAAAAGATGATAAAAATGCTTCTGATATTTCAATAAGAAGTGGAAGTATTAAATTCCAAAATGTTTATTTTAAATATCATGATGAAAATGAAAATGTTTTAAAAAATATAAACCTTGAGATTAATGGGAACAAAATGTCTGCTTTAGTTGGTCATAGTGGATCTGGAAAATCTACAATATTAAACTTGATACCTCGTTTTTATAATGTTGATTCTGGTGATATATTTATTGATAATCAATCAATCTATCAAACAAAAATAAAATCTCTTAGACAAAAAATATCCTTAGTAAGCCAAGATACAACTCTATTTGATGACACGATTAAAAATAATATAGCTTATGCAAACATTGATGCATCAGATATCGAGATTGAAGAAGCTGCTAAACTTTCTTTTTGTGAAGAATTTATTAATGAACTTCCAAAAAAATATGAAACCGTAATTGGTGAGAATGGAGTTCGTCTATCAGGAGGTGAAAAACAAAGAATATCAATTGCAAGAGCTATGCTAAAGAAAAGCCCAATAATTTTACTTGATGAGGCTACCTCATCATTAGACTCTGAAACTGAGGAAAAAATTCAGAATGCATTAAATATTCTTACTAAAAATCGAACTACAATTGTGATTGCACATAGACTATCAACAATACTTAACTCTGATAAAATATTTGTTGTAGAAAATGGAGAAATAATTACCTCTGGAAAACATGAGGATCTTTTAAAAGATTCAATGCAATATAAAAATTTTTATGAAAAGCAAATTAAAAAAAAATAATGTTTTTAATTTATCAATTTTTAATCATTTTAATTTTAATTCTGTCCCCAATAATTTTAACCATTAGATTTATTAAGGATAAAGAGGACACAAAACGGTTTATTGAAAAATTCTGTTTTATTTCAAAGAAAAGGATAAGTGGAAATCTTATTTGGTTCCATGTTGCAAGTGTTGGAGAATTGATGAGTATAATTCCGTTAATTAAAAAATTAGAAACTGAGAATAAAATTAAAACTATCTTAATTACAACTTCAACATTAAGTTCTTCTAGAATAATTAAAAACTATAAATTCAAAAAAACTATCCATCAATTTTTTCCAATCGATTTTTTTTATTTTAGTTCAAAATTTTTAGAATATTGGAAACCAACACTGGCTATATTTATAGATTCTGAAATATGGCCGAGTATGTATAAAGAACTAGAAAAAAAATCTATACCCTTATTACTAATGAATGCGAGGATTACTAATAAATCTTTTAGAAGGTGGAAACTTTTTAATCAATTTACTGGAAATATTTTTGATTGTATTAAAATAGCATTTCCATCTAATTCTGATACAAACAAATATTTAAAAAAACTAAATGTAAAAAAAATAAAGAATATTGGAAATTTAAAGTTTTCAGAAATTTCTAATAAAAAAAATATAAAACTTCCAAGTTCTTTTTTAAAATCAATAAAAAAAAGATTGATTTTTTGTGCATCAAGTACACACCCGTCAGAAGAAAAAATTATAGCAAATATTCACTCGCAACTTAAAAAAAATATCAATAATTTACTTACAATTATAATTCCAAGACATGTTCAAAGAATAAGGAAAATTAACGAGGAGATTAAGTCTTTAGGATTAAGAACTATTATTAGATCGACAAATGAAAAAATAAAAAAGGAAACAGATATTTATTTAGTAGATACCTATGGAGAAACAAAAAAATTTTTTAATATATCTAAAGTTGCATTCATTGGTGGCTCTATAGTAAATCATGGAGGACAAAATCCTATTGAACCGGCAAGATTTAACCTTAACATAATTCATGGTCCGAATATTGATAACTTTAAAGATATCTATAGACTTTTTGATAAGAAAAAAGCCGCTTTTAAAATAAATAACATTAGTGAATTAAAAAAAATTTCTTTTAAATTATTAAAGATGAAAAGAAGGAAAAAAATAAATTTATCTGATATGGGTAATTTAATTTTAAAAAAAAGTGAAGCAGAGATCCTAAAAATATTCAAAGATGAAATTAAAAAAACCTAAATTTTGGGATTACAAAAAGCCAAGTTTACTATCCTATATTCTTTTTCCCTTATCAAAATTATTTGAATTTATCTCACTAATTAATATAAAAAAAAAGAAAAATTTTGAAAATATAAAATGTATATGTATTGGTAACATATATTTAGGAGGAACTGGAAAAACTTCTCTAGCAATTGAAATTAAGAAAATTTTAGATAAAAAAAATATTAAAAGTTGTTTTATTAAAAAAAATTATCCAGATCAGATAGATGAACAAATACTTTTAAGCAAATTTGGAAAAACTTTTATTCATAGTAGTCGTATAGAAGCTCTCAAAAAAGCTATTTTACATAAATATGAAATTGCTATTTTTGATGATGGTCTTCAGGATAAAAGTATTTCGTATGATCTTTCTTTTGTATGTTTTAATAAAAAAAATTTAATCGGAAATGGATGCTTGATTCCAGCAGGTCCATTAAGAGAAAATCTTAAAAGTCTGAACAGATATAAAAATATTTTTTTGAATGGAAATAATGAAAATAATGAAAATTTTAAGATAAAATTGTTAAAAAAATTTCCAGATCTTAATTTTTATGAAACTAACTATAAATTACTTAATTTAGATGAATTAAACATTAATGATAATTTCGTAGTTTTTTCAGGTATTGGAAATCATAGTACATTCTTGAATATGTTAATTGAAAATAAATTTAAGGTTATAAAAGATATAGAATTTCCAGATCATTACAATTATTCGAGTCGAGATATTGAAAAGATATATGAAATTGCAAAAAAAAATAATTCAAAGATTTTAACTACAGAAAAAGATTTTGTAAGATTGAAAAATGAAGATAAAAAAAATATAAAATTTACCAAAATTTGTTTAAAAATTATTGAAATTGAAAAACTAAAAGAAAAACTAAAAATTAAAAATGAAGTTAATTAAATTTTTCAGATATTTAATTGAATTTTTAATTATCATGATATTGTTTTTAATATTTAAGATAATAGGAGTAAAAATTTCATCTTACGTATCTGGAAAAGTTTTTCGTTTAATTGGGCCACTTTTAAGACCAAAAAAAACTATCTTAAACAATTTTAAAATTGCTTTACCACATGCTAGTGCAAATGAAATCGAAAATCATATTAGTGAAATGTGGAATTATTATGGAAGAATTTTAGCTGAATATCCGTTCTTGAATAGTTTTCGAAATAATTCTAAGACTGAAATGATTAAAATTAAAGGAAAAGAAATTCTTGATAACATTTTAAAAAATAATGAAAACGTAATTTTTGTTTCTGGTCATTTTGACAATTTTGAATTAATGGCAATGACTTTAGAGAAATCAGGCATTAAACTTGCAGCAATTTATCGTCCGTTAAACAATCTTTTTATGAATAAAATAATAGAAATTTTAAGAACAAAATATATTTGTAAAAATCAAATTAAAAAAGGTAGATCAAATATTCGAAATTTATTAAAATTATTTAATGACGGACACTCTATAGCTTTAATGATTGATCAAAGAGTAAGTGAGTCAATTCAATCTCCTTTTTTTGGAAAAGATGCATATACAACTACTATTCCAGCACAATTTGTAAAAAAATTTAAATGTAAAGTTGTACCAATTTACATTGAGAGAAAAAATAATGTAAATTTTGAGGTCACGGTTTATACACCTTTAAATTTTGAGGAAAAAGAAACCATCAATGAGATCACTCGAAAACTAAATAAAAATCTTGAGCAAATGATATTAATTAATCCATCAAAATGGATTTGGTCTCATAATAGATGGAAATAAATTATTTTTCTTCTCTTTTCTTTGCAGCCTCTATGTAAGAGTAATATGGTTCCTGAAGTTCGACATTCCAATATTGTAATTTTTCTAATTTAATTTGTTTACCTGATATAGCGCAAATTACATGATCTCCATTTTCAATAATTTCAAAATTATTTGGTAAATATTTTATTTTTGCTAATTTTTTGTACATTTTTAGTTTATACATTTATACATGAATGTTGGGATTTTAGGAAGTGGCGGTAGAGAACATGCAATTTGTTTTAGCATCAAAAAATCAAAAAATGTAAAAAATGTATATTGCCTTCCTGGAAATGCTGGAACTTCAACTATAGCTGAAAACATACAAATAAATATAAGAGATTTCCATGCAATTAAAAAATTTACTGAGGAAAAAAAAATTGATCTTTTAATTGTTGGCCCTGAAAAACCATTAGTAGACGGCATAGTCGATTTTTTTTTAGATACAAAAGTTAAAATATTTGGTCCTAATCAAGCAGCTTCCCAACTCGAAGGTTCAAAAATTTTTACAAAAAAACTTTGTAAAAAATATAATATACCAACTGCAAACTTTGGCATATTTCCAAACCCTCAAGAGTCAAAAATTTTTTTAGAAAAAGCAAATTATCCTATGGTTATAAAAGCTGATGGACTTGCCTCAGGAAAAGGAGTTTACATATGTGAAAATAAGAAAGATGCATTTATAGCCATAGATGAAATTTTTACAGGAAAATTTGGAGAAGCAAAAAATGTGTTGATAGAGGAATTTTTGACTGGTGAAGAAATGAGTTTTTTTATTGTTACTGATGGCAAAGATATTAAATTATTTAATACTGCTCAGGACCATAAAAGGGTTCTTGAAGGTGACAAGGGTAAGAATACTGGAGGTATGGGTGCTTATTCACCATCAAGATTAATCAACTTAGATCTCGAAAAGAAAATAATTAATCAAATAATTTATCCAACTCTCAAAGGCCTTAAGGAAATGAAAATAGAATATTCAGGTTTTCTTTATGCTGGTCTTATGATTAAAAATGATAACCCTTATTTGATCGAATATAATGTTAGAATGGGAGATCCAGAATGCCAAACAATTTTACCTAGGTTAGAGTCAGATTTAGCAAATATTTTTTTAGCGTGTTGCGAAAAAAAATTAAATGAAATTGAGATAAAATGGAAAAAAGATAATTCCATTTGTGTTGTTTTGTGCTCTGATGGTTATCCAGAAAAATATAAAAAAAATGTATTAATCAAAAATTTAGAAAAGATTAATACAGATGATAAAAATTATTGTTTTCATGCAGGTACTAATATTATAGATAAGAAAACATACGCTGTTGGTGGAAGAGTTTTGAATTTTGTATCGTTATCCTCAAATTTTTCTGAAGCAAGAAAAAAAACATTTGACAACTTAAATAATTTAAACTGGAATGAAGGTTTTTATCGTAAAGATATTGGATACAAAGTCATTAATAAATGAGAATTATTGCAGGGAAATTTAAAGGAAAAAAAATTTTAGAACCAATGGATCAAAACACAAGACCTTTAAAAGATCTCGCTAAAGAATCTATTTTTAATGTTGTTAAACATTCAAATAAATTTAATGCTAATATAGAAAATGCAAATATATTGGATTTATTCTCTGGTGTGGGATCTTTTGGTCTTGAAGCAATATCGAGAGGAGCAAAATTTGTTACATTTGTTGAAAACTATCAAAGTGTTTTAAATGTTTTAAAAAAAAATATTCAAAATCTCAATCTAAATGAAAAAAGTAAAATTATTGAAAAAGATATTTTTCAAAGTAATTTTTTTAAAGAATTAAGTAATAATTTTGATTTGATCTTTGTTGATCCTCCTTTTAAAGAAAAAAAAATATCGTTAATTTTATCAGAAATTAAAAATTCAAATATTTTAAAAAAAGATGGACTTATAATAATTCATAGAAATAGTGAACAAAAAGAAGTTTATTTTAAAGAATTTAAAATTTTGGAAGAAAAAAAATATGGAATCTCTAAAATGATTTTCGGTATTATCTTAAACTAAACTGTTTTTTCGTCTCTTGTTTTATTAATTCTACAGATGGCTGATCAAATGGATTTACGTTCATTGCTCTTCCTAGAAGGATTGTTTCTAGTATAAAGTAGCAAAATAATTCTCCCAAAGTCGTTTCATCTCTTTTATTAATTTCAAAACTTCTAAACGGAATATTTTTTTTAGAAAAGACAATCTCCGTAGCTTTTTTTTGTTTTAATATTATTTTGTTAGATGAGTAAAATCTTAGATATTTATGACTTGGTAAAAATATTTTACTATTTAATTGATCAGAGTTTTTTTCTTTACAGCTAAAAAAAGTAAAAAAATTATTTTTAAATCCGTCTAGATATAACTGCATCATGCTATGATTGTCTTTAGGCATTTCTGATATAATCGGGAGTATACCTTTGCCTTTCTTACCCAAACTTTCAGCAATTAATTGCTGATACCACTCGAAAAGATAATGAGATTTTTCATCATAATTTAAAATAATTGAATTAAATTTTTTTTTTTTATGTAAATGTAATATTGCTCCTGTACTACACACCAATTGATTTATAAATTTTTTACTTTTTACTAAATTGTCAAATTGTCTAAATTTTTTCGGATTTAAACCCATCAATTCTGCAGGCAACATGCCTACTTCAGATAAAACTGAAAATCTTCCGCCAATAAAATTATTATGTTCAATCACCTCCGACTTCAATTTTTTTGCAAGATTATATAAATGACTAGGTTTTTTTTCTGTTATGAAAATATTTTTATCATTTTTTTTTATTAATAAATTTACATTTGTAATTGTTTCAAGAGTATTTCCTGACTTAGATATAATTAAATTTATTTGATTATTTTTATATTTTTCTTTTTTTGAAATTAAATTATCTATGAATACAAAATTTTTTTTGCTTTTTTCTTTTAAAAAATTAAATATTGCTTTTGAACCTAAAATAGATCCGCCCATTCCAATTAATCTTATATCTTTATTTCTTGTGATTTGGCTTATCTTTTTATATTTATAATTATCTTTATAATTTTTTGATAAAGATTTTATAGTTTCACTTTTATTTTTTAAAATAAGTTTTAATTTATTAAAGATATTTTTATTATTTTTCCTATACTTAAAATTTTTAAGTTCTATTGATTTTGTTAACATTAATCTTGTTTTATTTTTTCTAAGATTGATTCCTCCAATGAATTATTTGATTTGGAATTTCCCTCATAAGTTTGATTTTCCGAATTTACTTGTAAAATATTTTCAATATCAAAATCACTTTCATTTATTTCAACTTTTTTTTCTACCTCAGGTGTGGGAAGCTTAGAAAAATCTGGTGGTATAGTTAAAGCATTTTTTTTATCTATCAAAAATTCTTCAGCATTTTTAGATTTTTTATTTCCCTCAAGGCCATCTTTTAAAGACTGGCAACCATTTAAAAAATTAAATGAGAATATGATAACAAAAATAAATTTATATATATTTTTCATCTATTTCTTTTTTGTAAAAAAACTTCATCATAAATAAGGCAAATAATGCCGATTGTTATAAATATATCTGCAATATTGAATATAAACCAATGAAATCCATTGTAATGTATATCAATGAAGTCAGGAACGGCTTTATAGAATATCCTATCAAATAAATTTCCCAAACCACCTCCGACTATTATTAGATAAGAATATTTTTGAAATTTTTCCGTCTTTGATACCATGATTAATAAAATCAATATTATTATAATAATTAATAAAGTTATTAAATCATAATAAAAACTTTCATTTAGTGAAAAAAGTCCAAATGCAATTCCACTATTCCATATCAAGGTTATGTTTAAAAAGGTTGAATTAAATAAATCGGATTCAATTAATTTTTCATTCAAATTAATAACATAAATTTTTGAAATTCTATCTAAAATGAATATAAAAATAACTACAAATAAACTTATATAAAAATTTTTTGATAAATACTTTGTGATCATTAACTGTGCCTAGAACATGGTTCTAAGTTTATTTTCCAACATACGGGACATTTTTCTCCCTTTGCTTTTTTAGTTATAACTGTTGTATTAGTCTTGTTATTGTAAGAAACTATTGCCTTTGAAGTTATGCATAATTCTGAAAAATCTATGTTTTCAGTTATATTTTTAAGTTTACTATCAAGTTTAATATCAAGATCTGCTTCAAGACTTGAACCAATTTCTTTGCTGGCTCTTTTTTCTTCGATACTAATATTGCAGATATTCCTTATACTTATTAATTCAATCCATTTTGTGTTTAATTCTTCATTTTTAAAATTTTCTGGAATTATCAAAAAATTTTTTAAATGAACACTTTTATTATCTTTAAAAATTAGTTGATAAATTTCTTCAGTGGTAAATGATAAAATAGGAGCAAACCATCTTATCAATAAATTAAGAATGATATTCAATATGGTAACACAGGCTTTTCTTTTTTCTGAACCAACCTCATCACAATACAAAGTATCTTTTCTTATATCAAAATAAAAAGACGATAAATCAACTGTGCAAAAATTTAATAATTCCTTATATAAATTATGAAAATCATAATTTTTAAAATATTTATGAAAATTAAGATTTAAAGAATAAATCTTATGAAGCATAAATTGTTCTAATTCAGGTAAATTTTTTACATCAATACTTTTTAAATCAATTTCCTTAAATTTATCATTTAAATTTCCAAGCAAATATCTGAAAGTATTTCTTATTTTTCTATAAGACTCAGAATGTTGATCCAAAATTGAGTAGTCTATTCTTAAATCTTCCGCATAATTTGAAGAAGCAACCCAGATTCTTAAAATATCAGCTCCATATTTTTTTAAGATATCCTCTGGGGCAATCACGTTACCTAAAGATTTTGACATTTTAAGCCCTTTTCCATCAACAACAAATCCATGGGAGAGAATTGACTCAAATGGAGCTTTCCCTCTTGTTCCACATGACTCTAATAAAGATGAATGAAACCAACCTCTATGTTGATCGGATCCTTCAAGATACATTGATGCTGGCCATTTCAAATCTTCTCTTTTTTCTAGTACAAACGAATGAGTCGAACCACTATCAAACCAAACCTCAACAATATCTTGTAATTTTTCAAAGTCATCTGCTTTATATTTGCTTCCAAGAAACTTCTGAGGATTATCAGAAAACCAACAATCTGAACCTTCTTTCTCATAAATTTTAGCAATATTTTCAAACACTTCGTCATCTACTAAAATTTCATTATTTTTTTTATTTACAAAAATTGGCAAAGGAACGCCCCAAACTCTTTGTCTAGATACGCACCAATCTGGTCTTGTTTCTATCATTGACTTTAATCTTTCTTTACCTTTGTTAGGATAGAAAGTTGTATCATCTATAGCCTTTAGAGCTTTCTCTCTTAATTTATGACTTTCCATTGAAATAAACCACTGTGGTGTAGCTCTATGAACTAATGGAGCTTTCGATCTCCAAGAATGAGGATAAGAATGGACAAGCTCGCCACTAGATAATAATTTTTTTTGCTCTTTTAATTTTTCAATCACTATGGGGTTGGCTTTGAAAATGTGAATTCCTTCAAATAACATTACGTTATTTGTATACTTTCCATCTCCATCAACTGTTTCTATTGCCTTAATTCCGTTATTTAAACAAAGGTTAAAATCATCAGGTCCATGACTTGGGGCACAATGAACTATACCTGTTCCTTGTTCGGTAGTAACGAAACGTGCCTCTAAAAGTGGGATATCATAATCGAAACCTAAATCAAAAAAGGGATGTCTACAAATTGTTTCTTTCAGTTCTTTTCCTTTGAAATTTTTTAAAACTTCATACTTTTCAACATTGCACTCTTTAATTACTGATTCTAATAATGCCTCTGCTATAACAATTTTCTTATTTTTATAATCTCCTTCATCATGTATTTTTACTAATAAGTAAGTTAAGCTTTCATTATACGCTAAAGCTTTGTTGGCAGGTATTGTCCATGGTGTAGTTGTCCAAATAACTATTTCACTATCATTGATTTCACTTACTTCAGATTTTTTTACTGGAAATGATGCATAAATAGTATCTGATTTATGATCCTGATATTCTACTTCAGCATCTGCTAGTGCTGTTTTTTCTACAGTTGACCACAGTACTGGTTTAAAACCTCTATACAAACTTCCTTCTTTTAAGAACTTTCCTAGCTCTCTTACAATTTGAGCTTCAGCATCATAACTCATTGTTGAATAGTAATTTTCCCAATCTCCTACTACACCTAATCTTTTAAATTGATCTTTATGGATCTCGATCCATTTTTCAGCAAAAACTCTACACTCTTTTCTGAATTCAATCACAGGTACTTCATTTTTATTTTTTTTATTTTTTTTATATTGTTCTTCAATTTTCCACTCTATTGGTAAACCATGACAATCCCAACCAGGGACATATACTGAGTCTTTACCGTCCATTTGATGAAATTTCACAATTATATCTTTTAAGATTTTATTAAGCGCTGTCCCCATATGTATATTTCCATTTGCATAAGGAGGGCCATCATGTAAAATAAATTTTTCTTTACCTTTTCTAGAGTTTCTTAACTCTTTATATAAATTTATTTTTTCCCAGAATTTTAAAAACTCTGGCTCTTTTGAAGGCAAGTTTGCCCTCATTGAAAAAGATGTTTTGGGTAAATTAATTTGAAATTTGCTCATTATTATTTTTTTGCTTTAGATATATCTATTTTAATTTGTTTTTTTAATTCACTTACATTTTTGAATTTTTTTTCTTTTCTAATAAATTTTAAAAAATTAACCGTCAAATACTTATTATATAAATTTTTTGAAAAATTAAACAGATGAACTTCTAATAATATTTTTTTTTGATTAAAAGTTGGCCTATATCCTAAATTTGCTATTCCTCTAATAAATTTATTTGTACCATTTTTTTTTACTTTAACTGCATAAACTCCTGTTTTTGCTATAATATAATCTTTGATATCAATATTAGCAGTTGGAAATCCAATTTTTTTTCCAAGTTGTCTTCCTTTTTTAACCATTCCTTCTATCGACCACTCCCTATTTAAAAATTCATTGGCTTTCTTAATTTTACCTTTTATTAATAATTTCCGAATTAATGAGGATGATATAATTTTTTTATTCTTAGATAATGGTCTGGGTTTAACTATTTTATAATTAAATATTTTTTCATACTTAATTAATTGTTTTACATCTCCCTCTCTCCTATTTCCAAATCTGAAATTATTACTTACAAAGATAAATTTTGCTTGCAATTTTGAAACAAGAATATTCTTAATAAAGTTTGTAGATTTAACTTTTGAAAATTTTTTATTAAATTTTTTTATTATAACAAAATCTACATTATGTTTTTTTAATGAATTAATTTTTTGTTTTTGATTTGAAATTCTAAAGTTGCTTAGGTTGTTATTAAAAAACATTTTTGGCATTGGCTCAAAAGTTAATACACCAATATTAAGAGAGTATTTTTTTTTAAAATTTTTTGCTAATTTAAATAATTTTTGGTGACCTAAATGCAGACCGTCAAAATTACCAATTAATATTATTGATCTTTTGTGTTGTTTTATAATATTAAAATTTTTATATATTTTTATTAATTTTACCATTTTAGCTCTGTTTGAATAAAGTTACAAATAGTTTCATATGACTTTGCTGTTTTTTCAATTCCGTTTTTGCTTATTTCGTTTTTATGAATACCATTTGAAATTATTAAAGAGTGGTAATTTAATAAATTAGCACCTTTAATATCAGTATTGAAGTTATCACCTATTGAAAGTATTTTTTTATTCTTATTATTTATAGATTGGTTATATACCTCTGGGTAAGGTTTTCCAAAATATATTACTTGTCCCCCCATCTTCTCAAAAACCATTGCAACAGATCCTGCACATAATTCTCTTACTTTTCCCTTATCAACAATTAAATCAGGATTAGTACAAATCATTTTTTTATTTAAATTTTTTTCAAACAAATTTTTATAGAATATTAAGTCATCATCATGATTATCAAATAACCCTGTACATAAAATATACTCACTTTTATGAATATCTGATGATTTATTTTTTTTAAAATCCCTAAATAAATCAAAATCTCTTTCCGGCCCAACATGAAAAAATTTTTGATTTAAATAGTTTTTTTTCAGATAGTTTAATGCTGCTTCACCAGATGTAAAAACATGATCTCTAATCTCTTTTTCCATACCCATTTTTTCTAAAAAATTTTTAACAGCCTCATTTGGTCTAGGTGCATTTGTAAGAAGGACATAATCTTTATTGATATTAGAAATCTGTTTTAAAGCGTTAATAGCCTCATTGTGTAATTTTATGCCATTATGAACAACTCCCCACAAGTCGATATAAAATAACTGATAATTGTTAGCGATCGAACTTAGTCCATCTTTATCTAAATTTTTTGTCATCAAAACAATCTATAAACCAAAAAAACCCTAAATTCCTTTAGTTTTTTGTTTAACTTATTTTAATCTTTATCTTGAAATAGTTAGACCAATCTCTATATGAAGTTCATATTTATAAAGGAGAATTTATGAAATTTAGACCATTACACGATCGTGTTTTAATTGAAGTCTTGGATAGTAGTGAAAAAACTGCTGGTGGAATTATAATACCTGATACAGCGCAAGAAAAACCTCAAGAAGGTAAGGTTGTTGCTGTTGGTGGCGGTGCAAAAACTGAAGATGGTAAAATTATTCCGATGGATGTAAAAGTTGGTGATAAAGTTTTATTTGGCAAATGGTCAGGAACTGAAGTCAAAATTGATGGTAAAGAATACAGCATAATGAAAGAGTCAGACATTATGGGTATTTCAAATAAAAAATAATTTTTAAAAGGAGAAATATAATGGCAAAGATAGTTAAATTTGACGCTGAAGCAAGAGCAGCAATGATAAGAGGAGTAAACATCTTGGCTGATACTGTTAAAGTAACACTAGGTCCAAAAGGAAGAAATGTAGTTATGGATAAATCATATGGTGCTCCTAGAATAACAAAAGATGGTGTTTCAGTTGCAAAAGAAATTGATCTTGAAGATAAATTTGAAAACATGGGTGCACAGATGGTTAAGGAAGTTGCTAGCAAGACAAATGATGAGGCTGGTGACGGAACAACAACAGCAACTATTTTAGCACAAGCGATAGTTAAAGAAGGTGTTAAATATGTTACTGCAGGAATGAACCCAATGGATGTTAAAAGAGGAATTGATGCTGCGGTAGATGTTGTTAAACAAAATCTAGTCTCCTCGGCTAAAAAAGTTAAAGACAGTGATGAAATAGCTCAAGTAGGAACAATTTCTGCAAACGGTGATAAAGAAATTGGAACTATGATATCAAAAGCAATGCAAAAAGTTGGTAACGAAGGTGTTATCACAGTTGAGGAAAATAAAGGAATTGAGACTGAATTAGATGTTGTAGAAGGTATGCAATTCGATAGAGGATATCTATCCCCTTATTTTATCACTAATAGCGATAAAATGACAACAGAATTAGAAAATCCTTTTATTCTTTTACATGAAAAAAAATTAACAAATCTTCAACCAATGGTTCCACTTTTAGAAGCAGTTGTTCAAGCTGGAAGACCATTGATGATCATATCTGAAGATGTTGAAGGTGAAGCTTTAGCTACTTTAGTTGTCAATAAATTGAGAGGTGGTCTAAAAGTAGTTGCTGTAAAAGCTCCAGGATTTGGTGATAGAAGAAAAGCTATGCTTGAGGATATTGCAATTCTAACTGGAGGAAGCGTAATTTCTGAAGATTTAGGAATTAAACTTGAAAATGTTAAATTAGATGATCTTGGATCATGCAAAAAAATTAAAGTTGATAAAGATAATAGCACTATAGTAAATGGAAGTGGTAAAAAGTCTGACATCGAAGCTAGATGTTCTTCAATAAAACAACAAATTGATGAAACAACTTCTGATTATGACAAAGAAAAACTTCAGGAAAGATTGGCTAAACTAGCTGGTGGTGTTGCAGTAATCAAAGTTGGTGGTGCTACGGAAGTAGAAGTTAAAGAGAGAAAAGATAGAGTTGAAGATGCACTAAATGCAACCAGAGCAGCTGTCGAAGAAGGTATTGTAACAGGTGGTGGATGTGCTTTGTTATATGCTGCTCAAGAACTTGATAAAGTAAAAGCAAAAGGTGAAGATCAAAAAGCTGGTGTTGATTTGGTAAGAAGAGCATTAGAATCTCCTATTAGACAAATCACTAAAAACGCCGGAGTTGATGGTTCAGTTGTAGTTGGCAAACTTTTAGAACAAAATAAAAAGACACATGGTTATGATGCACAAAATGAGGAGTATTGTGACATGTTTGCTAAAGGTATTATTGATCCAGTGAAAGTTGTTAGAACTGCACTTCAAGATGCAGCTTCAATTTCTGGATTATTAGTAACAACAGAAGCAATGATAGCTGACAAGCCAGAAGAAAAAGATGCGGCTCCTGCTGGAATGCCAGGTGGTATGGGCGGCATGGGTGGTATGGGAGGAATGGGTGGAATGGGAATGTAACCCCATTGTTCTCAAACAAAAATTCAAAAAGGGCAGTTTTTACTGCCCTTTTTTTTATTCAATAATCAGATATGTCAAAACGATATAGTGGGAAATCATTTAAAGACTCTAGTGTAAAAAAAAAACCTAAATTAAGTTTCAAAGAAAAAAGGAAACTTAAACGAGAAAAGCGAAAAAATACTTAATTTATTCAAGCCTAGTGTAGTTTTTTTTAAGTTTTCAAAAGCGATTAAATATGTATAAGAACCCGGAATTATGATTAATAATATAAGAAACATCACTATAATCGCCCATGTTGATCATGGCAAAACGACCCTGATAGATAACCTAATGAAACAAAGTGGCTCATTTAGAGAAAATGAGATTGTAGATGAAAGGTTAATGGACTCTGGGGAATTAGAAAAAGAGAGAGGAATAACTATATTAGCTAAACCTGCCTCGATAAATTGGAAAGATTCGAGAATAAATATAATAGATACACCTGGCCACAGAGATTTTGCTGCAGAAGTTGAAAGAGTACTTAGTATGGCAGATGGAGCTTTATTGCTTATAGATTCTGCTGAAGGTGTAATGCCCCAAACAAAATTCGTTTTAGCAAAAGCATTAAAACAGGGCTTAAAACCAATTGTAGTTATAAATAAACTAGATAAATCAGATCAGAGAGCAAACGAAGTTCTAGATGAAACATTCGACTTATTTGTAAGTCTAGATGCTAATGAAGACCAACTAGATTTTCCAGTTTTATATGCCAGTGGAAGATCTGGATGGGCTGATCTTGAAGTAGATGGTCCAAGAGAAAATCTTAATCCTCTTTTAGATAAGATTGTCGAGCATGTTAAACCAGCTGAATTAGATAAATCAAAACCTTTCGCTATGCTTTCTACACTTCTTTATGCTGATAGCTTTTTAGGAAGAAGTTTAGTTGGTAGAATTTCACAAGGAACAGCAAAAGCTAATCAAGCTATTAAAGCAATCAATTTAAAAGGAGAAAAAGTTGATGAAGGTAGATTAACTAAAATTTTTAGATACGAAGGAACTAAAAAAGTTCCAATTGAGGTTGGTGAAGCGGGAGATATTGTTGTTGTTGCCGGGTTAGAAAAAGCTAACGTTGCAGATACTATATGTAATCTTGAGGTAAACGAGCCAATTGAAGCTACTCCAATTGACCCTCCAACTATGTCAATTACAATTACTGTAAATACTTCTCCATTAGCTGGAACTGAAGGAAAAAAACTTACAAGTACACAAATAAGAGACAGATTAATACAAGAAGCCCAAAATAATGTTGGAATTACATTTTCTGAAAATAGTGGCAATGACTCTTTTGTAGTAAGCGGTCGAGGAGAGCTAATGTTAGAAATCTTACTTACTCAAATGAGAAGAGAAGGATTTGAAATGACAGTAAGCCCTCCAAAAGTTTTGTATAAGAAAGATGAAAATGGAAACAAACTTGAGCCTATAGAGGAAATTACTATGGATCTTGACGAAGAGCACTCTTCAAAAATAATTGACTCTATGAATAGAAGAAAAGGTAAATTAATTGAATTAAAAGACACTGGAAAAAATAAAAAAAGGCTAATATTCCATGCGCCAACAAGGGGTTTAATGGGATACACAAGTAGATTTCTAACATTAACAAAAGGTAACGGGGTAATTAATAGAATTTTTCATACTTATGGCCCGTTTGAAGGAGATATGGAAGGTAGAAGAAACGGTGCGTTAATTTCAATGGAAAAAGGTAAAGCTGTTGCTTTCGCAATATTCAATTTACAGGCAAGAGGTGAAATGTTTGTGACTCACAATGATCCTGTTTATCCTGGTATGATTGTCGGTTTAGCCCCTAAACCAGGAGACATGATTATCAATGTTATGAAAGGTAAAAAATTAACCAATATGAGAACTCAAGGAACTGATGAAAATGTTGTTCTTACTCCAGTAAGAAAAATGTCGATTGCTGAACAATTAAGTATGTTAAATACTGATGAAGCTTTAGAAATTACACCAGAGTCTTGTAGATTGAGAAAAGCTATTCTAGATCCTCACGAAAGAAAAAAAAGTGAAAAAGCTGGAGCAGCAGCTTAATTAAAAATTTTATCAACTAGATAAAGTCCTAAGGCAACACAAGGTCCTATACCAAAAGCAAATAATAAAGTACCAACTCCGACAGTTCCACCTAAATACCACCCAATACTTACAACTGATATTTCTAAAGTTGCTCTAACAGCAGCTATAGGTAAATTTGTTACTTTTTGCAAACCAATCATTAATCCATCTCTTGGACCTGCTCCTAAGTTGGAAACTAAATATATGCCTCCACCAATACCAACTGTAATTACTGATATGACTGCTAAAATTAATTGATTTATATAATTAGATGGGGTTGGAACAAATTTAATACAAAGATCAATCATTAATGCAATTATCAATGCATTAAAGATTGTTCCCATTCCAGGCTTTTGACCTAAAGGTATCCACAAGATTAAAACTGCAATACTGATAAACAAAGTAATTGTGCCAATTGATAAATTAACTTTAAGAGAAATACCTTGAGCTAAAACACTCCATGGAGAAGCACCAGTAAAAGATACAATTAATAAACCTTCTCCAAGTCCAAATAACATCAGACCAAAACATAAAAAAAAGAAAGTAGAGAATTTTGGTTTAAAATTATAAGGCTTATCAGAGCTCCAATTAACTTTGGGTATTTTCTTAATTTTTAAAAACATCTTAATAATTTATTTCTATTGTTAGTAAAGTCTATTAAACTAATTGTTAAATGAAAAAAATTATAGTCATTTTATTTCTCCTAATTTATCCAACAAATTCATTCGCTCATATTGGACATTACATTAAATACAAGAAAATTGAGATGGAGATTTTTCGAAATGGGGAGCTTATTGGTTATAATCATTATTTTTTTAATAGAAATGGAGCAGAAACTATTGTTTCTAATCAAATAAAGTTTGTAATAAAACTTTTAGGAGCAACAGTTTTCAAAGTTGAGGGTTATAGCGAGGAAAAATATCTCGAAGATCAATTAGTTTCTTACAATTCTAAAACTCTACAAAATGATAAAAAAAAGTTTGTAAATTTAACATTTAATCAAAAGAATAAAAAATTTGATATTATAGGTTCTTCATATAATGGTGAAGCCTCTGTTGATAAAGTAATTGGAAATTGGTGGAATCACAAAATTTTACAAGCAAGTTCCCAAATAAGTCCTATCTCCGGGAGCATTAAGGACCAAGTAGTAACTTTTTTAGGAAAAGAAAAAATAGATCTTTATGGAAAAATTTATGATGTTGATCATTTTACACTGAAATCTAAAGACATGAGTATATCTAAAGATAAAAGATTAGATTTCGATATTTGGTATGATCGTAAAAATTTAATGATATTAAAAGTATCCTATTCAAGAATGGGTAACTGGGAATATAAATTAAAAAATTTTAATTAATTTATTTCGAAATTTTTTTGAATAAATCATGCGCACTAATCCATCCTGACTCTAATCTAGGTCCTACAAACCAATCAGCACAAACACCTAATTTTTTTTTTGGATCCCAATAACTTTTTATCTTAAATGATTTTGAATTTGAGGAGTATTTCCAGCCATGATTCAGTGAATAATAAATTTTTTTTTTTTTGATGTTTGAAAGTTTAAAAAATTTATCAATCATAATTTTTGAGTTCTCTTTTTTATAATTCTTGTTTTTATTAATCTTTTTATTTGCCCACTTAAATGTACTTTGAAGGGTCCATAAATCATATTTTGATTTAAATCTTTTTTTTGAATTTTCGTTTCCTGCCCAACCAAGAATTGGATCTTCAAAAAGATAACTACTATTTGAATTCTTACTTTTTTTTATAGCAATCATAGTAGTGATATTTGCATCCATCTTTATAGATTTACTTAAAAAAGGATTACTTATGAATTTTTTAGAAAGTTTTTTTAATTGTGGAAATGGGCAAGTTAAAATTAGGTTTTTAAAAGATCTTAATTTTTTACCATCAAATAATAGATACCATAGTTTATTTTTATAATAGATTTTTTTTAATTCACTGTGATAGTTACAGTTAATTTTTTTTAGTAAATATTTGCTGATATCATTGTTTCCATTTTTACCAATTATCTTCAGATGTTTTTTATCTTCTTTTTTTTTTGTATTAAGAAAAATGTGTTTACCGCCCCATACTTTTAAAATTCTTTTTTTAATTAAATCCTTAGTAAATTTTTTAAATTCTTTAGTTTTTGGTGAAATATATTGAGTGCCATGATCAAAACCTGTTTTACCTTTTATTCTTTTAAAAGATGCGCGACCTCCTGGACCTCTTGCTTTATCGAACAGGATTACTGAATATTTTTTATTAAGAAGATTTGCAATTGTGGCTCCGGAAATTCCAGAACCAATTATACAAAATTCACTCATTTACCTGCAACAACCATTCCCTCTATAAGCATGGTTGGTGAGTTAGTTGCATATTTGAATTCCAGGTCATTTGCTAAGATAATATTTTGAAACATATCTTTAAAATTACCTGCTATGGTAATTTCATTTATTGGATACTTAAACTCTCCGTTTTCTACTAAAAAACCAGTTGCTCCTACTGAATAATCTCCAGTTACAATATTACTTCCATGACCTATGGTTTCTGTAATATAAAGACTTTTTGAATTCGAATTCAATAAATCTTTAAAACTAATATTTCCATTTTCAAAATAAAGATTACTTGTTCCACCACATCTTCCGTTAGATTTAAGATTTAATTTTTTTCCATTATAAGTATCAATCAGATAATGTTTCAAAATTCCTTGATCCACTAGTTTAAGTGTATCGGTCCTTACTCCTTCACTATCAAAATTTCTTGAGCCTAAACCTTTAAGTATATCGGGTTTGTCAAATATGTTAATTTTATCTGAAAATATTTTTTGATTAACTTTATCCTTTAAAAAAGAAGTGCCTCTTGATATCGCTGATGAAGAAATAGCATTTGTAAAAGTACTTAAAATTCCCTTAGCTATTCTTTTATCAAAAATTATGGAAATTTTTTCACTTCCAATTTTTTTTGGACTTAGTTTTCTAATAGTTTGATTTGCAGCTAATTTACCTAATTCATCTGCGTCATCCAGGTCTTTAAGAAAACATTTACTAGAGTATTCATAATCTCTTTCCATACTTTTTTCATCTTTTGCGACAGTTACACTTGAAGCTGTGAATGAAGATGTTTTGTAACCATTACAAAAACCATCAGTGTTAGCTAAAACAAAATTAGACTTATTTTGAGTGAAACTAGATTCGGTGTTGACAATTTTTTTATCATTGGAAGCAGATTCTTCTAATTTTTTTAAGTAATTTATTTTTTGATCATTCTCTATATGAGTGTCATCATATAAATCTAAATCTTTTACTTCTTTTGCTAATAAATCTCTGTCTGGTAAAGAATTGTATTCATCCTCAGGAGTATTTTTCGTAGTCTCAACACATTTCTCGATTAAAATATTTAGGTTTTCATTGAGCAAATTAGAGGAAGATATTGATGATTTTTTTTTACCAATGTAAGTCGTAATACTTATACCTAGATCATCTGACCTATTAGACTCATCTAATTTTTTATTTCTAAAATTAACAGTTTCAGAAACTGAGTTCTTTACAACTACACTTGAGTCGGTTGCACCTAATGTGTTAGCTAAATCTAAACAGTATGTCGCTTTTTTCTTTAAAAATTCTTGATCTTTAACCATTTAAAGTTTAGTGCCACCCACAGTCATCTTGTTGATTAATATAGATGGTTGCGCAACACCTACCGGAACGCCTTGTCCGGCTTTGCCACATGTTCCAATACCAGGATCCATCATCATATCATTCCCAACCATAGAAACCTCTTTTAAAATTGAAGGACCGTCTCCAATTAGCGTTGCACCTTTAATCGGTGATCCAATTTTACCGTTAACAATTTCATAAGCTTCAGTGCAATTGAATACAAATTTTCCAGATGTAATATCAACTTGTCCACCACCAAAACTTACTGCAAAAATACCTTTATCGACAGCTTTAATCATTTCTTCTTGAGTGTGATTACCGCTTAGCATCATCGTATTTCTCATTCTTGGTAGTACTATATGTCTGTAGTTTTCTCTTCTTCCGCTACCAGTAGACCTCGTTTTCATTAAACGTGCATTTAATCTGTCTTGCATGAAATTTTTTAAAATTCCATTTTCAATTAAAACAGTTTTTTCTGTTGGTGTTCCCTCATCATCAATTGTAAGACTGCCTCTTCTATTATCAATAGTACCATCGTCAATAATTGTAACTCCTTCACTTGCAACTTTTTGGCCCATCAAATTGTGAAAAGCTGAAGTTTTCTTTCTATTGAAATCTCCTTCAAGACCATGGCCAACAGCTTCATGGATTAAAATTGCTGGCCAACCAGGCCCTAGTACAACTTTCATTTCACCAGCTGGCGCTGGTTTGCTCTCTAAATTTACTGATGCTATCCTTAAAGCCTCATCACAAACATTTTTCCAATTATCATCTTTTAAATACGTGTCGTAAGATTGTCTACCACCAACACCATATACACCTGTTTCCTTTCTGCCATTTTTTTCAAGCATAACTGATACATTAAATCTTATCAAAGGACGGACATCTGATAAAGTTTCTCCACCAGATCTTATTATTTCTACAGACTTTTGTTCTCCCAAAAAATTAGCAGTAACTTGTTTAATCTTATCACTTTTAGATCTTAAATAATTGTTTACATCAGTGAGTATTTTAATTTTTTCATTCAGAGACTTTTGTTCAATAGGGTTTATATTTTCGTAGTATTTTTTATTTGATTTAGGAATTTCGTAATTATAAGTACCTTTAGCTGACTTTAGTGTTGACTTTAAATTTTCTGAAGATTGTTTCAAGGAATTCTTTGAAATTTCATTAGAGTGAGAATAAGCAACCACTTCATTAGAAATGGCTCGAAATCCAAATCCTAAGTCAGAATTATAACTGGAATTTTTAATTTTATTATCATCTAATAAGATTGACTCAGATTTCGAATTTTCTAAGTATAATTCGCCATCATCACATTTTTGTAAGGTCTCAGAAATAATATTTTCAGCTTCACTTCTGGACAAATCAGATTTTTCGAAGAAATTACTCATATAAGACATTAAATAGTTTGTTTCATAGAATTTTCAACTAGAGTATTTTACGCATGTACATATATGACACAAATTTGTAATAAATTCTCTTAATATGAAAGTTTATTTTAATAATTCTTGTAAAATTTGTAAGGCCGAAATTGATCTTTATAAAAAAGAAAAAATAGATGAAATTGATTGGGTCGATATTACAGATAATGAGTTGGCTGAAAAGGAAACTTCAAAGAACAGTAAAGAACTTTTAAGAAGACTTCATGTCAAAGATGGTGAAAAAGTTTTGGGTGGTGCAGAGGCATTTTTATTATTATGGAAAAAAATGCCAAAATATAAATTTCTTTATAATTTTTTTAAATTGCCAATTATTTTTAATTTATTTTCAATAATTTATGAAATAGTTGCTTTCTTTCTTTACATAAAAAATAAAAAACAATTAAAAAATTAATCAAAAAAAAATAATAAAAATTTACTTAAGACTGACATAGAAGCTATAAACATAATTAAAACTATTGAGTAC
Organism: uncultured Pelagibacteraceae bacterium; assembly: GCA_902628195.1. Taxonomy (GTDB): domain Bacteria; phylum Pseudomonadota; class Alphaproteobacteria; order Pelagibacterales; family Pelagibacteraceae; genus Pelagibacter. The sequence continues at coordinate 103,152 of CACOLY010000001.1, forward strand.
ATTATCAAAACAATCTTATTTTTTTTTCTTCTAAGTCTTACAAAATCTTTATCATCTAAATCGGAGATGTCTCTCTCCCCTACTACAGGATAGTCGTAAGTAAATCTCCAAGTGCTGTCTCCAAGTCTAGGGTCTAAATTATTATAATATGAAATCCAAGCTAATGTATATTTTAATATTAAATAAAGAATTATTAAAAAAATTGTGCCTAAAATCATTCAAGATAATACATAATTAAAAAAAAAAATTAATTAATATTTTTTTGTCTTTTTCTTGCAATCAATTGAGTTAAAGAGTCAACCATTGTGTCTGAGGCTTTAAATATATCAACACTTCTAAATTCATGAGAAATATTTTTTTCTGGATTTGTTTTATCCTCAATTATTATACCTTTATCTGGTGAGTTATCTTTTATATAAATAAGTAATAACCATTCTTCATCCTCAGACTCATCCCATTTAATAAACACTTCACCAGTTTCAAATCTTCTGTCAATACATCGAAAGATAGACATATTTCTTGTAATGTGTCTTTTATTAAGTTGAAATACTAAACTGCTTGCACTTCTATAAAAACTTTCTAATGCAAATTCTATTTTCTGTCTTGCTATAGTATATTCTTTCTCTTTTGTTAATAAGGTTTCTCTATCTTCATCTCCTTGAAGCTTAATTCCAAGAGCTTCGACTCTTTCTTTAATTTTTTGATCTCTTATAATTCTATATTTTTCTTTTAGCTTATCGATTCTATCTTGCAATCCAGCATAATCTTCTCTTTTTTCTTGAAGTGAAATTTTTTCTAACTTCTCTAATTCTTTAACCTCTCTTATTCTAAATTTTTCTATCTGCTTATCTAATTTTAATTGCTTTAAAAATTGTTTTTGTTTTTCAGCTTGCTCTATTCTCAAAAGAGCTTGTTCTTTTCGTAAAAAAAGTTTTATGTCTTTTGTTCTTTGTTTTTCTATTCTAGCTTCTTCTTTAAGTTCTTGTTCTTTAAGTTTGAGTCTTAAAGTGTTTTCCTCTTGTTTTTTTCTCTCTAATTCTAATTTTATTTTTCTCTCATTTTCAATTTTTTCCAATTTCAATCTTCTTTTTTCATCTTTTTTTAAAATTTTATAATTGGAAATTGTCTCAGAAATTTTATCAAAAAAACCTTGAATATATTTTTCTAGATTAAAGTTAATCTTAAAATTAAAATCTGGCTTGAGAGCTATCTGTAATTTGACTAATTTTAAAGCTAAACTATCTTTTTTTGCATTTGTTGCATTTTGATCATATTTTTTTTTATTTATTCTTTTTAACTTAATTTTTTTTGATTTTTTCTTTAATGACTTTATATGTTTTTTTTTTGGTTTTTTTCTTGGTTTTTTTAGTCTTTTGATCTTTTTAATTTTTGAGGTTTTTTTCCTAATCTTTTTAGATTTTTTTTGTTTTTTTTTCATTATCGAGAAAGTTTAATTCTATCAATAATTTATTGATAAATATAGTCCCTAGTGACAGGTGTTGATTTATAATTTTTTGTAAGTTGAAATTGATAAACAACTTGATCACCCCACTTAAATGCCATTTCACAACCAGCAAGATAAAATTCCCACATTCTAAAAAACTTATCATCAAACATTTTCACAATTTTTTCTTTATTTTTAATACAATTTTCTTTCCAATGTCTTAATGTGTGTGAATAGTGAAGTCTTAAAACTTCAATATCAGTAACAATTAAACCTGCTTTTTCTATTGGCGTTGTTACTTCACTCAAACTTGGAGTGTACCCACCGGGAAAAATATATTTTGTTATCCATGGATGTGGGTCTCTTGGTGGATTAACAGATCCGATTGTATGAATTAGAGAAATGCCATCATCTTTTAATAAATTTTCTATCTGATTGAAAAATTTTTTATAAAATTTTCTTCCAACATGTTCAAACATTCCAACACTTACTATTCTATCAAATTTTTCCTTTAACTCCCTATAATCCATTAATTTAAATTTTACCTGATTTTCCAAATTCATTTCTTTTGCTTTTTGATTACAATAATCAAATTGATTATTAGATAATGTAATACCTGTAACTTCACATTCAGCACTTTTAGCAATATCAATTGCTAATGAGCCCCAACCGCATCCTATATCTAAAACTTTTTGATTTGGTTTTATATTTAATTTTTTAATTATGTGCTGAATTTTATTATTTTGAGCAGTTTCAAGACTATCAGTTTCTTTTTTGAAATAAGCACATGAATACTGTCGCTTTGGATCTAAAAATAAATCATATAAGTCATCTTTAATATCATAATGATGTGATACATTCATTTTAGATTTTTTTATAAAATTAAAGTTTGTTAAATATCTGTAAGACCCTCTTAATCTATTAATTAAATAGCTAAAGAAATTCAAATCACCTCTACCAAAATTCATTAAAGCTAAATCTAAAAAATCTGTTAAAGTACCATTTTCAATTATAATTTCTCTATTAGTGTATGCTTCACCAAAATATAAATCAGGATGAATTAATAATTTGTAATGAAGGCTTTTATTTAGAATTCTTAATTTAATTGGATTGGTTACAGGTTTACCGATTATGTACTCTTTTGAATTGGCATCAATCAAAATAAAACCACCTTGTTTAAAAACATTGTTAAGAAATCTTGCTAGTTGCATATTAAGCTGCCTTTGAAGATTTAGTTGTAAAATTTAAATTTTTTAAAGCCTCCATTAAATTTGTTTCTTCTGATTTATTTAAAAGTCTTAATGGAGGTAAAATATTTTTATAAATTTGATTTTCATGAGAGCAAAAAGTATGTAATCCAGAAATCAAATTATATTTATCAAAAACTTTTCTAACATCACATAATTTTTGATTTAATGATTGATCTGTACCTGAAAAAAAATCATCATAAACCTTTCTAGACATTTGAGCTGTCACGTTACAAGTTGCCGTAATTATGCCAGAACATCCTAATTCTAAACCTTTTAATAATTTTAATTCTGATCCTGGGAATACTGAAAAATTTTCTAAATTTAATTTTTCATATAAATTATAACTACTATCTTTTACACCCACAATTTGGTCAGGAAATTTTTTTACAAGAACGTTGATACATTCTATACTAAACTTGTATCCACTTAATTTTTCAAAATTATAAAGAATTATTTTACAATCTGGAACTGATTCTAATATTTTTGTATAAAATTCTATTACTTCAGCATCTTCATACTTATAATACGCTGGGGGCATGATGAGAAATTTATCAAAACTTAATGAAGAAGCTACTTTCATAAAATTGATTGTTTCACCTAATGAATTTAAACCTGTGCCTATTAAATGTTTACTTTTATATTTACTTTTTGACAATTCATTTAATAATTTAATTTTTTCTGAGACTGATATTAATTGAGACTGGCCTGTACTGCCGAAAATTGCAGTTCCATGACAACCTTCATCTATTAACTTTTCAGCATGTTCTATTGTTTTTTTTACATTTAAACTTAAATCAGGATTTAAAACTGACATTGTAGCTGCATAAATTCCACTTATTTTTGTCATAATAAAAATTTATATAAAAAATATACTTAGTAAAGTTTATAAATACCATATGAAAATTTTAGCGATTCAGAATAGAATGGGTATTGGAGATACTGTTATTTTTTTACCTTTTATCAAGGCTCTGTCCAAAAAATATAATTCACCTATTAGTTTACTTGTAAAAGATAGCTCAAAAGCAAACCAATATTTATTTGAAACTGATTATATAGATGAAATTCTTATTTTAAAAAGAGATAGTAAAAATGACAACACGCATGATGGTTTTTTTGGAAGTTTAAATTTAATTAAAGATTTAAAAAGATATAATTTTAAAAAAGTTTTTATCTTTAATTCCTCTCTCAGATTTAATCTAATTACACGATTTTCAAATATTCCTGAAATTTACCAATACCCATTATTTAACAAACACAAGCAACACATTACAAATACTCCAAAAAAATTCTTAAAAGATAAATTAAATTTAGAAGTAAATGAAGACCCTAATATACAAATCAATAATTTATCTATTAACAAAACAAAGGAACAATTTAAAATGGAGAATAATGAATTAAATATACTTTTAGGTATAGGTGGATCTGGACCCACAAAAAGAATTCCCTCAAGAGTATTTTTAGATGTTATTGAAAAAATTTCTAAAATTAAAAAATGTAAATTTTTCCTTGCCACAGGTAAAGCAAATGAAGAAAGGATTCTGTTAAATGAAATACTTAATTCAAAATTTAAGGAATTTTGTGTTCCTTTAGATGAATTTTCAATTAAAGAAACTTTACCGATCATTAAAAATTGTGATTTATCGATTTGCAATGACTCAAGCTTTAGTCATTTGTCTGCTGCTTTAGATGTTAAAACCATTACTTTAATGGCAGATACTCCTTTGATTTATGGAAGTTACAGCTCAAAAATGTTTCCTATAATACCTGATGGAGAAAAAACAGTTGGTCATAATACTTTAGGTAAAGAAAAAATTAATCCACAAAAAATTTTTGACAAAATAATTGAAATAATAAATTAAGAAATATCATTTAAAACTATATCTTTGGCCTCATTAACTATTGAAGAAAGTCTAGATGTTTCGGGAGAAATATCGGGATGAATTTTTTTTTGTATCTTTACATAAGCCTTATGTACATCATCTTTGGTAACTTTTTTATTCATATCTAAATTTAAAATTTTATATGCTTCTGAAACAGAAATAGATGATTGATTATTTGTATTTGTTTGGTTAAAAGAAAATCTTCCTGACCTTCTTAAAGTTTGGATTAATCTAAAGAGTGATATCAATTGAAAAATTGACAAACCTTTTAACTTTAATAAAGCAAGGCTTGCTAAAGTAAGAGGTAAAGTCAATAAGAATCTGCCACCAATAGCAAATAAAATTGCTAAAAATATTAAACCAACTATTATCAAAATTCTTAAAGTTTTAGATATTTTTTTTGATGAAATATTACTTACAAACTTCAACAAGAAATAAAAAATGGTCAATATTAATACTGTATAAATTATTATATTCATATATTTGTACGTTATGAAAATACCACAACTTAAAAAAATACCAGAGTTAAAATCTTGTCACAATATCACATGGGAGGATAATTATAGTTGGGTACATCAAAAAAATATTCTAGAAGTTTTAAAAGATAGTTCAAAACTACTTCCTGAAGTTAGAAAATATCTAGAAGAGGAAAATAGTTATACAGAATATAATTTAAAAGATACTAAAGAGTATCAAAAAAAATTATTTGAAGAAATAAAAGGTAGAATAAAATTAAATGATGAGTCTTTAAAATTCAAAGACACCCAGTATGAATATTGGACAAAAACAACTGCTGAAGGAAATTATTCCATAAAACTCAGAAAAAAATTAAATTCTGATAATGTTGAAGAAATTTGGAATGGAGATAAAGAAAAAGAAAAATTAAAAACTGAATATTTTGGTGTAGGCGATTTGGAGGTTAGCTACAATGATAAATATTTAGGTTATTCTTTAGATTTAAAAGGTTCGGAATATTATACGATATATTTAAGAGATATTTCCTCTAAAAAATTAATTACTGAACAAATAGATGACACAAGTGGAAGTATTACCTTTAGTTTAGATGATAAATATTTTTTTTACTCAAAACTAGATGAATTTCATAGACCTAGAAAGATTTTTAGACACAAAATAGGATCGTCTCCTAAAAATGATGAACTAATTTTCGAGGAAAAAAGTGATGCCTTTACTGTTGGGATAAGCTTAAGTTCAGACGAAAAATTTTTTTTTATTACCACTTCCGATCATAATACATCTGAGCAATACTATTTTGATGTTAATGAAAATAAACCAAAACCAAAATTAATTAAAAAAAGAAAAAGGGGCATAATTTATTCTGTAAATTCTTGGAATGGTTTATATTATTGTCATACTAATGAAAATGCGGAAGATTTTAAAATTGAAAAATGCAATGATTTATCAAAACAAAATTGGGAAATATACATTGCTCCTAAAAATGAAACCCTTATTGGTGGTCTAATTTTCTTAAATAATTGGATCATTAGAAGTGAAAAATCAAATGCTCTTGGAAAATTATTTGTAAAAAATAATCAAACAGAAATTGAGGAAGAATTAAATTTTACAGATGAAAAAGTGATTGTACCAAGTGTTTCATTAATACAAAGAGATAGAAATACTGATTTAGTTTATCTTTCTTACTCTTCCCCAAAAACACCCAATAAAACTTATTTGTACAATTTAAAAACGAAAGATAAAAAATTAATTAAAGAACAAGAAATTCCATCAGGTCATAGTCCAGATGATTACATTGTGGAAAGATTAGAATGTCCATCTCATGATGGAAGACTCGTTCCAATTACTATAACAAGACATAAAAAAACAAAAATTGATGGATCGGCTAATTTACTTTTATACGGTTACGGATCTTATGGAAGCTCTATGACTCCAGATTTTTCCACAACTAAGTTTAGTTTAGTTGATAGAGATATTATTTGGGTGACCGCTCATATAAGAGGCGGAATGGAAAGAGGAATGAAATGGTGGAAAGAAGGAAAACTTTTAAATAAAAAAAATACTTTTGAAGACTATATCTTTGTTGCAAAATATCTGATTGAAAAAAAATATTCATCTAAAGGAAAAATAATTGGTATGGGTGGATCAGCTGGAGGTTTATTAATGGGAGCAGTTGTTAATCAATCACCTGAATTTTTTTTAGGAGTTATCATGGCTGTACCATTTGTTGATTCTTTAACAACAAATCTTGATCATTCTTTACCATTGACAGTTGGTGAATTCGATGAGTTTGGTAATGCAAAAGATAATGAGGCACATTTTAAATATATTTTTTCTTACGCTCCATATAACAATATTAAAAAAATGGATTACCCACACATGCTAATTACTACAAGTCTAAGTGATAATAGGGTATTATTTGATGAACCAACAAAATTCACTGCCAAGCTTAGAGATTTTAAAACAGACAATAATTTACTTCTTCTTAAGACAGAAATGAACGCAGGTCATGGTGGTAAATCAGGTCGTGATGGTGCTATCGAAGAAATAGCTTTTGATTATGCATTTGCTCTAAAAATTTCAGAAAAAATTTAATTTTTCCATCTTGAATAAATTTAATTAATTCTTATATAAAAACAGTAAGTCGCCTATTGGGGCTTATATAAACAAACTTGCTTAAAAAAGGAGGATATACATGACAAGTAAGGATCTATCTATATTCAACTCATTAAGACCTTTTTCAATTGGTTTTGACGATATGTTTGATCAATTTGAAAATATGTTGGGCAATGGAGGTTTGACTATGCAGTCAAATTATCCACCATATAACATTAGAAAAACAGGAAAGGACAATTATGCAATAGAAGTTGCTCTTGCCGGTTTTAATAAAGATGATGTTGAAGTTGAGTTTGAGGATAATTTATTGACCGTTAGAACTAAACAGGTCAAAAATTCTGAAAACAAAAATGAAGATGGTGAAGTTATTCATAGAGGTATTTCACAAAGACAATTTGCTAGGTCATTTACAATTGCAGATGATGTAAAAGTAAATAGTGCACAGTTAAAAGATGGACTTTTAACAGTAGCTTGTGAAAGAATTTTACCAGATCATAAGAAAAAAAGACTTATTAAGATTAAATAAGTGCAAACCTTGCTTGTGGGGATTTCCCCACAAGTAAAATCTATAAAATTTTAAATACACCCGCTCGATGAAAAGCTAATAATAGTATTATTGCTATTTAGTTCAAATTTTCTATCACAAGGGATTCCAAATTTTTTTGATTTGTAAATCAAAACTTTATTCCCGATTTCATTCATAAAATCTTCTGTTGGATTTCCTAATTCTATTTTTAATTCATTTAGAGTTTTACCTACTAAACTTCCATACTCTTTATTTTCTTTTTCAGCTACTGCATCGGATTTTTCTTTAATTGTTTGACAACCAACAAATAGAAAAGAAATGAAGAAAACAATTATTAATTTTTTTAAATTCATCAATTTATAATATCATATAAAGTAAATATAATAATTAACCTCAGGTTGTAAAAATTATTAACTTAACAACAAATTTAATAAATTGAACTAACTGTAAAAGGATTTTTCAATTAGAATCAAATACTGTACAGAAAAATGGAGGTCTAATGTTAGATAACTACTTTAACTATAAAAAACATAAGACTGATTTTAAAACAGAAGTCGTTGCCGGAGTTTCTACTTTCTTAACAATGGCATACATAATGTTTTTAAATCCAGTCATATTAGCTGATGGTGGCTTTGATTTTGGTGGTGTATTTACCGCTACTGCATGTGCTACGGCACTTGCATGTTTCATTGCTGCTTTTTATGCGAAGACCTGGCCTGTTGGACTTGCACCTGGTATGGGAATAAATGCATTTATTGCATACGGTGTTTGTCTTGGAATGGAATATACTCCTGCAGAAGCTTTAGGAGCTGTATTAGTAGCCGGTGTAGTGTTCTTAATAATTTCACTTACACCAATCAGAGCTTGGTTAATTAACTCAATTCCAAAAAGCTTAAAGCTTGGTATTGGAGCAGGAATAGGAATGTTTCTTGCAATTATTGGATTTGAAATTATGGGATTAACAGCGGATAATCCTGTAACTTTAGTTCAATTGGGGGATTTATCAAATCCACTTCTTTTACTTGGTGCTGGAGCTTTTGTCTCTATGATAGTTATGGAGAAAAAAGGGATTAAAGGAAACATAATCATAGGTATACTTGTATTTAGTGCAATAGCTTGGTTAACTGGAGTCGGTAAATTTAATGGTGTTGTGTCTTCACCACCACCAATGACTTACTTATTTGAGTTTGATCTTGGTGCTGCTCTATCTGCATCAATGGTTACTGTTGTTTTTACTTTATTCTTTATAGACTTTTTTGATACAGCGGGAACACTTACGAGTGTTGCCAATGTAGCCGGAAAAATTGGTAAAGATGGTAAAATTCAAGACATTGACAAAGCTATGCTTTCAGACAGTGTTTCAACAGTTGCAGGTGCAATGATGGGAACATCTACTGTAACAACATATGTTGAGTCAGCAGCTGGAGTTAAAGCTGGTGGTAAAACTGGAATGACATCTTTAGTAATAGGTGTGCTTTTCTTACTATGTTTGTTTTTCAGTCCATTAGCTACTAGTTTACCTAAAGAAATTGATGGAGCTGCATTGATTTATATTGCTACACTATTTGTTAGAAATATTACAGATATTGAATGGGACGATATTGCTGAGTCAGGACCTGCTGTCCTTGCTATGTTGGCTATGCCGTTTACTTATTCTATTTCTCATGGAATAGCTTTAGCTTTTATAGCTTATGCTGCAATCAAAATTCTTACTGGTAAATTTGATGTAAGCCCAGCTATTTGGGTAATTGCTGCACTTAGTGTTGTAAGTTTTGCAGTAGCTTAAAGAGATAATTTTTAGAAAAGGCGGTCTAAATTTTAGATCGCCTTTTTTATTTTTGGTGTTTTTTTTTAATTTCTTCAATCCTTATTTCCTCATAAATTTCAAAAGGTTGAACTATCCAAGGATTGCCTTTTAATCTAGTTGCGCAAAAATCAGGCTCAAATGTAGATTTTTGTTTTTTCCAAAGAGTTGCTGTCTTGATATCATCTATTTTACCTTTAATTGGCTCATATTGTTTTAACCAATCAATACTTTTGTTAAATGTTATCCCTGTATCCGATAAATCATCACAAAGAAGTATTCTGCCACCCATGTTTGGAGCAATTGAACTCATTTCTCTTGAAAAAACTATATCACCCTGTTCGTCCTCGACACCTTTTCCACTATATGACTCAACTGCTAAATACGCACATTTCAATTTAAATATTCTGCTCAATACATCGATCATAGGAGCAGCACCTCTCATAATACCAATCAATATGTCAGGTTTGTAGCCACTTTCATCAATCATGATAGCTAATTTTTCTACCGTCTTATTATAATCATCCCAGCTAACAATTAATTTTTCTGACATTTCTAGATTATGTTTTAAATATAAAAAATAATACCAGCAAGTAATATTAAAGCAATGATTGATCCAAACAAAATACTTGGTTTATTAATATTTCTTCCCCTTAGATTAAAATAGTGTCTTGCCATTACAGAAATAATTCCAATTAAACATAGAATTAACCAATTATATTTATGATATACTAAAAAACTATAATGTCCTGATAACATTATGAATAAAACTAGAAATGTTGAATAATTATTGTGAATTGATCTTTGTTTAGCTGCTATGGACAGGCTTATATCAACTTCTTTATTTTCTTTACTGCTATTAATAATATTCATTTGGTTTGGAATAATAACTGTTAAAACGTTTGCAAACATATTTGTTCCTATTATCAAACCAACACTTAAGAAAGCAAATTTTGGCCCAAAAATTTTTGTTAAAACAAAAGATAAAACACATAATAGAATAAACATTGTTAATAAGAATAAAAAACTATTTCTAATCAGACGTGATTTGCATAAAAAATCATAAATTAACCAAGAAACAAATATAGATAAAACTGAATATATAATTGCTGTAGATGGAGTTAAAGTCATTACTCTTTTATCAACCATTAAAATACCAGCATTATAATAATAAATTACTGCAAGTAACAGTATTCCAGTTATAAATGTTAGGTAGCTTTGCCATTTAAATATTACTAATTGATTCAGAAAAATTTTATTAGGTGATGTTTTAAGTCTTTGTAATTTATAATAAAAACCTGAATGCATTAAATAACCTTCACCATCTATTTCTTCAGATTTAAGATCTTTGTTAAGTTTGTTATCTAGATAATTAAATAAAAAACTATTCCCTACCCATAGAATTGCAAATAGTACATGTCCCCATCTTAAAATTGCCTCAGACCATTTAAGTGTATAGCTAAGTATTTCCATTTAGTATTTTATTTTGTCCTCTTTATTTTTCCAAATCTCAAATGCCTCTAAAGCTTCATCTCTATGCATTTGTGTCATTTTAATTTTTCTGTCATTAATTTCTTTATTCATTTCAGAGTAAATAAATGAATCATCAAAGTCTATATTCTTAGCATCCATTCTGGTGTTAGCATAAAAGATGTTATCAATATGAGCCCAATATATCGCTGACAAACACATAGGACACGGCTCACAAGTTGAATATAGATCACATCCTTTTAAAAAAAAATCATTTAAATTTTTACATGCATTTCTAATTGCTACAATTTCTGCATGAGCAGTTGGGTCATTATTTGAGGTAACTTGATTAAAACCTTCCGCTATAATTTTGTTTTCTTTAACTATTACACAGCCAAATGGCCCACCTTTAGTTTTTGCACTTTGAAGTGATAAATCAATTGCTCTTAACATAAATTTTGATTTATCTTTCATATAACTAAATTTTGCTTTTCAGTTCACTTATACTCATTAATATTTTTTCGGGAGTTGCTGGGGCATCTAAATTTGGTGTTTTTTTGTAGTCTACCACAGATGCTATTGCATCTTTAATTGCAAAAAAAACACTCATCGCAAGCATTAAAGGAGGTTCTCCAGTAGTTTTTTGTTTATTTACAACATTTTCAACATTAGATCCTTTCTCAAAAATCTCTACATTAAACTTATCAGGTGTATCAGTGACTGCGGGTATTTTATATGTGGATGGTGAAAAGGTTTTTAATTTACCAGATTTATCCCAAACTACTTCTTCCATTGTTAACCAGCCTTGGCCTTGAATAAAACCACCTTCAATTTGACCAAGTTCTAATGCTGGATTAATTGCATTTCCCGCATCATGAACTATATCGACCCTATCAACTTTATTCTCTCCTGTAAGTGTATCAACTGTAACTTCCGATACTGCAGCACCATAACAAAAATAATAAAATGGTCTTCCATGAAATTTTTTTTTATCAAAATTAATTTTTGGTGTTGAATAAAATCCTGATGAAGAAAGAGAAATTCTATTTAAGTAAGCTTCTTCTATTATCTTTTTAAAATTAAATATTCTATTTCCAAAATAAATATTTTGATTTTTATAAATAGGTTCAATTTTTGAATAAATCTTGTACTTATCTCTTATAAAATTATTTATATTTTTTTTAATTTTTCCAGCTGCGTTTAAAGTAGCGGCACCATTTAAATCTGTTGTGGAAGATGCAGCGCTAGCAGATGTATTTGGAACTTTAGAGGTATTTGTTGATGAAATTTTCACTTTTTCAAAAGGTAAACCAAACGTATTAGCCACAAGCTGTGCAATTTTAGTATGAGTTCCTTGACCCATTTCTATACCCCCATGATTCAAGTAAACACTACCATCTGTATAAATATGTACTAACGCCCCAGCTTGATTTAAGTGGATGGTTGTAAAAGAAATACCAAATTTTACAGGTGTTAAAGCTATACCTTTTTTTTTATAATTATTTTTTAAATTAAAATTTTTAATATCCTCATATCTTTTTTTATAATTTGATTTATCTAATAAATTTTTAAAAATATCATGAATTACATTATCATTAATTTTCATCCCATAATGAGTAATGTTTCTCTCTTTTAAACCATAAAAATTATTTTTTCTTACTTCACTAGGATCTTTTTTTAAAAATCTGGCTATGTTATCGATTATATTTTCTATAGCCATCATACCTTGATTTCCACCAAATCCTCTAAATGCTGTTGAAGATGAAGTATTAGTTTTACAAAGATAATTTTTAACTTCTAAATCTGATAAATAATAAGCATTATCTAAATGTAACAAAGCTCTCTCATTAATAGCATAAGATAAATCTGGTGACATTCCGCATCTAGATGCAAGTTTAAGCTTCAGCCCTTCTATTTTACCATTATCATTAAATCCAACTTCGTATTCAGAATAAAAGTCGTGTCTCTTACCAGTAATTATAATATCGTCATCTCTATCCAATCTTAATTTAATTGGTTTACTAGTTTTATGTGATAATAATGCACAAATTGCAGCTGTCATAAAGTTTGTTTCTTTACCACCAAATCCACCACCAATTCTTCTTACCATTACTGTAATAGAATTACTTTTTTGTTTTAACATCTTAGCGACAATCTGTTGCGTTTCAGAGGGATGTTGTGTTGAGCTGTAAATTGTTAAATTATTATCTTCTTGGGGAATGACTAGGCAAACTTGTCCTTCTAAATAAAAATGTTCTTGACTACCGGTATTAAACTTACCTTTTAATTTATTTTTTGATTTAATTATTTTGTTTTGAGGATCACCCTTTTTAATAATTCTAGGTTCAAATAGAAGATTATTTTTTTTCAATGCATCCTCTATGGTAACAATTGGTTTTAATTCCTCATAGGTGATTTTAGCTTTTAAAACAGCTTTTCTTGCTAATTCAGTCGAAATTGCTGCAACAGCAAATAAAGGTTGACCAAAGTATTCAATTTTTGTTTTTGGAAATATTGGATCTCCATCAAAGACTGGACCAACATCATTTCTTCCTGGAATATCTTTATAAGTGATAATGGATATCACTCCTTCACTTTCTTTAACATCTTTTAAATCAATCTTTTTTATTTTTGCATGAGCTTTTTTGCTCCATCCAATAGCTCCATAAAGAGTATTTAATGGCTCACTAACATCATCTGTATATTGAGCTAAACCAGTCACATGCTTATTAGCACTATCGTGTGGTATACTTTGCCCTTTTAATAGTTGCTCATTTTTCATGATTGTATCCTAATATTTTTTTTCTCTTTAATTTCGTAAAAAGCTTTTAATAATAAATTTTTTGCAACTGTTAATCTGTAATTTCTACTAGCTCGCATGTCGTCTAATGGAGAAAAATCTTTATCAATAAGGTTAGACGCTCTACTAAATGTATTTTCAGAAAATTCAGAATTTATTAAATCTTTCTCTATTGTTAATGCTCTTTTTGGTATTTCAGACATACCACCATATGCTATTGAAGCTTTTGTAATTATATTTTTTTTTATAAAAAAACTGAATGACCCACACACGGATGAAATATCGTCATCAAATCTTTTTGAAATTTTATAAGCTTTAAATATATTTTTTTTATTTAAAGGTATCTTTATTGAATAGATAAATTCACCTTTTTTTAATTTTGTTTTTCTGTAAGATGTAAAAAATTGATTTAAAGGTAAAGTTTTTTTTGTGTTAATTCCATGAATAACAATTTTAGCATCTAATGATAATAATAGAGGAAGCGTATCTCCAATAGGAGAAGCAGTGGCTATATTTCCTGCTATTGTTCCTACATTTCTAATTTGGACTGACCCATATCTTTTAAGAATATTATAAAAATCTAGAAAATATTTTTTGATAAGATTTTGAAATTCAAAAAGAGATGTTGTTGCTCCAATTTCCACTAAGTTTTTGTTTTTCTTAATAAAATTAAGTTTATTTACAGAATTTAACGAAATAATTGTTTTGATATCTTTTCTAAATTTAGTTACTTCAAGAGAAAGATCAGTTCCTCCACTTAAGATTTTTGAATTAGGATATTTTTTTAATATTTTCCTTAAATTTAAAATCGTTTTTGGAGCAAAGTATTTTTTACCTTGATGATTGATTTCAATATCAATATTTTTAATTTTTTTTAATAATTGAATAGTTTTATTTTGATTTTTTTTAAAGTGATCTTGATCTTTTTTATTCTTTAAACTTTTTGCAGCATCAATTATTGGTCTATAACCTGTGCATCTACATAAATTTCCAGATAAAGCTTCTTCAATAATTTCATTATTTATTGATTTATAATTTTTTCGCATTGCAAATAACGACATCGTAAAACCTGGGGTACAAAATCCACATTGTGATCCATGAAATTTAATTAAAGCTTCCTGAACTATATGAGGCTTATTCTTATAAACTAAATCCTCTATTAAAATTAATTGTTTGCCATTTAAAATTGGTAAAAAACTTATGCAAGCATTAATAGATTTATAAATTACTTTATCTTCATTTAATTCACCGAGCACGACTGTACAAGCTCCACAGCCACCTTCAGCACAGCCCTCCTTTGTGCCAGTTTTTTTTAGATCATTACGAACATAATTTAAAATTGTTTTATTAGGATCAGGATTTCTTATTTTATAAATTTTATTATTTAATAAAAATTGGATTGTATCGGAAACCATTAGCTTCCTCTATATGTTGAATAACTCCAAGGGGAAACTAATAATGGAATATGGTAATGCACTTTATTGTCTGAAATTCCAAATCTTATAACTACATCATCAAGAAATTTTAAATCATTTCTATTTGTTATATTTTTAAAATATTCCCCAACAAAAAATATAAGTTCATATTTACCAACCTTTAATTCATCTTTTTCTGCTAAAGGTTCGTCAGAGCGACCATCATTATTCAAAATAACACTTTTAAGCTTCTTTTTATTT
Organism: uncultured Pelagibacteraceae bacterium; assembly: GCA_902628195.1. Lineage (GTDB taxonomy): Bacteria > Pseudomonadota > Alphaproteobacteria > Pelagibacterales > Pelagibacteraceae > Pelagibacter. The sequence goes on from CACOLY010000001.1 coordinate 118,591, forward strand.
TCTCCAGAGATAAAATACAAATCTACCTTTATCCCTTTTCCTGGTTTTCCAGAATAAATATCAAGAACATGTGTTGTAAGTTTAGTCATACAATTAGGTATATACTATACAAAAATTTCATAATAAATATATTAAATCTTATAATTGAACACTAATGAAATTAGCTGAAGATATAAATCTATTGCCAAAAAAAGAATTCTTATCAATTTTTGGAAATATATTTGAAAAGTCAGAATGGATCGCAGATAAAGCTTTTAACCTAAAACCCTTTAAAGACTCAAATGATTTAATTGTAAAAATGATGAATATATATGACAAAAGCTCCGATAAAAAAATAATCAATATCTTTAATTTACATCCTAAATTAGCTATTGAAAAAAAACTAACATCCTTTTCATCCAAAGAACAAGCTGATGCAAAATTAAATTCATGCACAAAAGAGGAATTAATGGAATTTGAGAAGCTTAATTTAGATTATCAAGAAAAATTTGGATTTCCTTTTATTATTGCTGTAAAGGGTAAAACAAAAATTGAAGTTCTTAAAAATTTTAAAGAAAGAATTAAGAATAATTATATTATTGAATTTGAAGAAGCAAAACTTCAAGTTAAAAAAATTGCTTCAATTAGATTAGAGGAAATATTAAAATAGAATTATGAAAAAAGGATATTGGATCAGTTTATATTTTAAAATAGATAATCAAGAAAATTTAAAAAGATATGCAGAAACTGTCACGCCAATAATTAAAAGTTTTGGTGGAAAACCCTTAATAAGAGGTGGTAATTATCAAAACTTTGAGGGTGATAATTTTATTAGAACTGTTGTATGGGAATTTCCAACTTATGAAAAAGCTATTGAGTGTCAAAAATCAGAGGCATATCAGGCAGGTTGGGATCTTGCCAAAGACACAACAAAGAGACATATGCAGGTAGTTGAAGGATTTAGTACTGAATAGGCTCTGGATCTATACTTCTCCACAAATACCATGTAGCTACTGAGCAATAAGGTGAAAACCTTTTTTTTAGTATTTCAACAAATTTTTCAGGGGGTAAATACTTTTTTTTATAATTTTTAGATATTGCCCTTAAAAGACCTATATCCTGAATAGGCCAAATATTTGGTCTATTGTAAGTAAAAAGTAAAATCATTTCAGCTGACCATCTGCCTATTTGTTTTAAATTTGATAGATATAAAATAGCCTCTTCATCATCCATTTTACTAATCAATTTAGGATTGAAAGTATTATTTGAAATTTGTAGTGCTAAATTCTTTATTCCGTTTACTTTTTGTTTACTTAAGCCACACTTTTTTAAATTAGAATTCTTAATTTTTATGACTACTTTTGAATTAATCTTATTTTTGCACAATAGTCTAAATCTTTTAAAAACTGAATCCGCAGCCACTACACTAATTTGTTGGCCAATAATACTTTTACACAATGAATAAAAAATATCTTTTCGAGTTGTTAAAATTTTTTCAGATGGAGATTTATATTTTAAAATCAAATTCTTCATTATTTTATCTTTTTTTGAAAGATACAATTTAGCTTTATTCCAATATTTGGGAACTTTAGTCATTGACAGTTTTTGAAGTAATAATATTCTTGTTATAAATCTCTCTTCTGAAGATAATCATTGTAGAAACAATTACTAATAATGCCCCTATTAATGTTTTAATTGTTGGGATTTCGTTCCAAATAAAATACCCAAATATAATCGCAAATACTAAAGCTAAATATTTTAAAGGAGTAACTAAAGAAACCTCTGAATATTTATATGATTGAGATAACCATAAGTTAGCAACACCACCAAAAATTCCTATCATTGATAAAATTAGAAAGTCTTTTAAATCTGGCATTATCCATCCCTGTGGAATAGTAAAAAAACTCAGAAGAGTTATTGATAAGGAAAAATAAAATGAAATTAACCAAACTGGTTCGGATGTAGACAATTGTCTTATTGTTATAGCAACATAAGAAAGACCTAAACAAAAAATAATTGGAAAAATATAATAAATATTTAGATTGGTAATGCCTGGCTCTGTAATTATCAAAATACCAATAAATCCTATAATCACTGCTAACCATCTATATATTCCGACTTTCTCGCTCAATAAAAAAATTGAAAAAATCGTAGTGAAAATTGGTGCTGCAAAAGAAATACTTACCACCGTTGCTAGTGGTAAACTTCTTAAAGCAATAAATATAGCAACTAAGGCTATTAAACCTGAAAAACATCTTAGAAAATGTAAGCCTGCTCTTTTCGTAATATAAAAATCATGTAATCTATTTTTTGGAATAATAAAAAAATAAAACACAATTCCAAAAAAGCCCCTAAAAAAAAGCACTTGTCCAATTGGATAATCTACAGACCATTTTACAATCACATCCATTATTGAAAATGCACAAATAGACAAAAACATGTACAAAAATCCTAATTGATTTTTACTTAGCATATGAATAATTTGTAAATTAATTTAAGTTATAATCAATGGAAATAGCAGTTTTAGCTCTTGGATGTTTTTGGGGACCTGAAATAAAATTTAGTAAAATTGAAGGTATCATAAAAACAGAAGTTGGATACTGCGGAGGTGAAAATCCAAAAGTAACATATAAAGAGGTATGCACTGGTGATACTAATCATGCTGAAGTAGTAAAACTTGATTTTGATGAAAAAATTATAACTTATGAAAAAATTTTAAAAATTTTTTTTCAAATTCATGATCCTACTACTTTAAATTCTCAAGGGCCAGATTTTGGAACTCAATATAGAAGTGAAATATTTTATTTAAATGATAATCAAAAAAAAATAGCTGAAAAAATTTTGAAGGATACTAATGAGAGATTATCTGGGAAAGTTGTCACTAAAATTTCATTAATTAAAAATTATTGTCCTGCTGAAGAATATCATCAAAAATATTTAGAAAAAAGATAAATGTCATTAGTTGAAACAGAATGGTTAGAAAAAAATTTCAACGATGTAAAAATAATTGATTGTTCCTGGCACATGCCTCAAACGAAAAGAAATGGATATGAAGAATACATTAAGGAACATATTTCTGGTTCTTTATTTTTTGATCTAGATAAAAATTCCCAAAAAAATACAACCCTTCCTCATATGCTTACAGATAAGAATAATTGGGAAAAAATAGTTTCTCAAATGGGAATTAACCAATCAGATAAAATTGTAATTTATGATAACTCGGATGTAGTGAGTTCCTGTCGTTGTTGGTTTAATTTTATTTATTTTGGACATAATCCTAATTTAGTTCATATACTAAATGGAGGTTTGAAGAAGTGGATCAATGAAAATAGAAATGTTACTATTGATATTCCCAAAGTTAAAATTTCAGATTACAAAAGTAATGAAAAAAAAGAACTAGTTAAAAACAAAATTTCAATTGAAGAAAATATTAAATCTCAAAAATTCAAAGTTATTGATGGTAGGAGTAAAGAAAGATTTGAAGGTAAAGTACCTGAGCCCAGAAAAGGTTTGAGAAGTGGATCTATTAAAAATTCTTTTTGTATTCCTTTTAATCATTGTCTTAACAAAGATAAAACTTTTAAAAATAAAGATGAACTTAAAAATGTATTTAAACCATTCATAAAAGATTTAAATGAAAAAGATATTGTTTTTTCTTGCGGATCTGGAGTTACTGCGTGTGTTTTGGCACTAGCTTATTCTTTAATAAATGATAAATATCAACCCTGTATTTATGATGGCTCCTGGGCTGAATACGGCATAATTTGAATTTAAAATGAAAAGATCAACAAAAACAATTTACATAATTACCACTTTTTTTTTAATAATTGCGATAGTGATTACTAGTCGAACAATGATTGGGAATCATTTCAAAAAAAAATTTAGTAAACAGCCACCTCCAGGAATAATAGTAACCGAAGTTGTTAATAAAGAATTTTCAAATAAAATTGAAACTTTTGGTACTGCCATTTCAAATAAATCTAAAAGTTTTAAAATAAAAAAAAGTGATCTTATGGAGGAATTAAAACTTAAAAGCAATATTAAAAAAGGTGAAGTTCTAATTAAGTTAAAAAGTGGAGATATAATTGCCCCATTCTCAGGTGTTCTAGGTTATACAGGCATTACAGAAGATATTTTAGTATCTGATAATATTTTCATTATTACACTCGACGATAACTCTGTTATTTATTCTGACATAAAAATACCTGAAAATTACTCTGCGTTTATAAAAAAAGGGCTCCCAGTTGAAATTAAAATATCAAGCCACAAAAATAAATTTTTTCAAGGTGAGGTGGATTTTGTTTCAAGTAGAATTAATGCTGATACTAGAAGTTTATTATCTAGAATAAAAGTAGAAAATAAACAACAAGATTTGATTTCAGGGTCTTTATTAGAGGTAAGCGTTAAATTCAATTTAAGAAACTCTTTAAGTGTTCCTGACACAAGCGTAATGATAGAAGGTGAAAAATCCTTTGTGTATAAAATAAATGATGAAAATCTTGCCTTAAAAACTGAGGTTAAAACTGGTCTTAGAGACGATAAAAATATTGAAATAATCTCTGGATTAAACCTACAAGATATTGTTGTTGCTGAAGGTTTAAAAAAAGTGAGACCTAATGGCAAAATAAAACCAATTAAAAAATAAATGTTTATTACTGAATTAAGCATAAAAAGACCAACAGTCTCTTGGGTAATGTCTCTAATTTTAATAATTTTCGGTTTATTTGTTTTTTGGAAATTACCTGTTAGAGAACTACCAGATGGAATACAGCCACCTGTTGTTCAGGTTCAAGTAAACTATAAATCTGCCGCAGCATCAATAGTAGACCAAGAGGTAACTCAAGCTGTTGAAGATGTTATTGGGGGTGCTGAAGGCATAAAAAATATCGACTCCAAATCTGAAAATGGAAGAAGCACAATTAATGTTGAATTTGATACTAGTATTGACTTAGATAATGCTGCTAACGATATAAGAGAAAGAGTCGCCAGGGTAGTAGATAATTTGCCATCTGAATCTGATCCTCCTCAAATATTAAAAAGAGCAGCTGGTTTTACAACCACTATGTGGTTATCTCTATCTTCTTCCACTTGGAGTGACCTTGAGTTAGGTGATTATGCTGAAAGATATTTAATTGATCAATTTTCAAGTATTAAAAATGTTGGTCGTATATTAGTTGGAGGACTAAGAGAATTGAGTATAAGAGTTTGGATTGATCCAATTAAACTTGCCGCTAATGATTTAACTATCAAAGAAGTAGAACTTGCTATGCTTGGAGAAAATATAAGTCATCCAGCAGGGACTCTAGAAGCAGATAATATCGATCTAACGCTTAATCTAGATAAATCGTATAATGATATAGAAACAATTAAACAGTTACCAATTAAAAAAACTAAAAATAAAGTTATATTACTATCCGATGTTGCAAATGTTGAATTCGGTCCAGTCTCTGAAAAAACTCTTTTTAAAGCACAAACAAAAGATCAAATAAATTTAAAAACTGTTGGAATTGGAATTTATGCAAGAAGTGGCGCCTCAACTGTCGAGCTTTCAAATGATATCAAGAAAAGATTAATCGAAGTTAGAAAAACTCTGCCTGAAGAGTTAGATTTAAGAGTTTCTTTCGATAGGGCAAACTATGTTGAAGCTGCAATAGAAGAAGTCTATAAAACTTTAATAATTGCTTTTATATTGGTTGTTTTAATAATTTATTTATTTTTAGGAAATCTTAAAGCAGTTATTGTACCAGCAATTGCTCTTCCTGTAAGTTTAATAGCATCATTCTTGGGTCTTTATATATTTGGACTATCAATAAATATTTTTGTTCTTTTAAGTTTTATTTTAGCTATTGGAATAATTACAGACGACTCAGTTATAATGACCGATGCAATATACAGAAGGATAGAAAATGGTGAAAAACCTCTAGTTGCTGCATACAAGGGATCAAAACAAATTTCATTTGCAATTATTGCAACTACCTTAATTTTGATTGCAGTTTTTCTACCATTAATTTTTATTGAAGGAATTTCAGGAACTTTATTCAGAGAAACAGCAATTGCATTATCATTTTCTATAGTAGTATCTTCATTTGTTGCCCTTACTCTGTCGCCAATGCTAGCAAGTAAATTTTTGAACAAAACATCATCTAAGAAAAGCCTAATAGAAAAATTTGAAAAAATTTTTTTAATTTTTGCTAATTTTTATAAAGAGACGTTAAGCATAGTAATAAATAAAACTAGGGCAGTAATTTTTTTCATTTTTTTTATTATTGCCATATCTGTATTTTTATTTAGTTTTTCGAAAAAAGAATTATTACCTTTAGAAGATCGTGGTGCATATTTAATTATTGGAGCGACAGATGAAGGAAGTTCTTTTGAATATACGCAAGAACAAGCTCAAAAAGTTGAAGCAAGGTTGATACCTCTTTTACAAGCAGAGGATAGTCCTTATTCGAGATTTATAATGAGAGTACCTGGCTTTGGAAGTTCTGCTAATTCCTACAATAGTTTTATAATAATTGCCCTATTAGATGACTGGAAAAATAGAAGTAAAGGGCAACAAGTTGTTTTAAGAGAGGCTATAGGTAAAATTGTTACCTTGCCTCAAGCCTTAGCATTTCCAATATCTCCTCAATCAATAAGAGTGTCAAATTACAATAAACCAGTTCAAATGGTGATCTATGGAAATACATATGACGAACTTGAAGAAATTCAAAAAAAAGTAATTCAAAGAATAAGATCAAACAAAAATCTTTCTAGAGTAGAATCAGATTATAATCGAAACAAACCTGAGGTTAAATTAATAATAAATAAAAATAAGGCTAAAGATCTTGGAATATCGACTAAATCTATAGGTGAAACTATCGAAACTCTCTATGGTGGTAAGAAAATTACAACCTTCAATAGGTTGGGTAAAGAATATCCGATAGTTGTTCAACAATATCTGTCAGATAGAAGAAATAAAGAAGGAATTTCAAAAATTTTTGTAAGATCAGAAACTAGTGGTAAACTCATTTCATTAGCTAATTTGATAAGTTTTAAAGAAGAAGGTTCAGCTAAGGAGTTGGCTAGATATAATAGACAAAGAGCAATAACAATTTCTGCGAATTTAAGTGAAAACTATACTTTAACTGAAGCAATAAAATTTTTTGAAAAAGAGATGGCAATTCTCGCTCCAAAAAATCAAATTACTTGGAAAGGGAAATCTGAGGAAATTAAAGAAACAAGTAATGAAATGTTGATCATTTTTGCCTTAGCTTTACTGACAGCTTATTTAGTAATGGCAGCAACATTCAATTCTTTTATACATCCATTCATAATAATTTTAACAGTACCACTTGCTATTTTTGGAGGATTAGTTTTTATTTTATTTTTAAATACTTCGATAAATATTTTTTCTCAAATTGCATTAATTATTCTAATAGGCATATCGACTAAAAATAGTATTCTTATTGTTGATTTTGCTAATCAAATTAGAACAGCAGGAAAAAACATCGAGTCATCAGTTAAAGAAGCTTGCAGTGTAAGATTTAGACCGATAATTATGACGTCTCTCAGTACTATGATAGCAATGTTGCCTTTAGTAATTGGAAATTTTGGTCCAGGTGCCGGTGAAGGATCGAGGTTAGCAGTTGGTGCAACTATTTTAGGTGGTATGATTATCTCTACTTTTTTTACATTATACATAACACCAGCTATGTACTTAGCTCTTGCAAAAAATACTAAAAGAATTGATGCGGTTGATTTGGAATTAAAGAAAGAACTAATTAGAAAATAATAAACTTTTTTCTACTCAAAATATTTTTGCATTTATTTAGTTGGTTTTTATAAATATTTGATTGTTTCTCTACTTTTTTAGCCAGTTTTATTACTTTTTTATTCTTTTTATAATATTTATAATTCCCCCAACCTTCATGATAAGCAAGATATTGTCTAAAAGCATCTTTTTTTGAAATTTTTAGAATAGTCTCAGTTTTATTTGTATACCAACCAATAAAGTCAACACTATCTTTAAATCTTACTCTTGACGCTAATTTATTTCCGGTTTCTTTTTTATATTGTTCCCAAGTTCCTTTGATTGCTTGTGAATAACCAAATGAACTTGAAAGTCGCTTATAGGGTATTACTTTAAAAATTTTAGTTCTACCAGGTTTAGCTAACCAATCAAAATCCGACTCCATTTTAATTATAGCTAATTGAATATATATTGGAGTACCCCATTTTTTTTCTACCTTTTTAGTATGCTTATACCAAAAGTATTTTTCATCAAAAATTGAACAACTGTCAGATGTATTCTTAGGTATGGAAGAACAAGATAGAAGAGAAATTAATATAAAAATAAGAGTATAATTATAAAATTTATTTTTCATCAATACGTTTGAATAAATATTTTTTTACTAAGTAATAAAAATAAATTAATATAACTCCTAATAAATTTCCAAATAAATCTGAAAACTCAAAACCTCTGTTTGGAATTACTAAATGTAATATCTCTAAGCAAATCGCGAGACAAAATAAATAAATGAACAAAAAACTTAATTTTGTTTTTTCATATGAAAAATATCCTAAAATTGATAGTAAAATAAATGCATAAACATGATTAGAGGATACCAAGAAATCAGATGTAATTTGTGGCTGTAAACCAGCATTTCCATAAAACAACCATCCAAGTATGCTTCCAGGAAAGATATAAAGGGAAATTAATACAAAATTTGCAATATAAAAAATTGTTTTTAAAAATGAAAAAAATTTATTAAACATATATTGTAGTTTTTATTTATATTAAAATAATAATCAATCTAATGAATTATTTAATATTAATTCGACATGGCCAAAGTACTTGGAATCTTGAAAAAAGATTTACTGGATGGGTGGATGTTCACTTAACAGAGAAAGGAATATCAGAAGCAAAAAAAGCAGGAGATCTAATAAAAGAAAAAAATATTACAATTAACCTTTACTATTCATCTCTACAACTAAGAGCAAACGATACATTAAAGATTATTCAAAAAATTTTAAACGATCAAAATAATTTTGTTAGAGCTTGGGAGCTAAATGAAAGACATTATGGTGCCCTTACTGGACTGAATAAAATTGAAATGGCTAAAAAACTAGGAGAACAAAAAGTCCATAAGTTAAGAAGATCTTGGGATATTAAACCAGAACCTTTAGATAGAAAAAGTTTATATCATCCAAATAATATTGAAACTTACAAAAATATACCTGGAATTATTATTCCTGATACTGAGTCCTTAAAAGATACATATGAAAGAGTTATCAAATTTTATAAAAAAGAAATTGAAAATAAACTGTTTAAAAAAAATGTTTTAATTTCAGCTCATGGAAATTCGATAAGAGCTTTGTGTAAATATTTATTTAAATTAGATAACGATCAAATTCTAAATTTAGAAATTCCTACTGGAAATCCTTTAGTAATAAAATTCAATGATGAGCTAGGTATTATAGATTGTGAATACTTAGATAAAGATAGATCTAAAGATCTTTTAGTTTATTAAAAACTTCAAAATTTGTTAAGTGGTAAAATTTATTTAAACTTTCAAAACCATTTAATTGATTTCTTGATAATAATTTATTCCAAATCTCTGATATTGGAAAATCATTAACTTTATAATTTTTAAATAACTTTTTATTTAAGATTTGACATCCAATAAAAGTAAATTCTTTATTATCTCTATTTATTTGATTAATCTTTAAATCAAAATCGCCTTTCAAATTTTTATCAAAACATAAATCTTTTTTTACTAGCAAAAGGATATTATTTAATTTATTTGAAAAATAAAAATTCTCCATTTTCAAAATTTCATCCAAATAATTTTCACTCCATACTGTATCTGGATTAAAAACTAAAAAATCGTTATCAGACGACTTTTGTATCATGTTCAAAATTCCACCACCTGTATTTAATATTTTTTTCCCATCTCTAATAATTTCGATATCTATTGAAAAATTTTTTTTTTTTACAAATTCAAAAATTTGCTCTTCCATATAGAATGTATTGATAATAATTTTTTTTACATTTAATTTAGCAATTAAATTTATGCATTTTTCCAAAAGTGTCTTGTGTTTTAACTCTAAAAGAGGTTTGGGTTTTTTTAATGTCAAAGGTAAAAGTCTTTTTCCATAACCGGCACAAAGAATTAAAGCTGTATTAACTTTCATGTAATTTTATCTTTGAAAAATTGTTTTAATAAATCATTAAGCTCTTTAAAATTTTTATTTTCTTTTATTCTCATTTTAATTAGACTCCAAGTATAAGGTATAAGTTTTAAATATTTTTTTTTATGATATCTAACCGCTAATCTTGTAAAAACACCTATAACCTTTAAATTTCGCAAGACAGATATTATTTCAAAATCATTTTTAAATTTTTTTTTATCAAGACTTTTTTGTGTCTTAATATAAAATTTATAAACATTTTGTTTAAATGATTTTGATGTTTTATATCTTACATCATCAATTAATGATGCTAAATCATAAGCTTTATTTCCTATTAATGCATCCTGACTATCTATAATAGCAATTTTATTGTCTTGATACATCAAATTAGAAATATGAAAATCTCTATGGACAAAAATATCATTTTTCAATTTAATTTTCTGTGAAAGCTTTTTAACAATTTTCTTAAACTTAAGATTAAATTTTAGTTTTCTTTCTTTAGAAAGAACTTTTTTAGCGTACCAATCACAAAATAAATTGGCTTCTTTTACTAAAATTTTTTTTCCATATTTTGGAATAGTATATGTCTTATTTTGAAATGTTTTAATTTTTTTATCTTTTATAGCTTGTATTTTATTCAATTCTTTAATTATCTTTTTAAAGTAAAAAAAACTTTTTTTACTCTCTTTTTTTACTAGTGCAAAAATTGTTTCATTACCAAAATCTTGAATCTCAATAAAATTTTTATTATATTTATATGAATATAATTTTGGTGCTAAAATTTGATTTTTATTTAAAATTTTGTTAATTGCATCATAGATAATTAAATTTTTTTGCTTTTCTTTTTTTGCAAATACTATGATGGATGTTTTGTCTTTACTCCTTTTTCTATAAAAATTTCTAAATGATGCATCACCTTTAATTTTCTTTAAAACTGAATTATTTTTCATTTAAATGTTTAAATACTAAGGCCCTTGATGCAAATTGACCTTTTCTGGTAATCCTTCTCATAATTAAATTTAAATTCTATAATCTCTTTAGGTTTTTTTTCAATCATCTGTGGCCATTCGATTAAAGTAATTGAGTCATAAATATTTTCAAAAATACCCAAATTATCAATCTCTTTTGAGGACTTAATTCTATACAAATCATAATGATTAATTTTTACATTATTTATATCATACTCATTGAGTAAATTAAAAGTAGGGCTTGTGACCTCTGTTAATTTAAGTTTATTTTGTTTTTGAAACTCATTTACAAGATATTTTACAAAGGTAGTCTTCCCAACTCCAATCTCTCCAATTAAAAAAATTATATCCCCTAATTTTATATTCTTAAAAACTTTTGCTACTAGTTCTTCCAACAATTTTTCTGAGGAAATATCTATCTTTTCATTATTAGTATCGATATGCATCAGGTTTAAATGGACCTTCTACGCCAACACTAATATAATCCGCTTGTTCTTTTGTTAATTTAGTCAACTTTGCTCCAACTTTTTTAAGATGTAAAGTTGCAACTTTTTCATCAAGATGTTTTGGTAATACATAAACCTTATTTTCGTATTTTTTATAATTATTCCAAAGCTCTATTTGTGCAATTACTTGATTCGTGAATGAAGCACTCATCACAAAACTTGGGTGACCTGTTGCACATCCCAGATTAACTAATCTTCCTTCTGCCAAAAGAATTATCCTTTTACCGTTTGGAAGTTCTATTTCATGAACTTGTGGTTTTACCTCAGTCCATTTATAATTTTTTAAAGCATCGACTTGAATCTCATTATCAAAATGACCAATATTACAAAGAATTGCTCTATCTTTCATTTCTCTCATGTGATCCGCAGTCACAATATCTTTATTTCCAGTTGCAGTTACTACTACATCTGCTTTGCTAATAGCCTCTTCCATTAAAACAACTTCATATCCTTCCATTGCAGCTTGTAACGCACAAATCGGGTCTGCTTCAGTAATCAAAACTCTGGCACCACTTTGTCTTAAAGATGCAGCACTTCCTTTACCAACATCACCAAAACCTGCAACTATTGCTACTTTTCCAGACATCATTACATCTGTAGCTCTTCTAATTCCATCAACTAAGCTTTCTCTACAACCATAAAGATTATCAAATTTAGATTTTGTAACTGAGTCGTTTACATTTATTGCAGGTATCATAAGTGAATTGTTTTTTTCCATTTTATTAAGAGCTTTGATACCTGTTGTTGTTTCCTCTGAAACGCCTTTTACATCTTTTAATAGATCTTTATATTCTTTATGCATTATAGCAGTCAAATCTCCACCATCATCTAAAAGCATGTTAGGTTTCCAATCTTTCTTCGCCTCTATAGTTTGTTTAATACACCAAATATATTCTTCCTCAGTTTCTCCCTTCCATGCATATACAGGTATACCTGACTTAGCAATTGCTGCTGCAGCGTGGTCCTGTGTCGAAAATATGTTACAAGATGACCATCTAACATCTGCTCCTAAATTAACTAATGTTTCTATTAAAACTGCTGTTTGAATAGTCATGTGCAAACATCCAATAATTTTTGCACCTTTGAGAGGTAACTTCCCCTTATATTCTTCTCTTAATGCCATTAGCCCTGGCATTTCACTTTCTGCTATTGAAATTTCTTTACGACCAAATTCTGCTTGAGTTATATCTTTTACTTTAAAATCTTCCATGATGGAGATCTTCTAACAACAATGAATTAATTAATCAATAGGACTTTATACAGTTGGAAGTATGACTTCCATTCTTGCACCTTTCTTATCTATTCTATTTGTTGCTTTTATTGAGCCATTATGTAAATCAACTAAATTTTTAACTATATTCAATCCTAAGCCTGAATGTTGACCAAATTTATCTGGTCTATTACTATAAAATCTTTTAAAAATTTTATTAGTATCTTTCTCTTTAAATCCCTGTCCCTCATCTAGAACATCGATATTAATCTCTTTATTATTTTTTTTTGAAACTTTAACAACTATATTTTTATTGTCCTCACTAAATGAAATTGCATTATCCAATAAATTTGCAATTATTTGCTCAATTCTGTTTTCAATACCATTAATAAAATAATTATTTTTACCATCATTTTTATAAGAGATATCAATTCCTCTTTTTACTTTATAAATATTATTAAAGTCATCAACAACTGATTTAATAATTGGTTCTATATCAAGTTTTTTGGTTTTCTCCTTACTTAATGCAACTTCATCTTTTAACATTTGGGAATAATCTGTGATTAATCTTTCAATTCTTTGAACATCATGACTTAAAATATTAATTAATTTTATCCTTTGATCAATATCATTTGTGTCATGTAAGATTTCAGATGCACTTTTGAGAGAAGCTAAAGGATTTCTTATTTCATGAACAAGATCTGTAGAGAAATTTTCAGCATGTGAAATTCTTTTTTGTAATTCTAAAGTCATATCATCTAAAGAATTTGATAATAATCCTAATTCGTCATTTCGTAATTTAAGACTATCAATATTTCCGCCTTTTAAATTTTTATCTTTAATAGTTTTTGTATAACTGACTAAATTTTTTATAGGTTTTAAAAAGTACCTATTTAAAACAAATGAAAAAATTATTATTACCATTCCTACCGCTATAGCTGTTCTAATAATAAAAGTTTTTCTTTCATTAATTGCTGCTTTTACATCATTTGCATTTTCACTTATCGCTATATATCCTACATTATTATCATCTTTCATTACATTTTTTATTGTCGTTAATTTAAATTTTTTAAATTCATCTTGAGTAAAAGTAAAAGGTATTCCATAATTCTTAGATCCAGCATAATTAAATAAAATATCTTTCAAAGAAACAGTATTATCATTTCCAATATCTATATTTTTTGTTTCAATTATTTCTTTTGTTTTTTCGTCACTTAATACCTCTAATTCAACTAAATCTAATCTTTTTGAAAAAGATCTAGGATCAAGATCAAGGGTATCAGTATCGCCAACTAAATTAAGTTCATTATCAAAAAAAATTACTCTATCTAAGTTCTGAAAAAGAAATCTAGTTGAAAATAAAAATTTTCTTATGTCTTCCTCAATAAATTTAACCTCTAATCTATTTAAATTATCAATAGTGTTGTTGATTATTTCTATATGGTTAGAGGATTTTTTTTTTATTAAATTTGGCTGTACATTTTTTAAATATAAAAATGTAAATAATCCAATAATTGTAAAAAAAATCAAATTTATTAATAAAAATTTTTTTAAAATAGATAAATTTTTAAGGAGAACGCTAAACATTAGCTAACATTCCATCTATATCCGCTTCCATATCTTGTTTCAATAGCTGAAAAATTTGGATCAACTTTTTTAAATTTTTTTCTAATTCTCTTAACATGACTATCAATAGTACGATCCTCAATATCAGTGTCTTCTCTATATGCTATGTCCATAAGTTGTGCCCTTTCTTTAATAATACCTGGTCTTTTGGCTAATTCTTTTACCAAAAGAAATTCGGTAGTTGTTAATTTATCAGGCAATTGTTTTCCATCCCACTCGCATTCTAATTGGGAAGGATCTAACTTTAATTTTCCATGTGAAATTATAGTTTTGTTTTCCTCAATTATATCCTTTGAATCTTTCTTTCTTAACTGAACTCTTATTCTTTCAATTAAAACTTTAATTGAAAAACCTCCAGATTTTTTAACAAAATCGTCTGCACCCAATTTTAAGCCCAGTAATTCATCAATTTCATCATCTTTTGAAGTTAAAAAAATAACTGGCAATGAAGTTTTTTTTCTTAATTTTTTTAATAATTCTTCTCCATCCATTTTTGGCATTTTAATATCAACAATAGCTAAATCTGGTGGAGTTCTGGTTAAACCAATTAAAGCACTTTCTCCATCTATATAAGTTTGAACTTTAAAACCTTCTTTTTCTAACGCTATACTCAAACTAGTTAAAATATTTCTATCATCATCAATTAAAGCTATTGTTTGTTTATGCATACACGAATATAAAAATACTAAATTGTTCTAATTTGGGCAATTAAATTTAAATTAATGTAGAGCACCCCAATTGTCACCTATATTTATATCAACTGTCAAAGGTATCGAAAACGAATGTTGATCACTATTAGCTACCCCTGTCATTTCCTCGATAATAATTTTGCTGATTCTTTTCGCTTCGTTTTTAGGTGTTTCAAATATTAATTCATCATGAATTTGCAATAACATTCTAGTTTTTTGAAATTTTTTTTCAGATAATCTCTTTGATAGCCTCATCATGGCTAATCGCATTATTTCTGAAGCAGATCCTTGGATGGGTGCATTAATTGCAGCACGTTCTTGAAAATTTCGAATATTATAATTTTTATCATTAATACTGATAAAATGAGACCTTCTTCCAAAGATATTATTTACATAACCACTTTTTCTACAAAATTTTATTGTTTTGTCCATATAGTCTTTAATTTCTGGAAATTTAGCAAAATATGAATTTAAAAATTCCTCTGCTTCAAAATTACTTACGTTAATTTGTTTTGCTAAACCATACTGAGAAATTCCGTAAATAATCCCAAAATTAATTGCTTTTGCTTTTCTTCTTTGATCTTGATTTACTTTTTTAATATCAACATTAAATATTTGGCTAGCTGTTAGTGAATGTATATCTTCATTATTTTTAAAAGCTTTTTTAAGTTCTTTTACATCTGCTATATCAGCTAAAATTCTCATTTCTATTTGATTATAGTCTGCAGAAATTAATGAATAATCTTTTTCAGCAATAAAAGCTTTTCTAATATCTCTTCCATCCTCAGATTTAATTGGGATATTTTGTAAATTTGGATCACTTGAAGCCAGTCTACCTGTAGAAGTTGCAGCAAGTAAAAAAGATGTATGAACTCTCCTCGTTTTTGGATTAATATGCTCTGGCAAAGTTTCGGAATAAGTATTTTTTAATTTAGATAATTGTCTCCAATCTAGGACTAATTGTGGAAATTTATGGCCTTTAAAAGCTAAATCTTCTAAAACAGATGCACTTGTAGCAAAACTTCCTTTTTTTGTTTTTTTTAAATTGGCTATCTTTAAATCATTATAGATAATTTCTCCCAATTGCTTAGGTGATGCTATATTAAATTCTTTTTTTGAAATTTTGAAAACATCACTTTGAATTTTCTGTATTTTTTTTTGAAATTTTGATGATAAAACTTTTAGAAATTTACTATCTATTTTAATTCCCTCAATTTCCATAAATGCTAAAATTTTGATCATTGGTTTTTCAAAAACCTCGTATATATTACTCATTTTTTCTGTCTTCAGGTTTTTTTTGAATTTTTTATATAATCTTAAAGTGATATCGGCATCCTCAGCAGCATAATCCTTTGCTTTATCAATAGCAACATCACTGAAATTAATTTCTTTTTTTCCTGAACCAACTAAATCTTTAAAAGCTATTGGTTTATGACCCAAGTGTATCTCAGATAAGGTATCCATATTATGTCTATTTTTGCCTGCGTCCAAGGCATAAGACATAAGCATTGTATCCTCCATTGAGTTAAGCTCTATTCCTTGATTAAATAACACAATAAAATCAAATTTAATATTCTGTCCTATCTTTTTTACACTTGAATCTTCTAATAAAGGTTTCAATTTTTCCAAAACAAAATTTTTATCAATACATTTATCTGATTTATGGCCTACAGGAATATAACAAGCTTTACCAATCTTTGAGCTCAATGAGATTCCAATTAAATCAGCTTGATGAGGATCGAGTGAGCTTGTCTCAGTATCAACTGCAATCTCACCAACCTCTTCTGCTTCCTTTATCCAATTATCAATCTCTTGAGGTTTTGTTATTAAATAGTACTCATTTTTATTTATTGGGTTTTGTTTTTTTTCAGTTTTAACCTCATCCTTACTGCTATAAAATTTAGGTTCACCGTAAGCAGAAATAGCAGAGCTCAATAGCCTATTAAACTCCATTTCTCTTAAAAATTTGTAAAGTTTATCCTTATCAATTTCCTTAAGTTTAAATTCGTTTAAATCTCTATCTATTGGGGCATCGTGTTTTAAAGTCACCAATTTTTTACTAATTATTGCTTTATCCTGATTTTCAATCAAAGTTTCTCTTCTTTTGTTTTGCTTTATTTCATTTGCACATTCTAGAAGCTTTTCAAGTGTTCCATATTTATTTATTAATTCTGCAGCTGTCTTAACCCCTATTCCCGGGACTCCTGGAACATTATCACTACTATCACCAGCTAAAGCTTGAACATCAATTACTTTATCTGCGCCTACACCAAATTTTTTCTGGACATCTTCATCATTTATAAACTTATTTTTCATAGGATCATAAATTCGAACATTTTTTTTATATAGTTGCATAAGATCTTTATCTGAAGATACGATAGTTACCTTTCCTCCTGCTCTTAAAATTTTATCTACGTAAGTAGCAATTAAATCGTCTGCTTCATAATTCACTAATTCTACTGATGGTAAATTAAATGCCAAAACAGATTTTCTGATATATTCAAATTGTGGGGCTAAATCATCAGGAGCCTCAGCTCGATTAGCTTTGTAATCACTATAAATTTCATTTCTAAA
The DNA here is from genome assembly GCA_902628195.1 of uncultured Pelagibacteraceae bacterium. Lineage (GTDB taxonomy): Bacteria > Pseudomonadota > Alphaproteobacteria > Pelagibacterales > Pelagibacteraceae > Pelagibacter. Next base: position 136,316 of record CACOLY010000001.1, read on the forward strand.
TGTTTTTCTAGCTGAGTCAAAAATGACTGCGAAATGGGACGGTTTTTGTAAATTTTTATCTGACTTTGAATCCTCTAGAAGTTTAAATAACATGCTACAAAAACCACTTACAGCTCCTGTTGGCAATCCATCACTTTTTCTAGTTAAAGGTGGTAAAGCGTAGTAAGCCCTAAAAATATATCCAGATCCATCAATTAAATAAAAATGATCAGTTTTTTGAATTTTACTCATTATAAATTAATATAGATTATCGATTAAAATAAGAGTATTATTTTTTATGGAACTAATAAAGCAAAATTCTCAAACAAAGATAATTAAATCACTAATTATTATTTTTTTTGGATCAATACTTCTTGCAATATCTGCAAAGATTAAAATACCTTTCTATCCAGTGCCAATGACGATGCAAACATTTGTGGTTATGCTAATTGGAATAAGTTTTGGAGGTAAGATAGCTATTGCAACAATAAGTTTATATTTATTAGAAGGAATACTAGGTCTACCAGTTTTTTCTAATTCACCAGAAAGAGGAATAGGTTTGACTTATTTTATGGGACCAACAATGGGTTATCTAATAGGATTTCTTTCAGCAAGTTATCTAGCTTCTTTGATAAGAGAAGATGATAATCAATTAATAATTATTATAAAACTATTAATATCTGTCTCAACGATATATTTTTTTGGGGTTTTGTGGCTTGGAACTCTTATAGGATGGGATAAACCAATTTTGGAGCTAGGCGTTTTACCATTTATGTTAGCTGAAATTTTTAAAATTTCTTTACTTTTTTTAATTACTAAAAAAATTATTAAATTTAGAAAATTTATTTAGGTGATCGTTTAGATAAAATTCTTTGTAATGTTCTTCTATGCATTTTAAGTCTTCTGGCTGTCTCTGAAACATTTCTATTGCATAACTCAAATACTCTATGAATATGTTCCCATTTTACTCTATCAGCTGACATAGGATTTTCAGGTGGAGCAGCTTTTTTTGATGGATCGGCTAATAATGCTTTTTCTACATCATCTGCATCCGCAGGTTTAGCTAGATAGTCTATCGCTCCCTCTTTTATTGCAGCTACAGCAGTTGGAATATTTCCATATCCGGTTAACATAATTATTCTGCTTGATGAATTTGATGATTGAATTTCTTTAACAACTTCCAAACCATTACCATCATTTAATCTTAAATCAATAACGGCAAAACCAGGTTTTTTAGTTTTTACCGATTCGATTCCTTTTTGTACACTTTCAGCTTGAATAACCACGAAACCCTTCTTTTCCATGGCTCTAGCCAATCTCTCTCTAAAGGGGTTATCATCATCAACAATTAACAATGATTTGTTATCAAAATTACTTAAATTTAGTAGTGTTTGCTCATTTTTCATGAAATTTATATGGTTATTTTTTTCCACAATTCAATACTTAATTATTTACTTTACATTGAATAATTATTGAATTAATTGCTCGAAATATTAAAGTTTTTTTTAAATAAAAAGCTTTTTTTTATTAAATTTTTTTTGGGGGGCACATTAGATGCAAAAATTTAAATCGGTTGAAGAATTAGTTAGTCAACTGAGACCTGATAAACCAGTGTATTGTATAAGAAAGAAATCAATTCTTTCTACCTCAAAATTTTTTCAAAAAAAATTCCCAGGAAAAATTTTATATGCTGTAAAGACAAATCCCCATCCAGAAGTAATCAAAACTCTTATTAAAAGTGGAATTAACCAGTTTGATATCGCCTCAATAGAGGAAATTAAAGCTATAAAAAAATTTAGTCAGTCAGCAAAATGTTCTTTTATGCATACAGTGAAAAGTCACGAAAGTATTAAAGATGCTTATTTTAAATATGGAGTAAAAACATTTGCATTAGATACTAAAGATGAGCTAATTAAAATAATTGAGAGTACAAGTGGTGCTAAAGATTTAGAACTTTTTGTAAGAGTAGCAGTTTCAAATGAACACGCAGAAATAGACCTATCTAAAAAATTTGGTGCATTAAACACAGAAGCAGCAGGATTATTAAGACTTGCTAAACAGTATGCAAATAAAATTGGTTTAAGTTTTCATGTTGGTTCTCAATGTATGCACCCTATTTCTTATACAAAAGGAATAAGCGAGATAGGCAGTATTATTAAAAAAACAAAAATTGTGCCTGATTATATTAATGTAGGCGGGGGATTTCCAACTATATATCCAGATTTGATTCCGCAATCTTTAGATAATTATTTTCTTGAAATCACAAAAAGTTTAGAAAATTTAAAACTAAATAATTTGCCAGAAATTATATGTGAACCAGGAAGGGCTCTTGTTGCTGAAAGTGGTTCGACAATCGTAAGAATTAATTTAAGAAAAAAACAAAAACTTTATATTAACGATGGTACTTATGGTACACTTTTTGATGCTGGTACACCAAATATTGTTTATCCATCTAAAATGATAAAAGATAGTACTCACAAAATCATATCAAAAAAACTTACTGCTTTTGATTTTTATGGTCCAACCTGCGATAGTATGGATTACATGAAAGGACCATTTCTTTTGCCAAACAATATAAAAGAAAATGATTATATTGAACTAGGTCAACTAGGAGCATACGGTTTAACGTTTAGAACTCAATTTAATGGTTTCTTTTCAAATGAAATATATGAGGTAGAAGACAATCCAATAATGAGCCTTTATGATAAAGACGTCAATAAGGCTACTTTGGTTGCTTAATGTCAGAAAAAAAAGTAGGTCACAATATTAAAAAAGATTTACTTAAAAACCCTGTAGAACATATTGATATTACTTCATTTGACGCTCGTAAAATAATCTCATCAATGAAAAAAATGTCTTTTGTTTCTAGAGAAACTGCAAATGCTGCTAATATTTTTAACGAAATGCTTAAAGATAAAAATTGTACAATATTTCTTACATTAGCTGGTTCAACCTCTGCTGCTGGATGCATGAATATTTATAAAGATTTAGTTAAATATAATATGGTTGATGCAATTGTAGCAACTGGAGCTGCAATAATTGATATGGATTTTTTTGAAGCTCTTGGATTCAAACATTATCAGGGTTCACAATTTCAAGATGATACTGAATTAAGAAAAAACTATATTGATAGAATTTATGATACTTATATCGATGAAGACGAGCTTCAAATATGTGATAAAAAAATTTGTGAAATCGCTGATAATTTAGAACCTAAAAGTTATACTTCTAGAGAGTTTATTTATGAAATTGGAAAGTATTTGAAAAAAAATTCAGTAAAAAAAGATTCTTTAATTGAAACTGCTTACGATAATAATGTTCCAATATTTTGTCCAGCTTTTACAGACTCAAGTGCTGGATTCGGACTAGTTATGCATCAGGAAAAAAATCCAAAAAAACACATAACTATAGACTCCATAAGAGAATTCCGTGAATTAACAGAAATCAAAATACAATCTAAAGGATCAGGTCTTTTTATGATTGGTGGTGGAGTTCCAAAAAATTTTATTCAAGACACAGTCATATGTGCTGAACTATTGGGAAAGGAAGTTGATATGCATAAATATGCTATTCAAATCACTGTTGCTGACTCAAGAGATGGTGCGTGTAGTAGTTCTACATTAAAAGAGGCAAGCTCTTGGGGAAAAGTAGATACCACAAAAGAACAAATGGTTTTTGCAGAAGCTACTAGCGTATTACCTTTGATTGCTAGCGATGCTTATCATAGAGGTGAATGGAAAAATAGAAATAAAAAAAATTTCTCTCAAATATTTGGGTAAATAAATTGAAATATCTTTCAAATAAAAATGGTTTTCTTGGAATTGATAATAAATTTAATTTTAAAGAAAAAGTTGTAATTGTTCCATTTGGTTTGGAAAAAACTGTAAGTTATGGAAGTGGTACAAAAAATGGCCCGAAAGAAATAATTAAAGCTTCTCACCAAGTAGAACTTTATGATGAGGAATTAAATTGTGAGCCTTACAAAAAAATTGGTATAAAAACATTGAAACCTTTTAAAATTGATAAAAATATGAATAAAGCTCTACAAAAAATATCAAATGTTAATAAAGAAATTTTAGATAAAAAACTTTTCCCTATGACATTCGGGGGGGAACATTCCATTACTCCTGGCTGTATCACGCCTTTTGTGAAAAAATTTAAGAATATTTGTTTATTACATTTTGATGCTCATGCAGATTTGAGAAATAGTTACAACGGGGAAAAATTTTCACATGCTTCTGCTATCAGAAGATGTTTAGATTATAAGAATGTATCCATTATTTCCTTTGGTATAAGAAATATTTCTAAAAGTGAAATTCCTTTTTTAAAAAAAAACAAATCAAGAATAAATATTTTTTGGGCAAAGGATAAACCTAAATGGGATATAAATAAATTCAAAAAATTAATTAAAAATAAAACTGTTTACTTAACTTTTGATGTAGATGGGCTTGACTCAGCAATCATGCCAGCAACTGGAACTCCAGAACCTGGAGGACTTTTTTGGGATGAAACTCTGAATATAATAAGAGTTGCAGCAAAAAATTCTAATATTGTTGGAGCAGACATTAATGAACTTGCTCCAATAAAAGGTTTTAATTCTTATAATTTTTTAGTTGCAAAATTAGCTTACAAAATTTTAGCTTATAAGTATTTTTATTAAATCTAAATAGGTTTAAATGTTTTTAATAATAATCTAAATGGAATTAACATTATCATTGCAACAAATATTTTAACACTCAAATCACCTAGAGCTAGAGTAAACCATGGTATATTCGTTCCATAAAAAGAAATAAAAAAGAATATGAAAGTATCAACTGTTGATCCAATCAATGAAGAGGTCAGTGGAGCAACAAACCATTTTTTTTTTCTTAAATTATCAAATATTTGAACATCTAGAAGTTGAGCAGTTAAAAAAGCAACACCAGATCCTATTGCAATCCTGATTGATATTAAATCAGAAAAATTTGTAGAGAATAAAATTGTTAATCCAATACCAAGTATAAAACCAAAATAAACTAGTTTTCTAGCAACGTATTTTCCAAAAGATCTATTGGCTAAATCAGTAATTAAAAAAGCTACGGGATAGCTAAATGCACCGTAAGTTAAAATCTCATTTAATCCGTAATAATTTATTGGAAATTGAACAAGAAAATTTGAAGATACAACAACTACTCCCATCAAGAAAGATAGAAGAATAAAGGATTTATTCATTAAACAGTTTTAGATTGAACAGTTTTTTTTTGATATGGTGACTTAATTAATAAATTTTTTTTTAATTTTTTTAAACGTGGAGATATATTTTTATTTTTAACTGTCTTTAAGAATTCATCAAAACTACCTTTCTTATCAACCGATCTGACACCTGCATTACTAACTGTTAGTTTTAGGCTTCTTTTTAACAATTCACTTGTAAATTTTATTTTCTTTAAATTAGGTAAAAATCTTCTTTTAGTCTTATTGTTAGCGTGACTAACATTATGGCCTTTCATAGGTATTTTTCCAGTTAACTCACATTTTTTCGACATAACGACCAGAATATATAAAGTGTGATATTGATAACGTCAAGTTTAATACAATTAGCTATTCGGTTTTTTTCCCACAATTTCGCTAAAATTTTTAACTCCATCTTTTAACAATAATTCTCGAAGCTCTTTTTTTATCATACTTACTATATTGGGACCTCTGTAAACCATACCAGTATAAAGCTGAATGTAATTTGCACCTGCAAGAAATTTTTCATAAGCGCTTGAACCAGAATCCACTCCACCAACACCTATAATCTTTATTTTGCCTTTAAGTAATTTATAAAATTTTTTTATTAAAAGAGTAGATTTTGCTTCAATTGGTTTTCCTGATAGTCCCCCTTTTTGATGTTTTTGAATATTGTTCAAATTATCTCTTGTTGAGTCAGAAGTATTTGAAATAATCACTCCTTCAACTTTATTACTTAATAGAACTTGTGATATTTCATCAATTTCATTATTACCAATATCTGGAGAAACTTTCACAACAATAGGAATGCTTGTATTTAAATTTTCTCTCTCCTTTTTAATACTTTTTAATAAATTATCTAATTTAACTTGATCATGTAACTTTCTTAAATTTTCTGTATTGGGAGATGAAATATTTATTGAAATATAATCTGCTACATCATTAAAAATTTTAAAGCATTTTAAATAATCTGATGTTCTATCCTCAGTATCTTTGTTAGGTCCAATATTTATTCCAAGTATTCCTCTTGGTCTATTTAATCTAATCCTTTTAACAATATTCTCTGCACCTAGGTTATTAAAACCAAGTCTATTAATTAATGCCTCATCATCAACTAATCTAAACACTCTAGGCTTTGGATTACCATATTGTTTTAGAGGTGTAATTGTCCCAACTTCAACAAATCCAAAGCCAAGTTTAAATAATGAGTTATATACCTCTGCATTTTTATCAAATCCAGCTGCTAAGCCAATTGGATTATCAATATCCTTTCCAAATAACTTGGTTTTAAATAAAGTGTCACTTTTATTTTCATTTGAAATATTTGGTACAAAATTAAATTTTAATGATTTAATTGCTAAATTATGGGCAGTCTCAGGATCTAACTTAAATATTAATGATCTTATATTTGAAAACATTATTTAATTTTATTTTTTATAAGATCTTTTGTTTCTTTAACACCAAAAAAACTTATAAAAAATCCCATTCTAGGTCCATTTTCATCGCCAAATACAACCTCATAAATTAATTTAAACCAATCTCTTAAATTTTTTGAATATCCATTCTCTTTTCCAGTTGTATAAATTAAGGTTTGAATATCTTCTGGTGGCATTTCATCATTACATTTATCAAGCGTTTTAATTAAAGCTTTTAAAGCTAATTTTTCATTATCGTTTGGTTTTTTATATTTTTTTTTTATTTTTATTACATCATCAAAATATTTAATTGCATATCCAATAAGTTTATCAAAGATTGGAAAATCTTTTACTGAAATATTTTTCTTATATTTCTTTACAAATTTCCAAAGAAGATCTTTATTGTCAGCATTACTTGTTTCGACAAGATTAAGGAGCATAGAAAAAGACATGATCATTTCTTCCTTAGGTATATTACTATTATGAACATGCCACACAGGGTTCATTAAGATTTGTAATTCATCTTGATTTTTTGCTTTCTCTAAAAATTCTAAATATTCATCAACTGTTTTTGAAACAATTTCCTTGTATAATTTTTTTGCTCTTTTTGGGTTTTGATACATATACAAAGATAAACTTTCAGGAGAAGCATATTCAAGCCATTGATCTATTGTAATACCGTTCCCTTTTGATTTAGAAATTTTTTCACCTTTTTCATCTAAAAATAACTCATAAGCAAAACCAGAAGGATTAATCTTTCCAATTAATTTAATTATTTTTGTTGATAAAATTGCGCTTTCGATCAAATCTTTTCCATACATTTCAAAATCTACGTCAAGAGCATACCATCTCATCGCCCAGTCAACTTTCCATTGAAGTTTACAGTTTCCATCAAATATACTTTTCTCTAAATATTTGCCATTGTTTTCAAAAATAATTTTTGATTTTTCCTTGTTAATTTCTTTAACAGGAATTTCCAAAACATGACCTGAGTCTGGACATATGGGCAAAAAGGGACTGTATGTTTTTTGACGTTCTTTTCCCAGTGTAGGTAATATTATATTCATTATTTCATCATAGTTTTCTAAAATAACTTGAAGGGATGTGTTAAAAAAACCTGATTTATAAAGCTCTGAGGAGCTTTTAAATTTATAATTAAAATTAAAATTATCTAAAAAATTTTTGAGCATTTGATTATTATGTTCACCGAAACTTTTAAATTTTCCAAAAGGATCTGGAACATTTGTAAGAGGCTTATGCAAATTTTTTTCTAATAATTCTTTATTAGGTACATTATCAGGAACTTTTCTAAGACCATCCATATCATCAGAAAAAGTTATAATTTCTGTTGGAAGATCTGTTAAATATTTTAAAGCATTTACTATCATTGAAGTTCTCGCAACTTCACCAAATGTACCTATGTGAGGGAGACCACTTGGACCATATCCTGTTTGAAGAATAATTTTTCCTTTTTTTTCTATAATTTTTTTTCTTTCGCGAAGCATTTTTTTTGCCTCCACAAATGGCCAAGCACTAGTTTTATCTAAATTTTCTTTTTTAATCATGAATATTTCTTTTAAATTCTCAAATAAATGATTAAGCTAATTCATATAGAGTTGAAATTTATTTACCATAAAATAATGTTCTTTCAAAATGTCTAATTATAAAACAGTTTTTTTTACACTGGGAATTTTGCAAATAATTCTTGGAATTTTTATGATGATTCCAATAATTATTCAGTTTATTTATAATGAGATAGATGCATCTTTTTTGGGCGCTTCTATAGTTACTATTATATTTGGTATTTTATTTTTTTTATCAAATTTAGATCACGATAAAAAATTGAATTTACAACAGGCATTTCTTTTAACAGCGTTATCTTGGTTAAGTATTGCAGTTTTTGGTTCTTTACCTTTTATATTTTCAGATGCTGATTTTTCAATCACCAACGCATTTTTTGAAAGTATGTCAGGGATTACTACCACAGGATCAACAATTATTGCAAATTTAGAAAATACTCCAAAGGGTATATTGTTATGGCGAGCATTACTTCAATGGCTTGGTGGAATAGGTATTATTGTAATGGCAATAACACTAATGCCGATAATGAATGTTGGTGGAATGCAATTATTTAAAATTTCAAATAATGACTCATCAGAAAAAATTCTTCCTAAATCTAAGGAAATTGCACTTAGATTAATCATTATTTACTCTAGTTTAACATTTCTTTGTGCATTTTTTTATAAAATTTTAGGAATGAGTATTTTCGATAGTTTAACTCATTCAATGACAACAATAGCTACTGGCGGTTTTTCAAATTACAATGAATCAATTGGTTTTTTTGATAATCCTTATATTGAAATATCAGCAATGATTTTTATTATTTTGGGTAGTTTACCTTTTATTGCCTACATTAAATTTTTAAGTGGTGATAAAAAAATATTTTTTTCAGACATACAAATTCAAACTTTTATAAAAATAATAGTAATTAGTATTATTGTATTATCAATATATTTAACAATTAATAATTCTACACAAATAAATTTAAGATCTATTATTTTTAATGTTATTTCAATTTTAACTGGAACTGGATATGTCAATGCACAATTTGATAATTGGGGAGCTTTTGCCATAATCATATTTTTATTATTAATGTTTATTGGTGGGTGTGCAGGTTCAACTACTTGTGGTATAAAAATTTTTAGAATTCAAATTCTGTATTATTTTATTTCCAATCAACTTAAAAGAATAATTTATCCAAAGGGTATTTTTGTTCTAAAATATAATCAAAGCCCGGTTGATAATAAATTTATTTCTTCAATAATTTCATTTATTTATATGTATTTAATTATTTTTTTTATAATTACTGCTTTACTTTCATTAACTGGTCTTGATTTTATTACTTCAATATCTGGCGCTGCAACATCAATATCTAATGTTGGACCTGGTTTAGGATCAATTATAGGTCCCAATGGAAATTTTTCTTCCTTACCAGATATTTCGAAATGGATACTCACTCTTGGTATGATTTTGGGTAGACTTGAATTATTTGCTATACTAGTATTATTTTTACCGTCATTTTGGAGAAATTAATAATGTCATCAGTTCAAAAAACTTCATGGTTTGAGTCCCTATCAGTTTACAAAGATATAAGAATGCTAAGAATTTTACTCTTAGGCTCAATAAGTGGTTTTCCATGGGTTTTAATTGCTAGTAGTTTAAGTCTCTGGCTTAAAGAGGAAGGACTTAGTAGATCAACAATTGGATGGGCAGGTTTAATTTTTGCTGTTTATGCGTTTAATTATTTGTGGGCACCATTAGTAGATAGAATTCAAATACCATTTTTAACAAAAAAACTAGGACATAGAAGAGGATGGATAGTGCTTATGCAAATAATCATTGTTATATGCCTATTAATTTGGAGTTTTATAAACCCTACACAAAATTTAGCCTTATTAATATCAGTTGGATTAGTTATAGCGATAGCTTCAGCAACTCAAGATATTACAGTTGATGCTTTAAGAATTGAACAAATTAGAGAAAATGAGGGAAAATCAATGGCTGCAGGTGCTGCAATAGCTGTTGTTGGTTGGTGGACAGGTTACAAATTAGGAGGAGTTGTTGCCCTATTTACAGCTGAGTTATTTGAAAATTTTGGTATTGCAAATTATTGGCAAATAACCTTTTTAGTTTTAGGTATCATAATTATCTTAATGAATATTGGATTACTTTTTGTTCATGAACCAATTGAAACTGACAGACAAAAAAATCAAAAAGAAACAGATAGATTAATTGGAGAAAAACTTGGATCAAGAAATTTAATTACAAATTTCATTGCCTATATATCAGGAACTATAGGTGGACCAATCATAAGTTTCTTTAAAAAAAATGGTTTTGCTATCGCGATAGGAATTTTGGGATTTGTTTTTTTATTTAAAGTAGGTGAAGCTTTTATGGGAAGAATGTCTATTATTTTCTATAAAGAAATTGGCTTTTCCAAAGGTCAAATTGCTATCTATTCTAAAGGTCTAGGTTGGATAACAACTGTGATATTTACTTTGTTGGGTGGAATAATGGCTATGAGAGCCGGGACAATTAAGACAATGTTTTTTGCAGGGGGATTAATGGCTTTAACAAATCTTTTATTTGCAGTTTTAGCGTGGACAGGAAAGTCTGAGATTTTATTCGCAATCGCGGTGATAGCTGATGATATTACTGCAGCTTTTGCAACTGTAGCATTTGTTGCATTCATTTCGTTATTAGTGGATAGAACTTATACAGCTACACAATACGCTTTGCTTGCTTCAATTGGCACTGCAGGAAGAACTACATTAGCGTCCTCTTCCGGAGCTTTAGTAGACTGGTTAAATGGAGATTGGGGAGCATTTTTTGTATTAACAACTATAATGGTAATCCCTTCATTGATTTGTTTATGGATAATTAAAAATAGAATTAAGATTGGTGAATAATAATTTTTACTTTATAAATAGTTTTTCTAATATCTATAAAAAACCTTCAAAATTATCTGAGGTAACTTCTCAAATAATATATGGAGAGAAATTCAAGATTTTATCAAAAAATAAAAATTGGATTAAAATTAAAACTTTATTTGATAATTATATTGGATATATGATAAATACAAAATACGTCAAAAAATTTAACCCCAAATATAAAGTTAGTGATCTTAAAGCAAGAATTTTCAAAAAACCTGGAATTAGTACAAATTATTGGCTTCCATTTGGATCAAAATTATCAGTTATATTAGAAAATAAGAATTATATCAAAATTGAGAAAAATAAATGGATAAAAAAAAAAAATATTCAGAGGATAAATCATAAAGAAACAAATTTTATTAAAATTTTTAAAAAATTTTTAAATGTGAGATATATTTGGGGTGGAAAAACATATAAAGGAATTGACTGTTCAGCATTAATACAAACATTTTTTGTTTACAATAATTTATTTTATCCCAGAGATACTAAAGATCAGATCAAGTACTTAAAAAAAAAATTAAAAAGTGTAAAATTTAAAAAAGGGGATATCATATTTTGGAAAGGTCACGTTGCCATATGCTTAAATTCCAAACAATTAATTCATGCGTATGGACCTGAGAAAAAAGTTATAATAATGCCAATAATTGAAACAATTAATAGAATCGAAAAAACAGCCTCTCTTAAGGTAAAAAAAATTACTAGAATAAATTATTAGTTTCTTCCAAAATCCGGCTTATCAATATCTTGCTTTAACTTAATAATTTTTGATCTTACTTTTTTAGTTTGAATAAGCTTCTTTATTATTGACTTATCGTTCTTTGAGTTAATATCCTTTTTAAATTCATTTAAATTTTTAATAAATAAATCTATTGCTTTTGAAATATTTCTTTTATTATTAAAGAAAATATCTCTCCACATAATCTCATTTGATGCTGCAATCCTAGAAAAATCTCTTAAACCACCTGCACTATATTTAATTAAACTATATTTTTGTTTTTTTTCAAAATCTTGAGCAGATTTAACTAAGTTATATGCAATTAAATGTGGTAAGTGACTAGTGATAGAAAAAATTTTATCATGTTTTTCAGAGTTCATAATAACAACTTTAGAACCCATTTTTTTCCAAAAAGAGTTTAAAAAATTTAAATGTTTCAAATTAGTTTTTTTGTCTTTAATTAAAACACACCACTTATTCTCGAATAAATTATGTTTACCATTTTCTGGTCCGCTAACTTCAGAGCCTGCAATTGGGTGACTTGAGGTCCAAGAAATATCTTTTTTTAAACTCTTTTTAACAACTGCCTTAGACTCTAATTTTGATGAACCAATATCAGTTATAATATGTCTTTTAGTAAGATCTTTATTTATTTTAAGAATTAATTTTTTGTATTCACTCATAGGAGTACAAAAAATAATTAATTGTGATTTTAAAACTGAATCATTTAATCTTTTAACTATAGTTCCAGGTAATTTTAATTTTTTTATTTTTGATATATTTTTTTTTGATTTTTCATAAACAAATATTTTTCTGGCAATTTTTTTTTTATGAATTCTTCTTAATAAAGATGATCCTAATAGACCACATCCAATTAATAATATATTTTTCATTTGTTAAATATACTTTTTACTACACTCATAAATCTTAAATTATCTTTTACCGATCCAATTGATAATCGTAACATGTTTTTTATTTTATAACCATCTTCAGTAGATCTTAAAATAATGCCTTTGTTTTTTAATTTCTCATTAAAATTCTTTGCTTTAAATTTACATTTCTCAAAATTTAAGAGCAAAAAATTAGCAGAAACATCATTTGAAGTAATACCATATTTTTGTAGAAAAAATTTTAATTTTCTTGCGTAAAAAATATTATGTTTAACAGAGCGAGATATAAATTTCATATCTTTAAGTGATTCCACAGCAGCTTTTTGAGCAACTTCATTAACATTAAATGGTGGCTTAATTGTATTTAAAGCATCAATAATTTTTTTAGACCCATATCCCCATCCAATTCTTAAAGATGATAATCCATAAATTTTTGAAAATGTTCTTAATATAAAAACATTTTCTTTATCTTTAAATAAATCTAGGCCAGATACATAATCTAAATTTTTCATATATTCAAAGTAAGCATCATCAACTACTAACAATACATTCTTTTTTAATTTTTTTCTTAATTTAATAAGTTCGTTTTTAGTTAAAAAAGTTCCAGTTGGATTATTTGGATTTGCTATAAAAACTATTTTTGTTTTTTTTGTTACTTTTTTAATTATTTCTGAAACTGAAACTTTAAATTTTTTTTCCTTGGCAAATATTACATTTGCGCCTACTATTTTTGCGTAAATTCTGTACATTAAAAAACTATACTGAGGAACAATTACTTCATCTTTTGGTTTAAGAAATAACTGACAAAGCATTTGAATTACTTCATCAGACCCTGAGCCACAAATAATCCTTTCCATATCACATTTGAATTTTTTTGATATTTCCATTCTTAATTTTTTTGATTTAGGATCTGGATATCTAAAAAAACTTAAATTTTTTTTTGATATAATTTTCTGAACCTTTGAACTCACTCCCAAAGCAGATTCGTTTGCAGAGAGTTTTATAACTTTCTTCATATTCCTAATAACAGACCTTCCAGGCTTGTAAGTATCTATATTGAATTTTTTAAATTTTATAGCAGTCATATTTTTAATTTTAAGGCCTTTATAATTAAAATAACAATTTTTTATATAGTATTAGTAAATAAAATTTTAAAATTGACATAACAAATAACATCTTGTACAAAATTTCTGCGCTGATTTACCTGAATTGCGAGCGCTTTAAAAAAACCGCTAAAAAAGTTTTTTTTCTCACAATTCAAAAATTTGCTTAAATTATGAATTTTAAAGAAAATATAAAAACAATAACTATTAATAAACCACTCAAATTAGATTGTGGTAAAACTATCAATAATTTTCCTCTAGCATATGAAACCTATGGTTCATTAAATAAAGAAAAAAATAATGCAATTTTAGTTTTTCATGCCTTAACAGGAGATCAGTTTGTTACCGGTGTTAATCCTGTAACAAATAAAGATGGTTGGTGGAGTTATGCAGTTGGGCCCGGTAAATCTATTGACACAAAAAAATATTTTGTAATTTGTGCAAATGTTATTGGTGGTTGTATGGGTTCTTTTGGACCTAGTCATCAAAATCCTGAGACTAAAAAAATATACGGCACCGATTTTCCGGTAATTACTATTAATGATATGGTAAATGCACAAAAAAATTTATTGGATCATTTTGGTATTAAAAAACTTTTTTCAGTTGTTGGAGGATCAATGGGTGGAATGCAAGTTTTACAATTCGTTAGCAATTATCCTGATAAAACTAAAACTGCAGTACCTATAGCTTGCACCTCTAGTCATTCAGCACAAAATATTGCTTTCAATGAACTTGGTAGACAAGCAATAGCAGCTGATTACAAATGGCAAAATGGAGAATACTCTTCAAAAAATACTATTCCAGATAAAGGTTTAGCAGTTGCCAGAATGGCTGCTCATATTACTTATCTATCAAAAAAAGGTCTTCAAGAAAAATTTGGAAGAAAACTTCAAGAAAGAGATGATCTAAAATTTGGATTTGATGCTGACTTTCAAATTGAAAGTTATTTAAGATACCAAGGATCTGTGTTTGTGGATCGATTTGATGCTAATAGCTATTTATACATCACCAGAGCAATGGATTATTTTGATTTGATAAAACAAAATAATGGTAATTTATCAAATGCATTCAAAAATACTAAAGCAAAATTTTTTGTTATATCATTTACATCAGATTGGCTTTATCCAACTCAAGAAAATAAAGATATAGTTATTGCATTAAATGCGATTGGAGCAAATGTGGGATTTGTGGAAATTAAATCAGATAAAGGGCATGACTCCTTTTTATTAGATGTGCCTGATTTTTTAAAAGCACTTAAAAATTTTTTAGATAAATCATACTTAGAGGAATAAATATGAAATCAGAATTTAAGATAATATCAAATTTAATCGATAAAAATTCTCATGTACTTGATGTTGGTTGCGGTGATGGAATTTTAATGGAATTTCTTATCAAAGAAAAAAAAGCAAACATTAGAGGAATAGAAATTTCAAAAACTAAAGTTCAAAATTGTATTGCCAAAGGATTAACAATTATTGAAGGTAATGCTGAAGATGATTTAAAACAATTTCCAGATAAGTCATTTGACTACGTGATTTTAGGTCAAACTCTGCAGGCTTTCCTTAATCCTGAAAAAGTAATAAATGAACTCTTAAGGATTGGTAAACAAGCCATAGTCACAATACCAAATTTTGGTTATTGGAAAGTGAGGTTACATCTTTTATTAAAAGGCACAATGCCAGTAACAAAAACTTTACCAGATGAATGGTACAACACTGCAAACATTCACCTTTGTACAATAAAAGATTTTGTTAATTTTAGTAAAACGATGAGTTTCAAATTATCAAAATCTATAGCTCTGAAAAATGATCAACCGTCCATTATTACAAATTCTAACCTAGGTATGAAAAATTTGATTTCAAATCTTGGTATTTTTTTAATAGAAAGTTAAAATGGAAGTAAAAATAATCCCATGTTTAAATGACAATTACTCATATTTAATATTTGATAAAAATAAAAAAAATGCATGTGTTATAGATCCAAGTGAGTCTGAGCCAGTTATTAAAATAATTGAAAAAAATAAATTAAACTTAAAATATATTTTAAATACTCATCATCATTATGATCATGTAGGTGGAAATGAAAAATTAAAGAAAAAATACAATTCAAAAGTAGTTGGTTTTAAAGATGATAAAGATCGAATTCCTGAAATTGATATCCTTGTAGAAAATAATCAAATATGGAAGAAAGAAAATTTTGAAGCGAAAATTTATCATATACCAGGTCACACAACTGGACATATTGCTTTTCATTTTTATAAAGAAAAAAAAATTTTTACTGGTGATACTTTATTTTCTCTTGGTTGTGGAAGGTTATTTGAAGGAACGTATGAACAAATGTTTAATTCTTTAAAAAGAATAAAAGAACTTTCTAGAGATACTGAAATTTATTGTGGGCACGAATATACACTTCAAAATTCAATTTTTTGTTTAAATAATGACTCAGAAAATATTAAACTCAAAGAAAAAATAATTAAGATTAAAGACAAAATTAGCAATAATCTTCCTACACTTCCAACAACCCTAGCTGATGAGCTGGAGTGTAATATATTTCTTAAAGCTAAAGATTTAAAAACCTTTTCAAAATTAAGAGATTTAAAGGATAATTTTTAGTTTATATAACTTGACTATGAGTTTGCTGAGACTATATTGCGTTAATTAAAATTACATATCAATATGTCATACGCAGTAATACAAACAGGTGGAAAACAATATAAAGTTAGATCGGGTGAAATCTTAAAGATAGAAAAACTACCTAATTCAAAGCCTGATAGTAAAATTGAATTTAAGGAAATATTAGCATACGGTGATAATAAGATAATTGAAATTGGTGCACCAACTGTGCAAGGTGCAAAAGTAGAGGCTAACTTAATTAAAAATAGCAAAAATAGAACTATTTTAATCTTTAAAAAAAGAAGAAGACATAATTCAAGAAGAAAAAATGGACATAGACAAGAATATTCTATGATCAGAATTAACAAGATTTTTTCAAAAGATGGTAAAATTTTATCTGAAGCTGAAAAAATTTCTAAACCTTCAAAAAAGGAAGTGACAGAAAAGAAGACAAATAAGTAATTAGGAAAAATTATGGCAACAAAAAAAGCAGGTGGATCATCTAGAAACGGTAGAGATAGTGCTGGACGAAGACTTGGTGTTAAAAAATACGGTGGAGAATTCGTAATTCCTGGAAATATTATAGTAAGACAAAGAGGAACCAAAATCTTCCCAGGCAAAAATGTTGGAATGGGTAAAGATCACTCAATATTTTCAGTGATAAAAGGCAAAGTTGTTTTTAAAAAAACTAAATCAGATAGAACTTTAGTTTCAGTAAAGCCCAATTAATAGTACAACTTAAAATTAGCGTTGTATTATGAAATTTCTTGATCAAGTAAAGATTTATATAAAAGCTGGTAACGGTGGAGATGGCTCACCAAGTTTTAGGCGTGAAAAATTTATAGAGTTTGGTGGACCTGACGGTGGTGATGGTGGGAAAGGTGGTTCTATTATTTTAAAAGCAGAACAAAATCTTAATACTTTAATTGATTACAGATATCAGCAACATTATAAAGCACAACGTGGAGAAAATGGTGCTGGTCAAAATCGTACAGGGAAAGGTGGAGAAGATTTAATTCTAAAAGTCCCTTTAGGTACCCAGGTTTTTGAGGAAGATAATAAAACTTTAATTTATGATTTTACAAAAGTTGGTGAAAAATATGTTGCAGCAACTGGGGGGAAAGGGGGATTGGGAAACACAAGATTTAAAAGTTCAACAAATAGAGCACCAAGAAAATTTACAAAAGGTATAACTGGTGAAGAGTTTACAATTTGGCTACAATTAAAAACAATTGCCGATATAGGTATTATTGGATTACCTAATGCAGGAAAGTCAAGTTTGTTAGCAGCTATTACAAATGCAAATCCAAAAATTGCAAATTATCAATTTACTACCTTAAACCCTAATTTGGGAGTTGCTAATTATGATGATAAAGAAATTACTATAGCTGATATTCCAGGTTTGATTGAAGGAGCACATCAAGGATCTGGCCTTGGTGTAAAATTTTTAAAACATATCGAAAGATGTAAATCACTTCTCCATTTAATAGACATTACTAATGAAAATTTAATACAAGCATATAACCAGGTAAAAAACGAATTAAAGGCATATAGTTTAGAGCTTACCAAAAAAAAAGAGTTAATTGTTTTAAATAAAATAGATTTGATTGATAAAAATATAGTCAAAAATATATTAGCAGAATTTTCAAAAGATAAAAAATGTGAAGTATTAACTTTGTCTACTTTAGAAAAAAATTCTGTATCAAAAATTAAAGCTAAACTAATTACTTATGCAACTTAAAAATTCAAAAATTATTGTAATTAAAATTGGATCATCTTTATTGGTAGAGAAAAATGGGAAAACAAGAATTGAATGGTTATCAAGTTTTGCAAAAGATATCAAAAAATTAAAATCAAATAATAAAAAAGTTATTATAGTTAGTTCTGGTGCTATTGCTCTAGGCTGTAAGATAATGAATTTTAATAAAACAAATCTGAAACTCGAGAAAAGTCAAGCCATAGCATCTATAGGACAAATTGAGTTGATGAATTTATTTTCAAAAACGTTTTCTAAATATAAATTAAATATATCTCAAATTCTTTTAACCTTAGATGATACTGAGGAAAGAAGAAGATCTATAAATGCAAAAAGAACTTTTGAAAATCTTTTTCATCTTAACTATATACCAATAGTAAATGAAAATGACACGATAGCTACTTCAGAAATAAAATATGGTGACAATGATAGACTCGCCTCTCGTGTAGCTCAAATTACTAATGCAGACACATTAATTTTACTATCTGATGTTGATGGTCTTTTTACAAAAAATCCAAAGTCATTTAAAAATGCAAAATTGATTAAAAGAATTTATAACCTTGATAAAGAAATCAAAAACGTCAGTATAAAAGGTATGACGAAGTTTGGCAGTGGTGGTATGGATACAAAAATTGAAGCTGCAAAAATTTGTAATTTAGCAGGTTGTAATATGATAATAGCTAATGGATTATATTTAAATCCTATCAACCAAATAGAAAAAAAAAATAATTGTACTTGGTTTATTTCGAAAATACCAAAATTAGATGCTAGAAAAAAATGGATTATTAGTTCAGTTTCTCCCAAAGGAGAACTAATTATTGATGATGGTGCAAAAAAAGCTCTTATAAATGGCAAAAGTTTACTTGCTGCTGGTATTAAAAAAGTATCAGGTAATTTTAAAAAAGGAGACCATATTAAAATCTTAGATAACAAAAGTAAAGAATTTGCTCGAGGATTAAGTTCTTTTTCATCTTACGAAATAAACAAAATTTTGGGATGTCATTCTAATGAAATAAAAAAAATACTTGGATATATTTCAAAATCTGAAGTTGTGCATAAAGATGATATGGTTAAAATTTAATGAATAAAGAGTTAATTAAAATTGGAAATAGGTCAAAAAGTGCTTTTTCTTTTGAATTAAATTCAAAGAAAAAAAATAAAGTTTTAAAAGATTACTGTAATTTAATCGAAAAAAACAAAAAAATAATCATTAATCAAAATAAAAAAGATATTTTTAAAGCACAAAAAGAAAGGTTGAAAAAAAATTTAATTGATCGTCTTATTCTTAATGAAAAAAAAATTTTTAACATCATTAATTCAATTAAAAAAATAATAAAAATTCAAGATCCAACAAATATAACTTTAGAGAAGTGGAAAAGACCCAATGGTTTAAGTATATCAAAGATAACAATTCCTATAGGGGTAATTGGCATTATCTATGAAAGCAGGCCTAATGTTACATCTGATATTGCCTCTTTATGTTTCAAGTCTGGTAATCCTGTGATTTTAAAGGGTGGCAAAGAGGCATTTCATTCAAATAAAATATTGTCAAAATTATTTAGAAACTCTTTAAAAAAAAATAAAATTGATGAAAATTTTGTTCAATTTATTTCTAGTAAAAATAGGAAAGTTGTTAATTTTTTATTAACAAAAATGAATAATTATATTGATGTTATTATTCCAAGAGGAGGAAAAAGTTTAGTTAAAAAAGTTCAAACCTTATCTAATTTACCAACAATTGGACACTTAGAAGGAATTTGTCATACTTTTATTGATAAAGATGCAAATATGAAAATTGCACCAAAAATTGTTTTTAACGCAAAATTACGGAATACTGCAATCTGTGGCGCAACAGAAACTATTTTGATTCATGAAAAAATTTTAAAAAAATCATGTTATTTAATTTTAAAAAATTTAGAAAATCATGGGTGTAAAATTATTGGTGACAAAAAAACAAGAGAATTCTACAAAGGAAAAATATTTATAGCTAATAACAGAGATTGGTCGAAGGAGTATTTATCACCTACTGTTTCAGTTAAATCTGTTAAAAATTTAGAAGAAGCTATTAGCCATATTAATAAATTTGGTACTATGCATACAGACTCCATAATTACTGACAATAAAAAAACTGCAAAAAGATTTTTAAATAAAGTAAACAGCTCTATTGCAATGCATAATACTTCAACTCAATTTGCCGATGGAGGAGAATTTGGTTTCGGAGGTGAAGTTGGCATATCAACAAATAAACTTCCACCAAGAGGTCCGGTTGGATTAAATCAATTGGTTTCATATAAATATCAAGTTATAAGTAATGGAAAAACAAGAAAATAAATTAAATTATAAAAATAAAATAGGCATTCTTGGTGGTTCTTTCAATCCAGCCCATAAAGGGCATCTAGCTATATCTAAAAAAGCTGCAAAATTATTTAAACTTAAAAAAATTATATGGGCTATTACAAAGAAAAATCCCTTAAAGAAAAAAAGTAATACAAGTATTAAAGATAGATTGAAAGGATGTAAAAAAATAATTGGATCAAATACTTTAATAAAAGTAAAATTTTATGAAAAAATTATAAAATCTAACAGAACAATAAATTTAATTAACTATCTTAATAAAAATAAAAGATATGAGATTTACTTTTTAATGGGAGCAGATAATTTAATCAACTTTCACAAATGGCATCAATGGAAAAAAATTTCACAAAGATCTAATATTATAGTCTTTGATCGTTATGGATATAAAAAAAAATCATTAAATTCTATATCTTTTAAAAGATTAAATGGTAAAAATTTAAAATTTATAAAATTTGATAAAGTCAATATTTCATCTTCTCAATTAAGAAAAATTTGATAGAGTTAATAACTTAATGGATAAAATTTCAGATTTAAAACAAATCGTATTTAAAACTTTAGATAATAATAAAGCTCAAAATATTGTAATTATAGATTTAAAAGATAAAAGTTCCATGGCTGATTATATGGTAATAGCAAGCGGAACCTCATCAAGACATATTCAGGCGTTGTCTGAACAAGTTTTGGAAATGCTAAAAAATAATGGAATAAAAAATTCTAAAATAGAGGGAATAGATAGCAATGAATGGAAATTAGTGGATGGTATTGATATTATTGTGCATATATTTCATCCGGAAAAGAGAAAATTTTATGAACTTGAAAAAATTTGGTCTGAACTTATCCCTAAGGAAAAATTAATAATATGATACAAAAAATACTATCCGGTCTGTATATTTTATTAATCAATTTTTTTTTAATTAACACCGTTTGTTCTTCGGAAAATGATGTTTATAAAAAAATAGATTTATTTGGCGAAGTATTAGAAAAAATTCAAAAAGAATATGTAGATGAAATTGACCAATCAGAGGGTATGGATGCTGCTATAGATGGTCTTTTGCAATCATTAGATCCTTATTCAAGCTACATGTCTCCGAAAACTTTTGATGAAATGCAGACTGATACAAGTGGAGAATTTGGCGGATTGGGAATCGAGGTAACAATGGAATCAGGTGTTGTTAAAGTTATATCCCCTATAGATGATACTCCAGCTTCTAGAGCTGGTATAAAGGCTGGTGATTATATTGTAAAAATAAATAATAATCAGGTACAGGGAAAATCTCTTAGTGAAGCAGTCGATTTAATGAGAGGCCCAGTCGGTTCTAGCATCGAGTTAACTGTAAGAAGACGTGGAGAAAAAAAAGCTTTAATTTTTGAAATTACCAGAGAAATAATTGAAATAAAATCTGTTAAAGCTGATCTATTAGAAAAAAATATTGGTTATTTAAGATTAACTTCATTTAATGAAAATAGTGCTAATCAAATTGAAAAAGAAATAAAAAACTTAGAAAAAAATAATAATCTTAATGCCTATATTTTAGATTTGAGAAATAATCCTGGAGGATTACTTTCTCAGGCCATAAAAATATCAGATTTTTTTTTAGATAATGGAGAAATAGTATCTACAAAAAGTAGAAAAAAAATTGAAAATAGGAAGTGGTTTGCAAAAAAAGGAGATCTTACAAATGGTAAAACTTTAATAGTACTAATTAATTATGGTTCTGCATCAGCATCGGAAATTGTAGCTGGTGCACTTAAAGACCATAAAAGAGCAGTTTTATTAGGTGAAAATAGTTACGGAAAGGGATCAGTGCAATCAATAATCCCCTTAAAAAATAGAGGTGCTATTAGACTGACTGTTGCAAAGTATTATCTTCCATCAGGAAAATCAATTTCTGAAGTTGGAGTTGCACCTGATATAGAAGTTGATGAACAATCAGATGATTTCAAAATCAAAACCGAAACTGATAATCAATTAAATTACGCTATTAAATTGTTAAACGGTTAAAATGGAAGCTAAATTTAAAAATCTACCATTGAGAAATGGTGTGGGAATAATTGTTTTAAATAAAGATAATAAAGTTTTTGTAGCTAAAAGAATTGATAATCCTAAAAACTTTTGGCAAATGCCACAGGGAGGAGTTGATGATGGAGAAGATTTTCTAAACGCTGCTTTTAGAGAATTAGAGGAAGAAACAAGTATTAAAAAAGTTAAGCTAATAAAAGAAATAGATGAAGTAACTACATACTTACTTCCAAAACATCTTTTAGGAGTAATTTGGAAAGGCAAATACAAAGGCCAAAAACAAAAATGGTTTTTAATGAAATATTTAGGTAACGATAATGAAATTAATATAAATACTAAAAAACCTGAGTTTTTAGATTGGAAATGGATTGATATAGAACATATTACTGATGTAGTTGTTGATTTTAAACTTGAAGTTTACAAAAAAATTAAAAAAAAAATTAGAGAAATCTTAATTAATTGATCTTAAAACATTTATTTTTTGTTCAGTCAAATATTTAGTTTGATCGCTAATTTCTATGTTATTTGTTTCTTCCTCAGCAATTTTTAAAAGCTCTTGAATTTTATTTTTTTCCATGTTCTTTAAATTAAAAATTGAACTTGTAAGGACTGTTAAATTATTATTTTTAAACTCTATAATCCCATCCTCTACGTAATAACTATCCTCTCCAGATTTTGATTTTATCTTTATAATACCAGGTTTTAAAAAAGAAATGATTGGAATATGATCTTTTAAAATTCCCATTTCTCCCTCATAAGCTGGAACTACTGCCTCTATTATATCTTCCTTAGACAAGAAAGATTTTTCAGGGTTTACAATGTCTATTTTAAACTCTTCGCTCATTAAGCAGCATCTTTTTTCATTTTTTCAGCTTTTTCAATGGCCTCCTCTATCGTACCAACCATGTAAAATGCTGCTTCAGGAAGATGGTCATACTCTCCTTTACAGATCGCATCAAAACCTTTTATTGTAGACTCTAAATCTACAAGTTTACCTGGTGAGCCAGTAAATACTTCGGCAACAAAAAAGGGTTGAGACAAAAATCTTTGAATTTTTCTTGCTCTTGCTACAGTTAACTTATCTTCCTCTGATAATTCATCCATACCTAAAATAGCTATGATATCTTGTAAAGATTTATAAGTTTGTAGAACTTTTTGAACCTCTCTAGCAACTCTATAATGTTCATCACCAACTATTCTAGGATCAAGAATTCTAGAAGTTGAGTCCAAAGGGTCTACCGCAGGATAAATACCTATTTCAGCAATTTGTCTTGAAAGGACAGTGGTTGCATCTAAATGAGCAAATGATGTTGCTGGAGCTGGATCAGTTAAATCATCTGCAGGAACATAAATAGCCTGAACAGAAGTAATTGATCCTTTATTTGTTGTTGTAATTCTTTCTTGTAAGTTACCCATATCAGTTGCCAAAGTAGGTTGATAACCTACCGCTGATGGAATTCTACCTAAAAGAGCTGATACTTCTGAACCAGCTTGTGTGAATCTAAAAATATTATCGACAAAGAAAAGAACATCCTGACCTTCTTGATCTCTAAAATATTCCGCCACTGTTAAACCCGTAAGTGCAACTCTTGCCCTAGCTCCTGGGGGCTCGTTCATTTGGCCATATACTAAGGCAGCCTTTGATCCTGAACCATCTTTTTTAATTACACCAGACTCTATCATTTCGTGGTAAAGATCATTTCCTTCTCTAGTTCTTTCTCCAACACCCGCAAAAACTGAAAAACCTCCATGTGCTTTTGCAACATTGTTGATTAACTCCATAATTAAAACTGTTTTACCAACTCCTGCTCCTCCAAATAAACCAATTTTTCCCCCTTTGGCGTAAGGTGCCAACAAATCAATAACTTTTATTCCTGTAACTAAAATTTCTGTTTCAGTAGATTGATCGTTAAACTCAGGTGCAGATCTATGGATTGGCCAGCTCTCTTTTGTTTTTACAACACCTCTTTCATCAATAGGTTCACCAATTACATTAATAATTCTTCCTAAAGTTTCTGGTCCAACAGGAACTTTAATTGGCGCATTTGTGTTTACTACTTCATCTCCTCTTTTTAATCCTTCTGTAGCATCCATTGCGATAGTCCTTGCAGTTGACTCTCCTAAATGTTGAGCAACTTCTAAAACTAAACGATTACCACCATTTTTACATTCCAAAGCAGTTAAAATTTCTGGAAGTTCTCCTTCAAATTTAACATCAACAACTGCCCCAATAACTTGTGTGATTATTCCTTTGCTCATAATTATAAACTTTCTGCTCCTGATATTATTTCTATTAGTTCTTTTGTAATTGCTGCTTGACGACTTCTATTATACTCAATGGTAAGTTTGTCAACCATTTCACCTGCGTTTCGAGTAGCATTATCCATTGCACTCATTCTTGCTCCTTGTTCGCTAGCTGAATTCTCTAACATTGCTTTAAATATTTGTGTTGAAATATTCTTAGGTAATAAATTGCTCAAAATTTCATCTTCATCTGGTTCAAATTCATAGCTTTCTTCTGATTTATTTTCATTATTGTTCTCAGTGTTCAACGGGATGATTTGCTGGGCTTGAGGTATTTGAGTTATTACATTCTTAAATTGATTATAAAAAATTGTACAAATGTCAAATTCCTCTTTTTGAAATCTTTCAATGATAGTTTTTCCTACTTTTTCAGCATCAAAATAATTTGCATTTTTTGAGTCTTTAAAAGAAATATTTTCGATTATTTTATCTCCATAAACTCTCTTAAGCTGATCATTACCTTTGGACCCAACTGTAATAATTTTTAATTCTTTACCCTCTTCTTTTAATTTTAAAAAATAACTTTTAGCTTTTTTAATTATATTAGCATTAAACCCACCACATAAACCTCTATCTGAAGTCATTACTACACAAAGATGAATTCTCTCATTTCCTGTGCCTGATAAAAGTTTAGGAGCATTACTCTTATCAGAAATACCATTAGATAAATTTAGAATAATATTATTCATTTTTTGAGAATATGGTCTGCCTTTTTCTGCACTATCTTGAGCTCTTTTAAGTTTAGCGGCAGCAACCATTTTCATAGCTTTGGTAATCTTTTGTGTAGATTTTACACTAGTAATTCTTTTTTTTAGATCGTCTAAACTAGCCATAAAATTTATTAAGATTTAAAATTTTTCTTTAAATTAGTTATAATTTCAATTAAGTCTTTTTCAGAATCTTCCTCTAATTTTCCTGAACTTAAAACTGAATCAATAATCTCAGTTTTATCAGATTTACATCTATCGATTATCTTATTTTCAAATTCTGAAATATCTTTTAAATCTATATCGTCTAGAAAGCCTTTAACTCCACAAAAAACTGAAATTACTTGTTCTGCAACTGTCATTGGTGAGTATTGTTTTTGTTTTAAAAGTTCAGTTAATTTTGAGCCTCTATTTAAAAGCTGTTGAGTTGAAGCATCTAAGTCAGAGCCAAATTGTGCAAAAGCAGCCATTTCTCTATATTGAGCTAACTCAAGTTTCATTGAACCTGAAACTTTTTTCATAGCTTTTGTTTGAGCTGCAGATCCAACCCTAGAAACTGACAATCCAACGTTAATGGCAGGTCTAATACCTTGATTGAATAATTCTGTTTCTAAAAATATTTGTCCATCAGTAATAGAAATTACATTAGTTGGAATATATGCAGACACATCACCACCTTGAGTTTCAATTATTGGAAGAGCTGTCAAAGATCCTCCACCGTGTTCGTCACTTAATTTTGCTGCTCTTTCTAATAATCGACTATGTAAGTAGAATACATCTCCTGGATAAGCTTCTCTCCCTGGGGGTCTCCTTAATATTAGTGACATTTGTCTATATGCCACTGCTTGTTTCGACAAATCATCATATATAATTAATGCATGCATTCCATTGTCTCTAAAATATTCACCCATAGCACAACCTGTATAGGGAGCTAAAAATTGCAATGGTGCAGAGTCTGATGCTGTTGCAGCAACAATAGTTGTATATTCCATTGCACCAGCCTCTTCTAAAGTTTTTTGAATTTGTCTTACTGTTGATCTTTTTTGTCCTACAGCAACATAAATACAATATAGTTTTTGTTTCTCATCGCCAGAATCATTGATTTTTTTTTGGTTTATTATTGCATCTATTGCCACTGCTGTTTTACCAGTTTGTCTGTCACCAATAATTAATTCCCTTTGACCTCTTCCAATTGGAACAAGACTATCAATTGATTTTAATCCTGTTTGCATTGGTTCACTAACTGATTGTCTAGGAATAATTCCAGGGGCTTTTACTTCAACTCTACTTTTTTTAACACCCTTATCTAAAGCACCTTTTCCATCAATCGGATTTCCTAATCCATCCACAACTCTTCCTAATAACTCTTTTCCAACTGGTGTATCAACAATACTTCCAGTTCTTTTTACAACATCTCCTTCTTTAATATTTCGATCATCACCAAATATAACTACTCCGACATTTTCACTTTCCAAATTTAAAGCCATTCCTTTAGATCCATCTGAAAATTCAACCATTTCTCCAGCCTGCACATTATCTAAACCATAAATTCTTGCTATCCCGTCTCCTACAGACAAAACTTGTCCAACCTCAGAAACTTCAGCTTTTTCCCCAAAATTTTTTATTTGTTCTTTTAAGATTTTTGTAACTTCTGACGGATTAATTTCCATATTATGCCTCTATCATTCTAGTTTCTAATTGTTGTAATTTTTTTTTGATAGAGGTATCAATCATTGTACTGCCAATTTGAACAACTAAACCTCCAATTAAACTTTGATCATGAGTGTAGTTTAATTTTATTTCTGACTTAAAGCTTTTTGACAATTCTTGTGTAATCTTATTAATTTCATCTTGAGTTAAATTTTTCGCTGATTTAATTTCAGCTTTAAGCTCGCCTCTTTTTTCTGAACAAATACTATTAAAACTTTTTAAAATCTGCTGAACATAAAAAAATCTTCTTTTTATAATTAAAAAACTTAGAAAATTCCTAAATAAAACTTCTAAATTAAAACTATCAGATATTTTTTTTATAACCTGGTTTAAAACATCACGACTTACAGTAGGATCTTTAATTAAGTCATTGAAATCTCTGCTAGCTGAAATCAATTTTAATAATGCACGAGAATTTTCCTCGATCTTTATAAGTAAATTAGATTCACTTGCTAGTTCATATAAGGCCAAAGAGTATCTATTAGCCGAAGTGTCAGAAAATCCTTTATTTTTACTCAACTTATTATTCCTTAAAATGTAAGTGATTAATTATAAAATCAAGATTTAATTAACATATGCGATTATACTCTTCAAGTAACACATTGACTAAAAACTGTTTTTTTTGGGCTTTAATTAAAGCTTATTGGATCAACATCAACTGAAAGTTTTATTCCAGATGAAAATTTAAATTTTGAAATTATTAAGGCTAGGGAATTCTGTAGTTTTAAAGTTTTTGGACCTCTTACAAGTAATCTTACTCGATATTTTTTTTTTAATCTAAATATAGGTGCACTCACTGGTCCTAAAATTTTTCCATGGACCTTATTTTGTATAAGAGATTTAAATCTTATAGCTTCTTTTTCTAACTTATTTTCGTTTTCTCCTGTTAAGATAAGAGAAATAAATCTTTCAAAAGGAGGTAGATTATTTTTTTTTCTTATTTCTATTTCTTTATCTAAGAAAATTTCCGGATTTTTTTCAGTAATATCTGAAATCATTTTTGTATTGTAATTGTAAGTTTGAAAATAAACTGTCGAAGCTTTACCTGTTCGACCAGCTCTACCAGATAACTGATGATATAATTGTAAATTTTTTTCAGCAGTTCTTAAATCATGTCCATGAGAAGATAAATCAATATCTACTACAACAATACAATTTAAATTTGGAAAATGAAAACCTTTAGA
Source organism: uncultured Pelagibacteraceae bacterium (assembly GCA_902628195.1). Classification (GTDB taxonomy): domain Bacteria; phylum Pseudomonadota; class Alphaproteobacteria; order Pelagibacterales; family Pelagibacteraceae; genus Pelagibacter. The sequence continues at coordinate 164,770 of CACOLY010000001.1, forward strand.
TATTAATTGTGTTCCAACTAAAATTTGAATTTCATTGTTAATTATTTTTTCTAATTTGTCCTTTGAACTTTTTTTATTCATAGTATCACTAGAAAAAATTTCAATTTTTTTTGATGGAAAAATTCTTTTTACTTCTTCTGAAATTCTTTCAACACCTGGTCCACTGAATATAAAGTCACAAACTCCTTCCTTAGAACAATTTCTTTTAAGATAAGATTTAAAACCACAATAATGACATAATAAATTTTTTTTATCTTTATGATAAACTAAATTTATTGAACAATTTGGACATGAAAACCTATTATAACATTTTTTACATAGAACATTTGGAGAAAAACCTCTTCTATTTAAAAAAAACAAAACTTGATCTTTTTTTTCTAAATGAAAGTTTACTTTTTTAATTACCTCTTTTGAAATCCATGATTGATTTTCTAATTCAACATCATTTAAATTTATTATTTCATAATTTGGTAAAGAAGCATTTTTATATCGTTGTGTGAGTTTGGAAATTCTATATTTCCTTTTTTTAATGTTCTCATAAGTTTCTACTGATGGAACTGCAGTTATTAAATTAACAGGAATATTCTCAAATGATGCTCTTGATATTGCCATATCTCTCGCATTATATATTACTCCTTCGTCTTGCTTATATGATTGGTCATGCTCTTCATCAACAATAATTAATCCTAATTTTTTAAATGGCAAAAATAATGATGATCTTGCCCCAATCACTACATCTATTTTACCATTTATTATTCCACTCCATATTATTTCTTTATTTTTTTTGGTGATAGCAGAATGCCATATAGCTGGTTTGAAACCAAAAAATTCTATAAATTTTTTTTCAAATTGATTGGTCAAACCTATTTCTGGTAACATTATTAACCCTTGAAAACCTTTTTCTAAAATTTTTTTAAGAGCCTCAAAATATACAATTGTTTTTCCTGATCCAGTTGTACCTTGTAATACATGAACATTAAATTTATTGTTTGAAATATTAATCTCATTTAAAGATTTTTTTTGTTCATTTGTTAAATTAAATAAATTTTTTTTAATTTTGTTATTAAAATTTTTATTATATTTATTATCTATTTTCTCGATTGGTTTTCCGCTTAATAGCACAAGCTTTAAAGCCATCCCTTTTGGGACAAGATTATATTCGGAAAACCAGTTTAAAAACTCTAATGTATTTTTTTCTAAATTAGGGATTTGTAATCTTCGAATTATTTTTTTTATTTTAAAACTTTTATTGCTTTTTTTTTCAAAATGATCCCATACAACCCCTGTAATTTTAGATTTACCAAAAGGTACTTCAACAAAGTCTCCAATTTTCAAATTAATATCGCTTTCATATGTAAATGGATGATTAAATATATTTGGTAAAAGAATCGGAAACTTCATACTTTATATTATGAAAATTTATTAAGAGTGTATTGCTCTTTTATCTACAGATAATGCTGCCTCTTTCACGGCCTCTGAAAATGTTGGGTGTGCATGGCATGTTCTCGCAATATCCTCTGAACTTGCTCCAAATTCCATTGCAACACCAATTTCTGCTATTAATTCTCCTGCGTGAGGTCCAATTAAATGTGCTCCTAAAACTTTATCAGTTCTCTCATCAGCTAAAATTTTTACAAAGCCTTCAGTATCATCAATAGCTTTTGCTCTTGAATTGGCCATAAATGAAAATTTTCCAATTTTATATTTAATATTTTTTTCTATCAATTGTTCCTCAGTTTTACCGATAGAGGCAACCTCTGGGGTAGTGTAGATTACACCAGGAATTGTATCATAATTAACGTGACCTGATTGACCTGCGATATTTTCTGCAACGGCTATTCCTTCATCCTCTGCTTTATGTGCAAGCATCGGTCCAGCTATAACATCTCCAATTGCATAAATATCGTCCAAATTTGTCATGAAACTCTCATTGGTTTTAATTCTTTTTTTATCATCTAACTCAACACCAATTTTTTCTAAATTTAAACCATCTGTATTTGGTTTCCGACCAACAGAAATTAATACAACTTCACACTCAAAATTTTTTTTATTTCCTTCTTTATTGGATGTGGAAACAATAACTCCTGTATTATTTTTTGTAACTTTTTCGACTTTGTGTTGAAGATGAAAATTAATTCCTTGTTTTTTTAAAATTTTCATGAATTCTTTTGAAATCTCTTTATCCATACCTGGTGTTATATGGTCTAGAAACTCAACTACATGCACTTCTGACCCTAGTCGAGACCAAACAGATCCCATTTCTAGTCCTATGTAACCACCTCCCACGACAACCATTTTTTTTGGTACTTTTTCTAAATTTAAAGCTCCTGTTGATGAAACAATTAATTTCTCGTCAAATTTAATATTTGGTAAAGACACTGGAACTGATCCTGTGGCAATAATAACTTTTTCTGTTTGAATTGTTGTTTCTTTGTTTGTATTGTCTTTTATTAAAATTTCTCTTTTTGATTTAAAACTTCCAGTTCCTCTAAAGTAAGTTACTTTATTTTTCTTTAGTAAGAATTCTACTCCTTTTGTTAAAACTGTGACTGCCTTTTCTTTGCTTTTCATCATTTTTGGGAGATTTAATTTAACCTCACTAACTTCAATCCCTTTATTTGATAAATTTTTAACTTTGTGAAACTCTTCAGATAAATTTAGTAAACTTTTTGATGGAATACAGCCTATATTTAAACAAGTCCCACCTAGTGATCCTCTTGACTCGATACAGGCTGTTTTTAAGCCTAATTGTGCCAACCTTATAGCACATACATACCCGCCGGGACCCCCACCAATTACTACAGCTTGAAATTTTTCTGACATCTAAATATCTAAAAATAATCTTCTTGGATCTTCTAGACTCTCCTTAATCATTTTTAAAAACGAAACTGACTCCTTCCCATCAATAATTCTGTGATCATATGATAAAGCTAAATACATTACAGGTCTGATTTTAATATCACCATCAACTACTATTGGTCGATCTACAATATTATGCATCCCAAGCACTCCTGATTGAGGTAAATTCAGTATTGGCGTTGAAAGCATTGAGCCATAAACTCCACCATTGCTGATTGTAAAAGTTCCTCCTTGTAAATCTTCAATAGTAAGTTTTCCATTTTTGGCTTTTTCAGAAATTTCTTTAATATTTTTTTCAATATCCGCAAATGACAATTCATCGGCATCTTTTAAAACTGGGACTACAAGCCCTTTATCTGTACCAACCGCAAAACTAATATTGTAATAATTTTTATAAATTATTTCATCACCTTCAATTTCGGCATTAACAGCCGGAAAATTTTTTAATGCCACTACACATGCTTTGACAAAAAATGACATTAAACCAAGTTTAATTCCATATCGATTTTGAAAATCTTCTTGGTTATCTTTTCTCATTTCCATTATATTGGTCATATCGACTTCATTAAATGTAGTAAGCAGAGCTGCATTTTCTTGTGCTTGTTTTAATCTTTTAGCAATAGTTTGTCTTAATCTGGTCATTTTAATTCTTTCTTCTTGACCATATTTGATTTTTCTCTCAGATGGTGGAGGGTTCACACCCATAAGATTAATTAAATCACCTTTTAATATTCTTCCATCTTTTCCAGAACCTTTTACTGTTTCTAAGTCAATTTTATTTTCAGCAATAATTTTTCTGACTGCTGGAGAGAGATTTTGATCTGTTTTCTGTTTTTTTATTTTAGATTTTTTTTGAATTTCATTTGTTAAAATAAGTGGTTGCTCATCTTCTTCTTTTGTTTTTTCTTCTCCACTTTCAAATATCTCAGGTTCTTTTTTTTGAGGTTCAAGATTTACTATATTATTTTCATTTTCTTTTATTAGGGGCTCTATTTTTTGAATTTCTTTATCTTTTTTTGATTTTATTCCATTTTCTGATACAGATCCTAAAAGTGAACCAACTTCTACTACTGAACCATCTTTTGAATTAATTTCAGCTAATGTTCCGGATATAGGAGAAGGTACTTCTAAATTTACTTTATCCGTTTCTAACTCAACTATAGGTTCATCAGCCTCAACAGTGTCTCCCTCACTTTTAAGCCATTTTGATACTGTTGCCTCTGTTATACTCTCACCTAAAACAGGAACTAAAATTTTTTCACTCATTATATATTAATCAAAAACTTTTTTTAAAATTTCTTGTTGTTGAGAATTGTGCCTTTTCACATATCCTGTTGCCGGAGATGCATCTGGCATTCTTCCTATATAAGAAACTTGTTTATTATTAGCCTTTATACTATCTAATGTCCATTGGATATAATCTCTAACTGAAAACCAAGCTCCCATATTCTTTGGTTCCTCTTGACACCAATAAAATTTAGCATTTTTTGCATAAGGTTTTAATTCTTTTACAAGGCTTTTTGCTGGAAATGGATATAGTTGTTCGATTCTATAAAAAACAATATCATCCCTTTTTTGTTTTTCTCTTGCCTCTAGCAAGTCAAAATAAATTTTACCAGAGCATAAAATTACTTTTTTTATTTTTTTTGCCTTTTTTAACTTAATAAAACCTTTTGATTTTGTATCTATAGCATGATCCCACAATACTCTATGAAAAGAATTTTTTTTATTGAAATCATCTAAATTAGATACACAATATTTATGACGTAATAAAGATTTTGGAGTCATTATTATTAGAGGTTTTCTAAAATCTCTATGCATTTGTCTTCTTAGTGCATGAAAATAATTAGCAGGTGTAGTACAATTCATTACTTGCATATTGTCATTAGAACATAATTGCAAAAATCTTTCTAATCTTGCAGAAGAATGTTCTGGACCTTGTCCTTCATATCCATGAGGTAATAACATCACCAAACCAGAAGCTCTTGACCATTTTCTTTCACCTGATGCTATAAATTGATCAATTACAACTTGTGCACCGTTTGCAAAATCTCCAAATTGAGCTTCCCATAATGTTAAGGTGTTTGGTTCAACTAAACTATAACCATATTCAAATCCTAAAACTGCTAATTCAGACAAAAAACTATCTACAACTTCAAAGTTTTTCTGTTTTTTTGAAATATTATTTAAAGGTATATATCTTGAATTATCTAATTGATTTCTTAAAACTGAGTGTCTTTGGCTAAATGTACCCCTTCCTGAGTCTTGGCCTACTAACCTGACAGGATAGCCTTCCTCAAGAAGAGACCCAAAAGCTAAAGCTTCAGCAGTAGACCAATCTATTCCTGATCCATTTTTAACACACAGTTTTCTATTATATAAAATTTTATAAATTGTCTTATGAATATTAATTTCACTCGGTATTGAGTTAATTTTATTAGATATTTCCAGTAATTTTTTTGTATCTGCTCCTGTTACACCTCTTTTATCTTTCCCTCTCTCAGGCTTGTATCTAGACCAAGTACCCTCAAACCACTCTATTTTTGGTTTGTAATCTTTTGCAGTTTTAAATTGATCATCAAGCAAGTTTTTAAATTTTTTTATAGAGCTATTTAAAAAATCTTTTGAAATTGTTCCATTTTTAATTAATCTTTCTCCATATACGTTAACAGGAGATGGATGGGATCTTATTTTTTTATACATTAAAGGTTGAGTGAATGAGGGCTCGTCACCCTCATTATGACCAAATCTTCTGTAGCAAATTAAATCTATAACTACGTCTCTATTAAATTTTAACCTAAAGTCTGTAGCTATTCTTCCAGCATAAACTACTGCCTCTGGATCATCACCATTAACATGAATTATTGGGGCTTCAACCATTTTTGCAATATCTGATGGGTAGGGTGAGGACCTTGCAAATCTAGGACTTGTTGTAAAACCTATTTGATTATTAATTATTATATGAATAGTTCCACCTGTATTATGACCTGGTAATCCAGACATTGCAAAACATTCAGCAACTACTCCCTGTCCAGCAAATGCAGCATCACCATGAATTAAAATTGGTATTACTTTTTTTCTTTCTTTATCTTTATGAAAGAATTGTTTAGCTCTTGTTTGCCCTAGTACAACAGGATTAACTGCTTCTAAATGAGATGGATTATCTGTTAAACTAACGTGAACTGAATTTCCATCAAATTCTCTATCAGAAGAAGCACCCAAATGATATTTTACATCACCAGCACCATCTTCAGAGGAACTAAACTCACCGGCAAACTCATTAAAAATCCTTTTATAAGATTTTTGCAAAACATTTGCTAAAACATTAAGTCTTCCACGATGAGACATTCCAATCTTAACTTCTTTAATTTGTGATTGACCTCCAATCTTGATTATTTGCTCCAATGCAGGAATTAAACTTTCACCACCATCAAGTCCAAATCTTTTAGTTCCTACATATTTTGTATGCAAAAATTTTTCAAATCCTTCAGCTTGAATTAATTTATTTAAAATTGCTTCTTTTCCATTTTGTGTAAATTTAAAGTCGTCAGTCTTTTCAACCCTATCCCTAAACCACTTTCTTTCAGTTGGATTTGATATATGCATGTATTCATAACCTATTGAACCACAATATTTATCTCTTAAAAATTCTAAAATCTCTCTTATGTTTGAGTATTGTTTATTTGTAACTCCATCTAAGAAAATTTTTTTATTATAATCTTCTTTCTTAAAACCATATGACTCAGGATGTAGTTCATCCAAATATTCTGATTTCATCATTCCCAAAGGGTCAAGCTTAGCTATTAAATGTCCTCGTTGTCTATAAGACCTAATCATTGCCACTGCTTTAATTGAATTGGCATTAGATTTAATTATTTCTAATTCATTGATTTCAACATTTTTAGTAATTTTTTCTTTGATATCTTTAACAAATATTTTATCTTTTTTAGGACTCCATGATGGACCATTAATTTCATTTACAATAATGTCAATTTCATCACCAATTTCATCAAAATAATTTTTCCAACTTTGAGGTAAATTTGTATCTTTATTAATGTACTGTAGGTACATTTGTTCAATAAAGGCACTATTAGATTTGCTTAAAAATCCTGTTTTTTCGAATTCTAAATTTTTTGAAGAGGACATTTTTTTTTAATATAGACTTAGAAAATAATTTTTCAATTAGACAATTTATCAAAAAGAGTTTCACCAATTTTAGAAGGTGAGTTTGCGATAGTTATACCGCAATCTTCCATCTTTTTTATTTTATCTTTTGCACCACCCTTACCTCCAGAAATAATTGCCCCTGCATGACCCATTCGTCTTCCTGGAGGAGCAGTAACTCCTGCTATAAATCCGACAATTGGTTTTTTTATCTTATGGTTTTTAACAAACTCTGCTGCCTCCTCTTCTGCAGTACCACCAATTTCACCTATCATTAAAATTGATTTAGTTTCATTATCATTTAAAAATAAATCTAAACAATCTATAAAATTTGTGCCATTTATTGGATCACCTCCAATTCCAATACATGTTGATTGCCCAAGGCCATTTTCAGTAGTTTGAGCGACAGCTTCGTAAGTTAAAGTTCCCGATCTAGAAACTATACCCACAGATCCCTTTTTATGAATATTACCTGGCATAATTCCAATCTTACACTCATCAGGAGTTATAATTCCAGGGCAGTTTGGACCTATTAGTCTAGATTTTGATTTTGATAATTTTTGCTTTACCTTTAACATATCTTGAATTGGTATTCCTTCAGTTATACAAACGATAAGTTCGATCGAAGCATCAATCGCTTCAATAATTGCTGCTGCAGCAAATTTTGCTGGAACATAAATCATTGTAGCATTTACACCTTCAGAGTCTTTGGCTTCTTTTACAGTATTAAAAACAGGAAGACCTAGGTGTTTTTCCCCACCTTTTTTTGGTGTAACTCCACCAACTAATTTTGTTCCATATTTAATTGCCTGCTCAGAATGAAATGTTCCATGTTTACCCGTGAAACCCTGACAAATTAATCTAGTTTCTTTATTTACTAAAACCGACATCTATTTTATTGCCTCAACTATTTTTTTTGCAGCATCATCAAGATTTTCAGCTGAGATCAATTTTAATCCTGAATTATCTAATATTTCTTTACCTTCTTTAAAGTTAGTACCCGCTAATCTAACCACAAGTGGAACACTAATATTGATTTCTTTTGCTGCATCAACAACTCCTTGAGCAAGTACATCACATCTCATGATTCCCCCAAAAATATTTATTAATATTCCTTTAACATTTTGATCTGATAAAATTATCTTAAAGGCAGCTGAAACTTTTTCTTTAGAAGCACCTCCACCTACATCTAAAAAATTTGCTGGTTCTTGACCATATAATTTAATTATATCCATTGTTGCCATAGCTAAGCCAGCACCATTAACCATACAACCAATATTTCCATCTAATTTAATATAAGCTAAATCATATTTACTTGCTTCAATTTCTGCAGGATCTTCCTCATTTAAATCTCTTAACTTTAAAATTTCTGGATGTCTAAATAGTGCATTACTATCAAAATTAACTTTAGCATCTAAACATATAATTTTTTTTTCTTTTGTTAATATTAGTGGATTTACCTCGACCATATTTGCATCAGTTTTTATAAACATTTTATATAATGATTTAATTAATGATATTGCTTCAATTTTTGAACTACCATCTAAATTAAATATCTTTATAATTTCTTCACATTGTTCGTTTGAGATTTCATCTTTTAATTCAACTTTTGTTGTTGAAATTTTATTAGGAGATTTTATAGCCACCTCTTCAATATCCATTCCACCCTGATCGCTAGAAATGAATACAATTTTTGATGAAGCCCTATCTACTAGGCATGAAAGATAAAATTCTTTTTCAATTTTTGAAGAAACTTCAACATAAAGTCTTTTTACTTCTCTACCTTCTGGTCCTGTTTGATGCGTAACTAACTTTTTTCCTAAAAGCTCTTTCGCTGACTTTCTTAGTTCTTCTAAATTATCTAAAATTTTTACACCACCAGCTTTTCCTCTACCTCCTGCATGTATTTGAGCTTTTAAAACAAATTTGTCCGTTTTTAACGACTTGCATTTCTCTAATAATTCCTCAACCGTAAAACCAACAACTCCTTCAGGTACTGCGGCTCCAAATTCTTTTAAAATTTGTTTTGCTTGATGCTCGTGGATATTCATTATTTTGTTAAATCTGGATCTATTTTAGAAGCTGCTTCCCATAGTTTTTTAACAGCATCAATAGAGTGAAGAAATTGAGATTTTTCTTTTTCATCTAAATTAATTTCCTCTATTTTTTCAACACCATTTTTGCCAATAATAATAGGAACGCCTGCATAAATGTCTTTAATTCCATATTCACCATTCATATAGGCAGCACACGGGAGCATTTTTTTTTCATCTTTAAGATAAGCCTTTGCCATTTCAACGCCGGAAGCTGCTGGTGCATAAAAAGCTGAACCTTTTTCTAAGAATTTAACAATTTCAGCTCCACCATCTCTAGTTCTCTGATTTATTTCTTCTAATCTTTCTTGAGAAATTTTTCCTTCTTTAACTAAATCTAACAAAGGTTTTCCTGAAACTTTAGTAAATCTTGGTAAAGGAACCATTGTATCACCATGACCTCCCATTACCATTGCCTCTATCTCTTTTACTGGTATACTAAATTCTTTAGATAAAAATAATTTAAATCTTGAGCTATCTAAAATACCAGCCATTCCAACAACCATATTAGGTGATAACCCTGAAAATTTTTGAAAAGCCATTACCATTACATCTAATGGATTGGTAATACATATAACAAATGCCTCTGGAGCATTTTTTTTAATTCCCTCTGCAACTTGTTTAATTATTTTTAAGTTGATCCCAAGTAGATCATCTCTACTCATACCAGGCTTTCTTGGTACTCCAGCTGTTATAATAATCACATCTGACCCTTTAATATCTTTATAGTCATCAGTTCCTGAAAATTTTACATTAAACCCATCTACTGAAGATGATTGAGCAATATCTAAAGCTTTTCCTTTTGCAATACCACTTGCAACATCAAATAAAACAACTTCATCAACTAACTCTTTTGTTCCGATTAGGTGTGCTAAAGTTCCACCTATCTGACCTGCACCGATTAAAGATATTTTACTCATTTTTTCCTTTATTTCATTGTTGGCATCACAAATTCAGGGTTAGATCTAATTCCTGAAGGCCATCTTGAGGTTATAGTTTTCAATTTAGTGTAAAATTTTATTCCTTCCATTCCATGCATAGCACTATCTCCAAACAATGATCTTTTCCAACCTCCAAAGCTATGAAAAGCCATCGGAACAGGTATTGGAACATTTATTCCAACCATTCCAACTTGAATTTTACTTGCAAATGTTCTTCCGGCATCACCATCTCTAGTATAAATACTAACACCATTTCCATATTCATGATCATTTATTAATTTTGCTGCTTCCTCAAAAGTCTTTACTCTAACAACAGATAAAACTGGTCCAAATATTTCTTCTTTATAAATTCTCATTTCTTTAGTCACATGATCAAATAAACAACCACCAATATAAAAACCGTTTTCATATCCTTGTAATTTTAAATTTCTACCATCAACAAGTAATTTTGCTCCCTCTTTTACTCCCAAATCAACGTAACCTTTTACTTTTTCCAAATGTTCTTTGGTTACCAAAGGTCCCATTTCAGAATTTTTATCCATTCCAGGTCCAACTTTTAAAGCTTCTGCTTTTTTTGATAATCTTGATACCAATTCGTCTCCAATATCTCCGACGGCCAGAGCAACTGATTGCGCCATACATCTTTCACCTGCCGATCCATAAGCTGCACCCATTAAACCATTTACTGCTCCATCTAAATCACAATCAGGCATAACAACTAAGTGATTTTTTGCACCACCTAAGGCTTGGACTCTTTTTTCATTTTTTGCTGAATTTTCATAAATATATTTTGCAATAGGAGTTGAACCAACAAAGCTTACTGCCTTAATATCTTTATTTGTCAAAATTGCATCCACTGCCTCTTTATCTCCATTAACAACATTAAAAACACCGTCGGGAAGACCTGCGTCTTTTAATAACTCGGCCAATCTTATAGAACATGAAGGATCTTTTTCAGATGGTTTTAATATAAAAGTATTTCCACAAGCAATTGCTATAGGAAACATCCACATTGGAACCATAGCTGGAAAATTAAATGGTGTAATTCCAGCAACAACTCCTAAAGGCTGTCTTATTGACCAGCTATCAACATTAGTGCCAACATTTTCTGAAAATTCACCTTTTAGTAAATGAGGAATGCCGCATGCAAATTCAACGACTTCTAAACCTCTTGTTAAAGACCCTTTTGCATCCTCATAAACTTTTCCATGTTCTGAAACTATCAATTGTGTAAGTTCATCAGAATTTTTTTCAATTAACTCTTTAAATTTAAACATTATTCTAGCTCTTTGAAGTGATGGTTTTAGTGACCAATCTTCAAAAGCTTTTTTTGCTATTGTAACTGCTTGATCTAAATCAGACTTAGAGGCTAATCTTACCTCTTTTTCTTGATCTCCTGTTGCAGGATTAAATACCTTACCTTTTTTTTCAGAAAGTCCAGGAATTACTTTTCCACCTACAAAATGTTCAATTAATTTCATGAATACGATCTTTTAGATTAAAAATTCTTAATAGTCTATTGATTAAATATTAGCTGTTGCTAACATTTTTTTTATTTCCGCTATTGCTTTTGCAGGATTTAAACCTTTTGGGCAAGCACTTGTACAGTTAAGAATTGTATGACAACGATATAACTTTAGTTCATCAGCAACTTTTTTCAATCTTACTTGCCTTTCTTCATCTCTACTATCTATAATCCATCTATATGCTTGCAATAACACTGCTGGACCTAAATATTTATCTCCATTCCACCAATAACTAGGACATGATGTTGAACAACACGCACACATAATGCACTCATATGCACCATCTAGTTTTGCTCGATCTTCTTTTGATTGAATAATTTCTTTTGTCTTTGAGTTAGAATTTGATTTTAACCAAGGTTCAATTGATTTGTATTGTTTATACAAACCATCTAAATCTCCTATTAAATCTTTCTTAACTTTAAGATGAGGAAGTGGGTAAATATTTAAGTCACCATCAATTTCTGTATGAGGTTTTGTACAAGCTAAACCATTTTTTCCACCCATATTCATTGCACAAGAACCACATACTCCATGTGCACAAGATCTTCTGTAAGCCAATGTAGGATCAATTTCATTTTTAATCTTATTCAAAACATCTAGTACTTTTGAGGGGCAATTGTCCATATCGACCTCATATGTATCAATTCTAGGATTTTCGTCTGTAGAGGGATCCCATCTATATATATTAACTTTTCTTAAATTCTTTGAGCCAGTTTTATCTTTAAAATATTTACCTTTTTTAAGTTTTGAATTTTCTGGTAAATTTATTTGAGCCATCAGTAAACTCTTTCCTGTGGTGGAAAATATTGAACATCATTAGTTAAAGTAGATTTATGTACATCTCTATAACTTATTTTTGTATTTTTCCCATCACACCAGGCAAGTGTATGTTGCATAAATTTTTTATCATCTCTATTTGGAAAATCCTCTCTTGCATGAGCACCTCGACTTTCCTTTCTGTTATATGCAGAGTCGACGGTAACAACAGCTTGTCTAATCAAATTATCAAATTCTAAAGTTTCTACTAAATCTGTATTAAATATTAATGATTTATCTTTCACTGATAATGAATCTAAACCATCATATGTCTCTCTTATTTCATCAACGCCTTCTTTAAGAGTTTTTTCAGTTCTAAAAACTGCACATTTAGATTGCATTGTTTTTTGCATTGAAAGTCTCAATTCTGCTGTACCAACATTACCATTAGCATTTCTTATTTTGTCAAATCGATCTAAACATTTTTGAGTTTCAGTTTCACTTATTTCTTCATGTGGCATTCCAGGTTTTATAAGTTCTGCTGCTCTTTTTGCTGCTGCTCTTCCAAAAACTACTAAATCAATTAATGAGTTTGATCCAAGTCTATTTGCACCGTGAACTGAAACACATGCGGCTTCTCCTATTGCCATTAATCCTGGAACTGTTTTTTCTGCACCATTTACAGTTAACACTTCAGCTTTGTAATTTGTTGGAATACCTCCCATATTATAATGAACCGTTGGAACAACTGGAATTGGTTCTTTAGTTACATCTACATTAGCAAATAATCGTGCTGCATCAGTTATCCCTGGCAGTCTACTTTCGATTATATCTTTATCTAAATGACTTAGATTCAGATGAACATGATCTTTATCTTTTCCTACACCTCTTCCTTCATTAATTTCAATTGACATTGATCTACTTACAACATCTCTTGAAGCTAAATCTTTTGCCTTAGGTGCATATCTTTCCATAAATCTTTCACCTTTAGAATTTGTAAGATATCCTCCTTCTCCTCTAGCTCCTTCTGTTATTAATGTGCCATGCCCATAAATTCCTGTTGGGTGAAATTGTACAAACTCCATATCTTGTAAAGGTAATCCAGCTCTTAGGACCATTGCATTGCCATCTCCAGTACAAGTATGAGCAGATGTCGCCGAATAATAAACTTTACCGTAACCACCCGTTGCTATAATTACTGTATGAGCTCTAAATCTATGAATAGTTCCATCGTTTAAGTTCCAAGCAATTAATCCTTTGCAAGCACCATTTTTCATCAATAAATCTAATGCAAAATATTCTATAAAAAATTCAGTTTTATGTTTTAAAGCTTGTCCATATAATGTGTGTAAAATTGCATGACCAGTTCTATCAGCTGCAGCACAAGTTCTTTGTACAATCCCATTACCATAATTTTTTGTCATTCCACCAAATGGTCTTTGGTATATCTTGCCATCATCTGTTCTACTAAAAGGCACACCATATTTTTCTAATTCAATTACAGCCTTTGGAGCCTCTTTACAAAGATATTCAATACTATCTTGATCACCTAACCAATCTGCACCTTTAACAGTATCATACATGTGCCAACGCCAATCATCTTCACCCATATTACCTAAAGCAGCAGATATGCCGCCTTGGGCAGCAGAAGTATGACTTCTAGTTGGAAAAACTTTTGAAATGCATGCAGTTTTTAATCCAGCTTCACTTAAGCCAACTGCAGCTCTCAAGCCTGAGCCTCCAGCACCTAGAACCACTACATCGTATTCATGATCAATTATTTTATATGAACTCATAATCTATTTATTAATATAATTGTAAATAATGGAATTACCACTGCTGATATATATAAAACCGTGTTTGCGACATTTTTGATTTTATTATTTTTAATATAATCTTCAAAAACCTCACTAATACTTAAAGCTGAAAAAAAATATGCATTAATAATAAATAAACTAAATAAAAACTTTGATAATGGATTTGTGAAAAAATTTACAACAATGAAATATTCTTGATCATAAATTGATATAAAATTCAAAATAAACCATATCATTAAAGGAACTAATATAGCTCCACTGATTTTTAAAAAAATCCATTTCTTAGTCGCGTTAATCATTTCAAAAAAAATTTTTTCCAACTAAATAAAAAAATATAGTTAACACTATTGATCCAAATATTACTATTAGACCTGTTATTTTTGTCGTTTTAATTTCAAATCCATAACCAAAATCCATTATTGCATGTCTAATTTCACTCAAAATCTGAAAAGAAAAAGACCAAGTAAGTCCTAGAATTAAAAATTTACCTATAATTGAGTTTAAAAAAAAATAAAAAAATTTGTAATTAGTTTCACCAAGAATAAGAATAGAAGCTAGCAAGCAGATAAATGTAATTGCAATTATATTTATTATTCCTGTTATTCTATGTGAGATAGATACCAATGATGAGATATGCCATTTATAAATTTGAATATGAGGAGATAGCGGTTGTTTATTTTCCATAAAAATTATTTTTAATTAATGTTTCAGCTATTTCCACTGCGTTCAAAGCCGCGCCTCTTAAGAGATTATCTGAAACAATCCATAAATTTAATCCATTTTTTATAGTTTTATCCTCTCTTATTCTTGAAATAAATGTTTCATCTTTTCCCTCAGCTTCCAATGGTGTCGAATATCCACCGTCAATTCTCTCATCAATAACTTTACAACCTTCAAAATTATCTAATGCACTTCTAACTTTTTCTAGAGAAAATGGTTTTTCAAATTGTATGTTAACTGATTCTGAATGTGAAACAGAAATTGGTAATCTTACACATGTTGCTGTAAGATCAATCTTATCATCTAAAATTTTTTTTGTTTCTTTACTCATTTTTAACTCTTCTTTTGTATAACCATCTTCTGCAAAAACATCTATATGAGGAATAGCATTAAAAGCTATTTGTTTTGTAAAATTTTTAGATTTAACATTTTTACCATTTAAAACTAATTTAGTTTGGTCAATTAACTCATCCATAGGTGCCTTGCCACCACCTGAGACTGATTGGTATGTTGAGACTACTATTCTTTTAATTACAAAAAGATCATGTAAAGGTTTACAAGCAATTACCAATTGTGCTGTTGAACAATTGGGATTAGCAATAATATTTTTTTTTATTTGATCTAAATGATTTGAATTAACTTGGGGGACAATTAAAGGCACATCTGGATCCATTCTAAAAAAACTTGAATTATCAATAACTAAACAATGCTTTGCAGCTTTTTCGGCAAATTTTTCTGAGATTTTTTTTCCTGCAGCAAAAAAAGCAATTTTAACTTTAGAAAAATCAAAATTTTCTAAATTTAAAACCTCATGATCTTTACCTTTAAAAAAAATTTTTTGGCCTTCGCTTTTTGATGAAGCAACTAAATATAAATTATCAAAAGACAATTCTTTTTTTTCAAGAACTTCTAACGTTTTTCTTCCAACATTTCCAGTTGCTCCAACTATTGCAATATTCATGATGTAGGTTTTATACTAGATGAAAGGTAAATCGCAAACTTTAACAGTAAAAGAATTTCCTTCAATTTCCAACAAACCTGATGTAGATGCTTTACAATAAGGCTCATTTATCATTGCTATACCTATAACTTTTTTAAAATGAGGCGAATAACAAGCTGATCTAAGATCACCAATAAAATTATCTCTATCATCCTTAATATTTAAAGATTTAGTTAAATTAATTTTATCAGTGTCGATATAAACACCCATTAATTTTCGCTTTATGCCTTCTTTTTTAATTTTTTTTAATTTTTCTTTTCCTAAAAAAGATATATCGGTGTCTAAATTTACATACTTCTCAAAACCACACTCGAAAGGATTATCGTTATTATCAAAATCATTCCCATAAGATAAAAGGCCACTTTCAATTCTTTCTATAAGATTGGGACAACCAGGCTTTAAGTTAAATTCTTTACCTATTTCAAATAAATGATCATAAAGATCCAAACCAGATTGAGTATTTTCTACATACACTTCAAAACCTCCTTGTTTTGACCAGCCAGATCTTGCAATCAAATGCTTAACACCTTTGAAATCAAAATAATCAAAACCAAAAAATTTTAATTCTGTAATTTTTTTTCCAAAAACTTTTTCCATTAAGCTAAATGATTTTGGTCCTTGTATCGCAATAATATCAACATTAGGCTCAAAAATTTTAACTTTAAAATTATTTCCAGATGCAATACCTTTTGCAAAAAAAATAACATCTGAGTCAGCGATTGAAATCCACCATCTATCTTCAGATAATTTTAAAATCACTGGATCATTAACTAAATTTCCATCATCATCAATAATTGGACAATAATAACACCTTCCTATTTTTGATTTTGATAAATCTCTACAAGTCATTAATTGAACAAGTTTTGCTGCATCTTCCCCGATAATTTCAACTTGTCTTTCAGCAGCTACATCCCAAACTTGAACATCTTTTTTAAGATGGTTACAAGACTCTTCTATTGAGCCAAAAGCTGCAGGTAATAACATATGGTTGTAGACAGTATATGCTGTAACCCCTTGCTTTTCTATTCTTGAAGTATATGGAGAACTTCTTACTCTTCTTGATTTTGCAATTGAATAATTTTTCATGATTTTAAAAATTCAAAAATCTTTTCTCTCATTTCAAAAGCTTTTTCAATCATAATCATATGACCTGATCCACTTATCACATGAGTTGTCGAATTTTTAATTAAATTTGAAAATTTTTTACCTGCCTCTAAATTGACCATTTTGTCCAATTCACCTAAAATAAACAAAGATGGAAGATTTATTGTTTTTGAAGCCTCAAAACCATTCAAATAATTGTTACACGCTTTTAAATCAACAGCCAATATTTCACTTATATCTCTTGGTGATTGAATAATTTTTTCTATTGGATTTCCACCTATAAATTTTTTAGAACCTTCATAGCCCCATTTCATCATTAATTTTACAGCATCAGAATCACCATTTTCAGCTAACTCTATCAAATCAGAGTGAACAGGCATTTTATTTGAACCCCCAATAAAAACTAATTTTTTTAACTTGTTTTTATATTTATAAGCATACTCAAGTACTTCTAAACAACCTTGAGAGTGACCAACCAAAACTAGATTATTCAAATTCAATTTACTGAATACTTTTTCTAACCAATCAGCAATTTTTTCAATACTATCTAAACAAGGCCCATCTGAATTCCCATGTCCAGGCAAATCAATAGATAATACATTAAAATTTTTATTTGAAAAAAACTGTTCTGTCAGGGACCAAACTATATGAGTGAGACCACTGCCATGTAAAAATACAATAGTTTCTTTATCAGAGTCAATGCCTTGTCCTGCATCAGATGCATAAATACTTTTATTGTCTATTTGAAATATCAATTAATTACCTAAAATTTTTTTCTAAGCTCAAACTTCTGAATTTTGCCAGTTGAAGTTTTTGGTAAATCACAAAAAACTACTTGTTTTGGCACCTTGAATCCTGCCAGTGTTTCCTTACAAAAACTTATTAATTCTTTTTCTGTTACGGGCTTATCTTTGACCATTTCAATAAATGCACATGGCACTTCTCCCCATTTTTCATCTGGTTTAGCTACCACTGCTGCAATAGACACTGAAGGGTGTTTCGCTAAAGTATTCTCTATTTCTATCGAGGAAATGTTTTCACCTCCTGAAATAATAATATCTTTGGACCTGTCTTGAATTTTAACATAACCATCGGGATGCATAACTGCTAAATCGCCAGAATGAAACCACCCACCATGCATAGCTTTGGATGTTGCATCCTTATCTTTAAAATATCCTTTCATGACAACATTTCCTTTAATCATTATCTCACCAATTGTTTTTCCATCTTTAGGAACCTCTACCATTGTCTCTGGATTCATAACTGCTATTCCTTCAGTATTTGGATACCTCACTCCTTGTCTTGCTTTTATCTCATTTTGTTTTTCCTCATCAAATTTATTCCAAGCATCATTCCAAGCACATTGAGTAACATGACCATAAGTTTCTGTTAAACCATAGACATGCATCACTTCGAATCCAAGTTCATTCATCTTTTTAAATATAATACTTGGTGGTGGAGCTCCAGCAGTAAGTACATAAACCTTTTGTTTTAATTTTTTTCTATCAGACTCTGCTGCCCCTGTAATCATATTCAATACAATTGGTGCTCCACCGAAATGAGTTACATTATACTTATCAATCAATTCAAATATTTTTTTAACATCTATATTTCTTAGACAAATTGTTCTTCCATTTAACATTGGGATAGTCCACGGATAGCCCCATCCATTACAATGAAACATTGGTACTATTGTTAAAAAATTTAATCTATTAGGCATGTTCCAAGCAACTGCGCTTCCAGTAGACATTAAATATGATCCTCTGTGATGATAGACAACACCTTTTGGATTTCCTGTTGTTCCAGATGTGTAACTTAACGATATAGCTTGCCATTCATCCTCTGGCATTTCCCAATTATAATCTTCATCACCAGTACCAAGAAAGCTTTCATACTCTAATTCACCAATTTTCTCACACTTGGACTGATCAGCAAATTTATCATTTATGTCAATTATAATAATTTTTCTTTTTAAAGTACTTAAAGCTTTTTTTACTTCCACATGGAGTTGTCTATCCACAACTAATACTTTTGCCTCACTGTGATCTAAAATATAAGCAATAGTTTTAGCATCTAATCTTATATTAATAGTATTTAATACTGCGCCTGTCATTGGCACTGAGTAATGACCTTCAAAAATTTCTGGAGTATTAAAAGCTAAAAAAGAAACAGTATCACCTTTTCCAACACCAATTTTATTTAGTGCACTAGCAAATTTAACTGTTCTTTTATAAACCTGATCCCAAGTATATTTACGGTCCTCGTAAATAACCGCCTCATAATTTGGATAAATTTCTTTAGCTCTTTTTAAAAAAGTTAAGGGTGTTAATGGAACATAATTAGCTTTATTTTTGTCCAAGTTCTTATCGTAATGGCTCATATTAATTAAATTTGAAGTTCATTATATTAGAACTACCTGAAATAGCAGTTTTATAATGTTGTTCAGCTCTTGGCAGGACTTTATCAAAATAGAATTTAGCTGTATTTATCTTGTCATCATAAAAATTTTTATTTTCATTATAATCCTTAAAACTTACCTCTAAAACTTTGATCCAAGAGTAGGCAATAGATACATATCCTAATGTTCTTAAATAATCGTTAGCCGCTGCACTTACATCATCCTTTTCGGTTTTATTTTTATCATCTATCCATTCGCTAAACTTAGTCAAAATATTTAGATAATGATCAAAATCTTTAATAAACGGTTTAATTTTTTCATTATTAGAATCAATCTCCGATTTTACTAAATCTAAAAATTTTTTAATAACATTCCCATTTTTATTTGAAAGTTTTCTGAACACTAAATCTGCCGCTTGAACTGAATTTGTCCCCTCATAAATCGGTGTTATTCTATTATCACGATACAATTGTTCAATCCCCTGATCTTTCGTATAACCATAACCCCCATGTATTTGCATTGCATCATTCGTAATTTCCATAGCTAGATCAGTGAATAATGATTTTACTACTGGAGTCATTAATGAAACATAATCAGATGCTTCTTGTCTTATTTTATCATTTGGATGATTAAGACTTACTTCGGTTTGTTGTGATAACCAAAAACATAATGCTCTTTCACCTTCAATTATAGATTTCATATTTAATAATGTTCTCCTAATATCCGCATGTTCTATTATCAAATCTGCACCGTTTGTTGATTTCGTTTTATTTGTTTTGCCTTGTTTTCTCTCTTTTGCATATGCTAATGAATTTTGATATGCAATTTCAGAAATACCTAGTCCTTGAATACCAACAACAATTCTCTCAAGATTCATCATTGTGAACATTGCATTCAAACCTTTATCCTTTTGCCCAATCATATATCCTGTAGCTTCATCAAAATTTAATACACATGTTGCAGAACCTTTTATCCCCATTTTATTTTCAATAGAACCTGTCGAAATTCCATTTCTAGGTCCTACTTTTCCATCGTCTTTAACAACATATTTTGGAACTAAAAATAAACTTATGCCTTTTGTTCCAGCAGGAGAGTCGCTTGCTCTTGCCAATACTAAATGAATTATATTCTCAGTTAAATCATGATCACCTGAAGTAATAAAAATTTTTTGCCCACTTATTTTATAAGTTCCATCTGACTGTTCGGATGCTTTAGTTTTGAGCAGACCCAAATCAGTTCCACATACTGGTTCAGTTAAGCACATAGTCCCGCTCCATTTTCCTTCAACTATTTTTGGCAAATATTTATCCTTGATTTCATCTGTAGCATGGTGATTTATACAGTTGTAAGCACCTATACTTAGTTCACTATAAAGTTTAAAAGAAAGACTTGCAGCAGATAACATTTCATCAAAAAAAGCGCTAACTGTTTTTGGCATTCCTTGGCCTCCATATTTTGGGTCGCAAGATAATGAGGTCCAACCATCTTCAATATACTTTTGATATGCTTCTTTGTATCCTGGTGGTGTTCGAACAACTCCATTTTCTAAAACTGCTGGATTTTCATCTCCAACTTTTGCAAGAGGTAAAATAAGATTTTGATTAATTTTAGCCGCTTCCTGTAAAATATCTTTTACAAGGTCTGAGCTTACTTCTTTATATTTCTCTAATTCATTATAATTTTTATTGTTTCTTAATTTTTCAAAAAGAAACATCATATCTTCTACTGGTGCTGTATAGCTTGGCATAAATTTAGTTTAAAATAATTAATTGATTATTGCAATTTTGAAATTATCGCATCACCCATTTGAGATGTTGATACTTCCTTCATTCCTCCAGATAAAATGTCTTTTGTTCTCAATCCATCATTTAATACGTCTTGCACAGCTTTTTCTAACGCTTCTGCTTCTTTATCTAAATCTAAAGAATATCTTAAAGCCATAGCAAAACTTAATATTGTTGCGATTGGATTTGCTATATCTTTACCAGCAATATCTGGAGCAGATCCATGAATAGGTTCATACATTGCTCGCATTTCACCATCTTTATTTTTCGCTCCTAATGACGCCGAGGGCAAGAGACCTAGCGAGCCTGTTAACATAGAAGCTTGATCAGATAACATATCACCAAATAAATTATCTGTTACAATAACATCAAATTGCTTTGGATTCCTTAATAATTGCATTGAACAATTATCTGCAAGCATATGACTCAACTCTACATCTTTGTACTCTTTGTCATGAAGAGTTTGTACTTCCTCTTTCCAAAGTTGTCCTGCCTCCATAACATTTGATTTTTCACATGAAGTAACTTTATTAGATCTTTTTTTAGCTAAATCAAATGCAATTCTTGCTACACGTATTATTTCGCTACTAGTATAAGTATGGGTATTAATTCCTTTTCTCTCACCATTTTCAATCGGTTTAATACCTCTAGGTTCACCAAAATATATTCCACCTGTCAATTCTCTTACTATCATTATATCTAAACCAGAAACAATTTCTGGCTTTAAAGTTGAGGCATCAACTAATTGTTTAAAACATATTGCTGGCCTAAGGTTAGCAAAAAGTTTCAATTCTTTTCTTAATTTAAGAAGTGCTCTTTCGGGTTTTTTTGAAAATTCTAATTTATCCCATTTTGGTCCACCAACTGCACCCAACATTACGAATGAACTTTCTAATGCTTTATAAAAAACTTCATCAGTTATTGGAGTGCCATGTTTATCATATGAACAACCACCTGCTAAATCTTCATCTATTTCAAAATCCATAGATTTTTTTTTATTGAACCAAGTAACTATTTTTTTAACTTCACCAATAACTTCAGGGCCTATTCCGTCACCGGGAAGAAGTAATATCTTTCTTTTATTTACTTTAATCATTAAAGATCCATGGTTTTTTAGCTTTTAGATCTTTTTCAAAATTTTCGATTTTCTCCGATTTATTAAGTGAAAGTGCTATATCGTCTAGTCCCTCTAAAAGACACTTTTTTTTGAAAGGGTCAATTTTGAATTTAATTTCATTATTTCCGTAAACTATTTTTTCTTCATTAAGATCTATAGAAACTTCTTCTTTTCTATTTGCATACTCAGATAATTCTTTTATTTTTTCATCATCTAAAATAATTGGTAAAATACCGTTTTTAAAACAATTGTTATAAAAAATATCTGCAAAGCTTGAACTTATCACACATGTTATACCAAAATCTAATAATGCCCAAGGAGCATGTTCTCTTGAAGAACCACAACCAAAGTTTTTTCCAGCAATTAAAATTTTTGAATTATCAAATGGGCTCTTATTTAATACAAAGTCATTAATTTTTTTACCGTGTTCATCATACCTCATCTCAAAAAACAAATTTTTTCCTAATCCTGTTCTCTTTATTGTCTTAAGAAATTGTTTAGGAATTATCATATCTGTATCAATATTAACTATTGGTAAATATGCCGGAATGCTCTTTAATGTATTAAATTTTTGCATCTAATTTTGATACTTTCTCACGTCATCTAGACTGCCAGAAATTGCTGCTGCTGCTGCCATTCCAGGACTCACTAAATGAGTTCTTCCACCTCTTCCTTGTCTTCCCTCAAAATTTCTGTTTGAAGTTGATGCGCATCGCTCTTCGGGTTTTAATTTATCTGCATTCATCGCAAGACACATTGAACAACCTGGTTCTCTCCATTCAAAACCAGAATTAACAAATATTTTATCTAATCCCTCTTGTTCTGCCTGTTCTTTTACTAAACCAGATCCAGGGACAACCATTGCATGAACATGAGAAGCAATTTTTTTGTCTTTAAGAATTTTTGCAGCTTCTCTTAAATCCTCAATTCTTCCATTTGTACAACTTCCAATAAAAACTTTATCAATTTTTATATCCTTTGCAGCCATATTGGGTTTTAAACCCATATAATTTAATGCTCTTTCTAGAGAATTTTTCTTATCCTCATCTTTTTCATTTTGAGGGTTAGGAATTTTTTCATCAATTGTTATCACATCTTGTGGAGAAGTTCCCCAAGTTACCATTGGTAATATTTCCTCAGCCTTTAAATTAACTTCTTTATCAAATTTTGCGCCATCGTCAGTTTTCAAATTTTTCCAATTTTCTAAAGCTTTATCCCAGTTAACACCTTTTGGAGACATTGGCTTACCTTCAAGATATTTAAATATTTTTTCATCTGGAGCTATTAATCCTGCTCTAGCACCTCCCTCAATAGACATATTGCAAATTGTCATTCTTTGTTCAACACTTAAAGATCTTATTAAATTTCCTGAATACTCTATTACACAACCAGTGCCACCAGCTGTTCCAATTTTTCCAATTATCTGAAGAATCACATCTTTAGAAGTAACTCCTAACGGAAGTTTACCGTCTACATTTATTCTAAAATTTTTTGCTTTTTTCTGAACTAAAGTTTGTGTAGCTAGAACATGCTCTACCTCTGAAGTTCCAATTCCAAATGCTAATGCACCAAATGCTCCATGGGTTGCTGTATGACTATCTCCACATACTATTACAGTGCCAGGTTGAGTAAAACCTTGTTCTGGACCAGTAACATGAACAATTCCTTGCCTTTTATCATTCATTCCAAAAAGTTTGATACCAAATTCTTTACAATTAGCCTCTAAAGTTTCAACTTGGATTTTAGACTGTTTGTCTGAAATACCCTTTGATCTATCAGTAGTTGGAACATTATGATCCGCAACCGCTAATGTTAGTTTTGGATGTCTTACTTTTCGTTTAGAATTTCTAAGACCTTCAAAAGCTTGTGGACTAGTAACCTCATGAACTAAATGTCTATCAACAAACAATAATGCAGTACCATCATCTTGCTGATGAACTAAATGATCTTTCCAAATTTTATCGTAAAGAGTATTGGGCATTGAAAAAAAAATTATTTTTTTTCTTGTAAATTTTCAAGTTTTTTTTCTGTCTTAGTTTCGGCCACAGATGCGTCTTTTTTAACATCAATTTTTGGAGCTTCCTCTAATTTTGACTCATTATCCGGTGTAGTCTCTTTTTTTGATTCTGACTTAATCTCATTAGCAACTGGCGCAAGGTTTTCTTCTGTTACCGTTTCTGGCTTAACATCTATATCAATACCGATTTTTTTTCTAATCTTCTCTGCAATTCTAGCAGACTTACCGGTTCTATCTCTTAAGTAGTAAAGTTTTGCTCTTCTTACTTTTCCCGAACGTATTACTTTTATAGTGTCTATTACAGTTCCAAATAACGGAAAAGTTCTCTCGACTCCTTCTCCAAAAGAAATTTTTCTGACTGTAAAGGAAGAATTTAAGTCTCTATTCTTTTTTGCAATACATACACCTTCAAAATATTGAATTCTTTCTTTCTTTCCCTCAGTGATCCTAACACCAACTTTAACAACATCTCCAGGATAGAAATTAGGTATTTTCTTTTCTGAAAGTATTTTTTTTACGTTAAACTGGTTTATTTCCTCAATGGTTTTCATTTTAATATTTAACAAATTAATTCTTCTTATATTTTTGCCACAAATCTGGTCTTCGGTCGCGAGTTATAGCCTCAGATTGAGATAAACGCCAGTCTTTAATTTTAGCGTGGTCCCCCGATAATAACACATCAGGGACTGATTTTTGCTCCCAAATCTGTGGTTTTGTGTATTGAGGATACTCTAAAAGACCATTTTCAAAAGTTTCTTCAGAAACTGATTTTTCATTCCCCAAAACTCCAGGCAAAAGTCTTAACACACTATCAAGTACTACGAAAGCTGCTGTTTCTCCACCTGACAAGACATAATCTCCTATACTAATTTCTTCTATATTTCTCGTAGTTAAAACTCTCTCATCAACACCTTCAAAATGTCCACAAATTAGAGAAAATGATTTTTCTTTTGATAAATTCAAAGCAAGGTTTTGATCAAACCTTTTGCCTTTAGGTGAAAGATAAAAAATTCTTTCTCCCTCATTTAGATTTTTATCAATGGATTTTGCTAAAACATCAGGTTTAAGCAACATTCCTGATCCACCACCATATGGTGCATCATCAACTGTCTTGTGTTTATCTGTAGCTGAGTCTCTAATATTTATTACATTTAAACTCCATAATTTTTTAGCCATTGCTTTACCATAAAGACCTTTATCTAAAGGCCCAGGAAAAATTTCTGGATAAAGTGTAAATATTTGAGTTTGTAACATAAATGAACCTAA
>CACOLY010000002.1 GCA_902628195.1 uncultured Pelagibacteraceae bacterium
CTCATCAAAATATATCTTAAATATATCTCCAGATATAACTAGTGTAGCAGACGGTTTTTGTTGATCTTTTTCGTAAAAATTATTAATACGACCAAGCTTTTTAAAGACTACTTCATTATTAGTCATTAAAGTTTTGTTCTTTTTAGCAATTTTATTAATTGAAATATCAACAAATGAACCAGGACTTACATTTAACTCATTTTTAAATGATCTTAATTCTGAAATTATATTAATAATTTTTTCAACATCCTTTTGAGATTGATCTTTTTTTGCTTTACCAGATGGCCAATTTTTATACATGAGAAAATTTTTATTTGATCTATCAAATTTATTTTTTAACCATATTTCTTCAGTCACAAAAGGTATAAATGGGTGAAGCATTATTAATATTTGTTTGAAAATGTAAGCAGATACCTCTTTTACTTCTTTTTGAGCTTTTTTATCATCAGAATAAAGTATTGTTTTAGAAAGCTCGATATACCAATCACAATATGAGTGCCAAGCAAATTGGTAGGCATTCTTAGCAGCCTCATCAAATCTATAATCTTCAATATTTTTTTGAATTTTATTCTTAATTTCCATTAATTCAGAGTATATCCATTTATTTATATTTAACGTTGCTTTTGGAACCTTATCTGTTTTTTTAAAATCACATTTATTTGTGATTAAGAAATTATTAGCATTCCATAATTTATTTAAAAAATTTCTATATCCTTTAACTCTTTCCTCAGAAAGCTTCACATCTGTTCCTGGAGAGGCCATTGAAAGTAAAGTGAATCTTAGTGCATCTGCACTATATTTTTCTATCAAATCCAAAGGGTCAATAACGTTTCCTTTTGACTTAGACATTTTTTGTCCTTTTTCATCTCTTACTAAGGCATGTACATAAATATCTTTGAAAGGTTCTTTATTCAAAAATTCCATTCCAAACATCATCATTCTTGCAACCCAGAAAAATATAAT
Organism: uncultured Pelagibacteraceae bacterium; assembly: GCA_902628195.1. Lineage (GTDB taxonomy): Bacteria > Pseudomonadota > Alphaproteobacteria > Pelagibacterales > Pelagibacteraceae > Pelagibacter. The sequence goes on from CACOLY010000002.1 coordinate 964, forward strand.
ATCAAAACCAGTAACTAAAACAGTTGTTGGATAAAATTTTTTTACATAATCTTTTTTATCTGGCCATCCTAAAGTTGCAAATGGCCATAGACCTGATGAAAACCAGGTATCTAAAACATCAGGATCTCTAGTTAATTTAACAATTTTTTTATAATGTTTTTTAGCTTGTTTTGTTGCTTCATTTTCATTTACTGCAACAAATATTTTTTTATCTGGTCCATACCAGGCTGGTATTTGATGTCCCCACCATAATTGTCTTGAGATACACCATGGTTCTATATTGTTCATCCATTGAAAATAAGTCTTAGACCAATTAGTGGGAAAAAAATTTGTTTTTTTTGACTTGACTATTTTTTTTGCTTTTATAGCTAGTTTTTTTGCATCAACAAACCATTGTTCAGTTAAAAAAGGTTCTATAACAGAATTAGATCTATCGCCGTAAGGAACTTTATTTTTTATATTTTCTTCTTTAACAAAAAAATCTTTTTCTTTAAGTTCATTCAATAATTTTTTACGTGCATCAAATCTATCTAAACCTATATAATCATGAGGAGCGTTATTATTAATTTTTCCTTCTTCTGTAAAAACATTTATGATTTCAAGTTTATTTCTTTGACCTACATCGTAATCATTAAAATCATGCGCAGGGGTAATCTTTAATGCTCCAGTACCCTGTTCTGGATCTGCATAATTATCCTTAATAATTTTAATCTTTCTACCTACAATTGGTATTGTGACAGTTTTACCAACATACTTTTTGTATCTTTTATCTTTTGGATTGACTGCAATCGCAGTATCTCCGAGCATTGTTTCTGGTCTAGTTGTCGCAATAGTTATAAATTCTGAAGAATTTTCAATCGGATATCTAATATAATAAATCTTAGAATTCATTTCTCTTTGATCAACTTCCAAATCTGAAATGGCAGTTTTTAGAACTGTATCCCAATTTACGAGTTTTTCAGCTTTGTAGATTAATTTCTTTTTATGTAATTCGACAAAAACTTTGATTACAGATTTGGATAAATTTTCATCCATAGTAAATGCAGTTCGTGACCAATCGCACGAGCAACCAAGTTTTTTTAATTGATTAATAATTATATCACCATATTGATTTTTCCATTCCCATACTTTTTTAATAAATTTTTCTCGTCCTAATGTATTTTTATCTAAATTTTCTTTTTCAAGCTTTTTTTCAACAAGTGCTTGCGTCGCTATACCTGCATGATCTGTACCTGGCTGCCATAAAGTTTCATAATTATTCATTCTGTAATATCTAATTAACAAATCTTGAATTGAATTATTTAAGGCATGCCCCATGTGTAAACTTCCAGTTACATTTGGTGGGGGTATTACGATAGAAAATTTTTTTGAATTTTTTTGAGGTTTAAATAATTTATTTTTCTCCCAATAAGCATAAATTTTATCTTCAACTTTAGAATGTATATATTTATCGCTTATCATGGGTGTAATTAGTTTATAATTTAATAATCTAAATTAACAATAATCAAATTGGAACGTTATTTAATAGACTAATTGCAAATATTTTATATAAAACCCTTGTAGCTATCATCTAAAACATACGGCAACGTGGCGGAATGGTTACGCAGAGGATTGCAAATCCTTGTATCCCGGTTCGATTCCGGGCGTTGCCTCCAAAAAAAATCTTGTTTTAGTGAGAAAAAAAAGTAAGTTGAGCTTTTTACATTCCTCGGTAGCTCAGTTGGTAGAGCAGTTGACTGTTAATCAATTGGTCGCAGGTTCGAGTCCTGCCCGAGGAGCCAAAAATTAACCAACTTTAGATATATTGTTACTAGATACCTGTAATGACTTGTTAAATTTTAATTTTTGATCAGCATTCAATTCTGAATATAGCTTTACCAAAAAATTATAATTAACATTCATATGGCCTTCCTTAGATTTTTCAATGTTTATTAAATATTCAGAAAAATCCTCAAAAAAATAGTTTATTGGTACTTTTAAATAGTTAGAAAGTTGCAACAACCTTATTGAACTTACTCCATTGGTACCCTTTTCGTATTTTTGAATTTGTTGAAATGTTACGTTGATTGCCTTTGCCACTTTAGTTTGCGTCAAACCTAACGCTAACCTTCTAAGCTTAAGCTTATTGCCTAAATGCTTATTAAAATTATCTTCCATTAAGACCCCTCTTAATTTTTTAAAAAACTCATTGAACTAGGTTTTAATACCTACTGCAACTATAAATTTTTTTATTTTCTTCAGAAAACCCTAATACCTGATAATTATGTCAAGAAATACTTCTCTCTTTTTTTAAGAAAAAAAGCTTGAAATTGGTACTGTCTATAGTATCTGGCTCAAGAAAAGTTTGGTTCTATCACTCTTTGGATTGGCAAAAAATTCCTTTGTATCAGCTTTTTCCACTATCATTCCTTCATCCATAAATATCATTTGATCAGCAACTTCTTTAGCAAACCCCATTTCATGTGTAACAACAATCATAGTCATACCTTGTTTTGCTAAATTTACCATTACATCAAGAACTTCTTTAATCATTTCTGGGTCTAAGGCTGAAGTTGGTTCATCAAAAAGCATTATTTTTGGCTCCATACATAAAGCTCTTGCTATTGCTGCTCTTTGTTGTTGTCCACCTGATAATTGACCGGGATATTTTTGTGCTTGATCAAGTATTTGTACTCTTTCTAAATGTTTTAAAGCTAATTCTTCTGCTTCCTTTTTAGGCATTTTCTTTACCCATATTGGAGCAAGTGTACAATTATCTAAAATAGATAAATGTGGGAATAAATTAAATTGTTGAAATACCATTCCAACTTCAGCTCTTATCTGTTCTATGTTTTTTGTATCTTCTGTTAATTCTGTACCGTCTACAACTATATTTCCTTCTTGATGTTCCTCTAATCTGTTAATACATCTTATTAAGGTTGATTTACCTGAACCTGATGGACCACATACTACAATTTTTTGTTTTGGTTTTACCTCTAAATTAATTCCTTTTAAAACTTGGAAATCTCCAAACCATTTATTCATATTACTTATTTGGATTATGCTATCAGACATATTTTTTATCTATCAGTTTTATATTTTTGTTCTAGATTATAACTATATTTACTCATTGCATAACAAATAATCCAGAAAATTATTGCAGCAAATACATATCCTTCCATAGCAAATCCTAGCCATTCTGGGTTAGTTTTAGCTAAATTTAACATTCCAACTATTTCTAATAATCCAACAACAAAAATTAATGGAGTATCTTTTACTAAGGCTAAGAAAGTATTAGCTATTCCCGGAATAACTAATTTTAAAGCTTGAGGTAAAATTACAAAAATATGCATTTTCCAATAACCCATACCTAATGATTTTGCAGCTTCATACTGTCCTCTAGGAAGAGCCTGTAATCCACCTCTTATTACTTCAGCTACATATGCTGCTTCAAATAATGATATAGCAATTATGCATCTAACTAATTTATCTATAAAAAAGTCTGCTGGTAAAAACATTGGAAACATAACTGCAGACATAAATAAAACTGTTATCAGTGGAACACCTCTCCAAAATTCAATAAAACCAATTGATATATATCTTATTAATGGAAAACTTGACCTTCTACCTAATGCAAAAGCCATTCCTATAGGAAAACAGAATATCAAACAGAAAAAAGATATTATAAAAGTAAGTGATAAACCTCCCCAAGCACCAGTTTCAACCCAATTTAAACCTTCTAACTTGCCTAACTCAATATATTCCTCAAAAAAAAGAAAGTATTTTAGCAAAATATAAAGAGCAAATGGAACTATTAGAAAATAATAAAATTTAAATTTACTAGGAATAAAAAAACCGACAATAATAGATAAAATTGCTGCTATTATTCCATAAGAAAAATCGAAAAAGACAGGACCACCTGAAATAAAGAAAAATATAAATAAAAATGCAATTAAAGGATAAATTACAACATAATAAAGTGTTAAGTATTTCTTAAATCTATCAGTAGCAAAATATCCAACCGATCCTAGCAATGCTAATGCTATAAATGAAAGATTTATTCTCCACTGTTCTGCGTTTGGGTACATTCCATACATAAATCTTCTCATCCAAACTTTTATATAAGTCCAACAAGCACCTGATCCTGTACATACATCTTTACTGTCACCAGCAAAGCTAGCATCAATGAAAAACCAGCTTAATATTGGTGGTATTGATTTAATTATTATGAAAATTATTAATAAAGACAATATTGCATTGAAATTGTTAGTATTGATATGTTTATTAATTAAGTCTAATTGTTTAATTCCACTGTATTCAATTCTTATAAAATGAAGCCCTATAAAACCTAATATTAAAGGCATAAAAAAACTTAAAAAATTAGGTAAAAAACCAACGAAATTAAATTTAAAAAAAGAATTTAAAAATACATCTAAAACACTAAAAAAAAATAAAAAAGAACCTGTATACAAAAAAGTATTTAGATTTGATTTATCAGGTTTTAAAAAATTAATATTGTTCATTATTTTTCCTGTATTGCTATTTTCTTATTGTACCAATTCATTAAAATTGAAATTGAAATACTTAAACTTAAGTATGTAAACATTGTGATCGAAACAATCTCAATTGCTTTACCGGTTTGCATTAAAGCTGTACCAGCAAAAACTAAAACTAAATCTGGATATGCTATAGCAGCAGCTAAAGACGAGTTTTTTGTTAAATTTAAATATTGATTAGTTGTTGGTGGAATTATAATTCTTAAAGCTTGAGGCATTATTACAAGTTTTAAAACTTGATTAGGTGTTAAACCTATAGACGCAGCAGCTTCTTTTTGACCTTTACTTACTCCTTGTATACCTGCCCTGACACACTCTGCTATAAATGTAGCGGTATACAGAGATAGAGATAAAGTTAATGCAATTAATTCTGGAGGTAAACTTAAACCACCATCATAAACAAATGAAGTGGCTGCTAATTGTTTTAATTGAGGAATTTCGAATGATAAATTTACACCTCCAATTAAAAAACTTAAAAGAGGTAAAATAAAAATTAGTCCTATTGAAATTAGAAAAACAGGTGTTTGTTTACCTTGAGTTTCTTGTAATTTTTTTGCTTGTATCTTTATTACAACAATTGCAATTATTGCAGCAATAATTGAGTAAAGGAAAATATTAAAGTTTTCCCATATAAAAGCAGGAACAAAAAGTCCTTTAATCGTTAAAAAAAATACACCAAAAATTGCTTCAGCATCTTGAGGAAGTGGTAGCGCCCTTAACGCTGCAAAATACCAAAAAAATATCTGTAAAAGAAGAGGTATATTTCTGAAAAATTCTACATAATAAGCTGCGAACCTATTAATTAAATAATTTGGAGATAATCTTGCTACTCCAACAATAACTCCGATAATTGTTGCTATAATAATTCCAATAACTGAAACAAGTATCGTATTTAGCAAACCAACTAAATAAGCTCTGAAATATGAATGTGAGCCATCATATTCAATTAAAGAAAACTGAACATCAAAAGACGATTCTTGAGATAAAAAACCGTAACCAAAATCAATACCTCTATTTTCCATATTGATTTGTGCGTTATATGTAAAAAAACCAAAAATAAGAACTACAGCTATTACTGTAACTAATTGGGGGCCTAAGTCTTTTAATTTAAAATTCACGATGAGATAATATATGAGTTTATAAAAAAAAGGGCTAGAAAAATCTAGCCCTTTTAAATTGTTTTAAAATACAATTATCTTGCAGGTGGAACGTAAAGTATTCCGCCTTTTGTCCATAATTGGTTTGGACCTCTGTCTGGTAAAATACCAGTGTCAGCTATATTTCTTTTATAACTTTCACCGTAGTTACCAACTTGCTTGATAATTCTTAAGCTCCACTCGTTATCAAGACCAAAAGCAGCTCCTAATTCACCTTCAGCTCCAACTAATCTTTTAATTGCTGGATTATCTGAAGTTTTCATTGAGTCTGCATTTGAAGAAGTGATTCCATATTCTTCAGCTTCAATCATAGCATTTAAAGACCATCTTACGATATCTTCCCATACTGAATCACCTTGTCTTACAACTGGACCTAATGGCTCTTTAGAAATTGTTTCAGGTAATACAATGTGTTCATCTGGGTTGCTCATTTTAGTTCTTTGAGCAGCTAAACCAGATTTGTCAGTTGTATATGTATCACATCTTCCTGAATCATAAGCAGCAACAACTTCGTCTGCTTTTTCAAAAGCAACTGGCTCATAAGAAATTCCTTTAGAATTAAAGAAATCTCTCATGTTTAACTCAGTTGTTGTACCAATGTTTGTACAAGCTGAGATACCATTTTTGAATTGATTTACTGAAGTGATACCTGAACTTTTTCTAACCATGAAACCTTGACCATCGTAGAAGTTTACTCCAACGAAAGTAAGTCCAATATCAGCATCTCTAGAAAGAGTCCAAGTTGTGTTTCTTGATAAGATATCAATCTCACCAGATGTTAAAGCTGTAAATCTTTCTTTAGCACTTAGTGGTGTAAACTTAACTTTGTTTGCATCACCTAGTACCGCAGCAGCTACTGCTCTACATACATCAACGTCAACACCAGTCCAATTTCCTGCAGCATCAGCATTAGAAAATCCTGGAAGACCTTGAGATACTCCACATCTTACAAAACCCTTTTTTTGAGTGTTTTTAAGTGTTTTAGATTTTTTAGCAGCCATAGACTCTGTTGTAAAAGTAAACAACACAGCTACCATAGCAACTAAAGAAGTTAATTGTTTTAAGTATTTAAACATTATTCTTCCTTCTGTTATTATTTATTTGTTAACAAATAATTCAAAACATTGTTTTGAATATCCATAATTTAACCATGATAAAAAAATCTCTTCAAGATAAATTTAAAAGGAAAATCAAATTTTATAGATTCTAGTCAAGTAAAATCTTAGTAAAAATATTATGAAATAGGTCAATAATGGCGCGCCCTGAAGGATTCGAACCTACGACCCTCGGTTTAGAAAACCGATGCTCTATCCAGCTGAGCTAAGGGCGCATTTTTTACAAAATATACATATACAATATTAAACTAATTTTTAAAAAGAAATTTTCTTATAAGAAGCAAAATTGTTAACAATTCAATTCTACCGATTATCATAAAAAGAATAAGAGTATATTTAGTAAAAAAATGAAAATTATTAAAATCTAAATCTGAAAGACCATAAATAGATGAGTTTACTGTATTCATTAAGGTTAATATTGATAGTTTAAAAGAGATTTCAAAATTCATTCCACTAACGCTAAGTAAAGACGTCAATACAAATAATGATATTATAAAAATCAAAATCGTTAAAAAATACTTATTAATTTCATTAAAATCAAAATTGATGTTTGAAAACATCAATTTATTCATAAAGATATTCTTTGGTTTACTAAAGGATAAGATTTGATTTAGTGAATATTTAAATAAAGAAAAAATCTTTATAAATCTTAAACCAGAACTAGTAGAAAAAAAGGATCCACCAATAATGACTAAAATTAAAAATATTAATGATAAATTATTGTTTTCTGAAGAAATAGAAAAACCAATGTTAGATATACTACTAGATATCGATAAAAAATTTTCAAAAAATTCGTTATTAAAACTAAAAAAAAGAAAAAAAATAGAATTAATAATTATTAAATAAACAATTAAGTTTAAGTCTTCATAAAAAAAGTCAATATTTTTTTTTCTTATAAAAAAAATATTGTAGGAGAAAAAAATACTAAAAAATGATAAAAGCATTAATATAGAAAAAATAATAATTTGTAAGTTATCTTTTAAAATATTAGATAAATCATTGACTGGTAAAAATCCTCCAGATGAGATTAAAGAAAAAGCTAAATTTAAGGAATTAAAAGATCTTACTGAAAAAACATTCAATATTATAAATATAAATAATGTAAGAAATGAATATAGTAAAAAAATTTTGCTTGCTTGTTTTAATATTTCAGAACTATCGAATGATATATAATTTGTTAAAGTTTTTTTAAAATTTTCATCGTAGATATCTATTAAAAAAATTATTGAAAAAAGAAAATATAAACCTCCAATCCATTGAGTAGATGATCTCCATAAAATTAAACTTTGATCTATGAGTTTAATATTTTCGAAAATTGTGAATCCAGTAGATGTAAATCCGGAAATCGATTCAAAGTAAGAATTTAAAAAAGTTAAATCGTAAATACTAAAATAAAAAGGAATTGATAATACAAGAGGTAATAATAAATACCCTAAAAATACAGTTAAGATTTTATCAAAAATAGATAATTTTTTTTGTGTTGTTTTAATTTTATAAAATATTATCGAAACAAAAAAAGAAATTAAAAAACTTCCATAATAGGTATCTAAATTTAGATATAAATTAAGATAATATGAATAAATAATATTGAAAAAAGATAATATGGATATTAATCCAAAAAAGAAACTCAGATACCTTGTTTGTAATGCGAACATTAAATTAAACAGAACTCAATCTAAAAATATTTTCAACAAAAGATATTGAGTCTTTTTTGACTATAAAGACTACTCGATCATCTTTTTTAAAAATAAAATTTGATCTTGGTATAATGATTTTTTTATCCCTAAGAACTGCTCCTATTCTAGACTCTTCAGGAAGATTTGAATTTTTAATTTCTTTATTTATTAATTCTGATGATTCTATTATTTCAGCCTCAATAACTTCATATTCTCCATTTGAAATCGTATAAGCATTTTCGATAGTACCTTTGTGAATGTGTTTCAAAATACTTGAGACAGTTGTCATTCTTGGATCAATTAAATCATCAATTTTTAAAGAGGACTGAAGTAAAGAATAATTAGGTTTATTGGTTAATGCCATAGTTCTTTTGTTATCACTTTTTTTTTGATCTTTAGCAAATTTTTCAACAAGAACACTTACCATTAAATTATCTTCATCATCATTTGTTAAAGCTAATACAGTTTCTGCTTCATCCAAATTAGCTTCATTTAAAACTTCTTCATCTAAACCATCACCATTGATTATAATTGTATCGTTTAATTCATTTGCCAAATATTCAGCTCGTTGTTTATCTTTTTCAACAATTTTTACTCTTACAGTTTCAAGAGTTTCTTCTATATTTTTTGCTAAATTATAACCAATATTTCCGCCACCTATAATTAATATTTTTTTTGATATTTTTTCAGAATGACTAAATGCTTCTAAAGTTTCCGACATTTGGGATGAATTAATAATTATGTAAATTTTATCATTTTTATTTACAAAATCTGTTTTTTTTGGGATAAAAAATTTATCATCTCTATTTATTCCTATAATATTAGCCTCAAGTTTTGGATATCTATTTGTTAATTCATTAAATTTAATACCAATTGATTTACAATCTTCTTTAATTAAAATTTCTAGTAATCTTATTTTATTGTCAGCAAAAGGTACACTATCTAAAGCTCCTGGTGCTTCTAATTTACGTTGAATAGATTTAGCGATTTCTAATTCTGGAGAAATAATAACATCGATTGGAAGATTTTCTTTACTATATACCCTTGTAAATTTTGGATTTAAATAATCTTGAGATCTAATTCTAGCAATTTTTTTAGGTATTTGGAATATTGAAAAAGCTATTTGACAAATAAGCATATTAATTTCATCATTACGTGTTACGGCAATAATCATATCTGTTTCAGATGCATTGGCTTTTTCAAGAATTGATGGATATGTTGCTTTCCCAACGATAGATTTAACATCAAGACTATCATTAATTTTTTGAATATCTTCACTTGATTGATCAATAACGGTTATAGAATGTCCTTGTTCACTTAATAATTTAGCTATAGTGAACCCAACCCTACCAGCGCCACAAATAATTATATTCATTTAATTAAATTCTTTTATCCCTAGGCCTTTAAGCTTTCTGTGCAGAGCACTTCTTTCCATTCCAACGAAGTTTGCAGTTTTTGAAATATTTCCATTAAATTTTTTTAACTGAATAGATAAATACTCTTTTTCGAATTTTTCTCTAGCTTCTTTTAAAGGAATAGAAAGATTATTATCTGTTAATTTATTACTAAAATCGTCATTTTTTAGGGACTCTTTAATGATATTAGATATTTTCTCTTTAGTATCTGGTTGTAAAATGGCAATTCTTTCAATTAAATTTCTTAACTCACGCACATTACCCTGCCAATTATGATTTAAAATATAACTATCATTTTCTTCAATATTCAATTCTCGAATATTGTAATTATCTGATATTTTTTTTGAAAAATATCTTATTAATAGTGGAATATCAGAAATTCTTTCATTTAAAGATTTTATATTAATTTCAAAGACATTAAGCCTATGGTATAAATCCTCTCTAAAATTACCAATTCTTATTTCTTCTTTTAAGTCTTTACTTGAAGAGCAAATTAATCTCACATTAACATTTATATCATTATTACCATTTAATCTTTTAAATTTTTGATCAGTCAAGACTCTTAAAATTTTTGATTGTATCACTAGAGGTATTTCCGAAACCTGATCAATTAATAAAGTTCCTTCATTTGCTTTTTCAAGCGCTCCATAAGAAATCGAACCATCCTTTTTTTCTTCTCCAAATAATTCTAATTCATATTTATTAGCTTCTAGTAATGCTCCATTTAAAATAATAAAAGGTTTGTTATTTCTTTTGGATTTTTTATGTATTTTTCTAGCAATCAATTCTTTACCTGACCCGGAGGGGCCATTTATTATAACTCTACTTTCTGTAATCGAAATTTTATCTATTTGATCTCTTATAGTCGAAATATTTTTACTATCTCCTATTAATTCATAGGATGAAAACAATTTACTTTCATATTCTTTATTTTGTGTTTTTAAACTTAAATTTTCAACAGCCCTTTTAATGAAATTTAAAAGCCTTGTTTGATCGAAAGGTTTTTCTATGAACTCAAAGGCACCATGTTTTAATGAATTAACAGCCATTTCTACATTTGCATGTCCTGTTATAATTATAACAGGTACATCTTTATTTTTAGATTTGATATGTGATAACAATTCTATACCGTCATTATCACCTTTGTCTAATTTCACATCTAATATGGCAACGTCAGGCATTTTTTTATCAATTTCAGCCAAAGCTTGATTATAATTTGCAGCTATTCTAGTTTTGTAGCCAGCGTCAATAATTAATTCATTAAGAATATTTCTTATATCAGCATTGTCATCAACTATTAAAATTTCAATTGCCATTAGTTTTAAAATTTACTTCTATCTTTGCTCCATTTGAAATTGAAAAAAAACTAAGTTCACCATTATGATCATTAATAATCTTATTAACTATAGCAAGTCCTAAACCAGTTCCATTTTTTTTTGTAGTGAAGTATGGGTTTAAAATTTCTTTAGTATTTATTTTATCAAATCCAATTCCATTGTCTATCAGTATAAATTTAATATGGTCATTATCTTTAATAATTTCAATTGTTATTTTCTTTTCAAAATCAGGGTTTTTTTCAAATTTTTGTTGAATACTCTCAATAGAATTTTTTATTAGATTTAAAAAAACTCTACTTAATTGTTCTTTATCACAATTTAATAAAATTTCTTTATTTGGTTTATTAAAAATTATTTTAATTGATTCATCAATTCTTGATAGTAGATTTATATTCTCTTCCAAAATACTTACTAGATTATTATTTTTAAGAATGGGTTTAGGCATTCTAGCAAAATCAGAAAATTCATTTACTAAATTTTCTATTTGTTTAATTTGGTTATTAATAATTTTTAAGTTATCTTTAAAATTTTTTTGATCATCATCTGATAAATTATTTGTATATCTGGATTTAATTCTATCAATTGTTAATTGAATAGGGGTCAATGGATTTCTAATTTCATGAGCAAGTTTCCTTGCTAAACTTCCCCAAGCTTCATGTCTCTCATTAATTATTAGTTTCTCTTGTTGATATTTTAAACGATTAATCATCGAATTAAAATTTCTATTAAGAATTTCAAGATCTTTATCTGTTTTTAATTCTGGAACTTTAATATCTAAATTACCTTGCCCAATAGATGTAGATGCTAAAATTAAATTATTAATTGATCTAAAAAATCTCGATGAAAAACGTATTGCTATAGTAATTGATATAAACAAAAGTAAAGAAACAATTATAATATAAATAATAGCAAAAGAAATTTTAATCCCAGTACTTTTTTCTTCTACGTTGTAGTAAAAGTTAATAGCCTCCTGTGACTCATTTAAATAATTAGATATGTCTTTATCTAAATATTTAACTATATATAAAAATCTATCATCAAAACTTTGCAATCTCATTATAGCTGCTGATATATTTTCAGGTGCATTAGTAATTTTTAAGGGTCTGTCATCTTCCAAAACTAAATTTAAAGCTTTATCGACGGGTGGCTCATAATTGTCCACGTTTTCTAAAGTTGAAAATAACAAATCTTTATTTTGATTTATAATATGTATCTCATCAACATCTCTAATAATTTTTTGAGTATTTAAAAAACGTTTATATTCTTTTTGATCATCATTAAGAAAATTAGCACTTTTATTTGTATCAAATGCCGTTAAAATGATATTAGATTCAATTTTATTTCTTACTTCATCTACGTAGCTTCTTGCTAATTGGTATGAATTATTAACAACAGTTGTTACTTTTTGATCGAAATATTTTTCTAATGCAAAAGTAAAGAGGAAAAGAGAAAAAATTGAAATTAATACTGATGGAATTAAAGTAAATAATGAAAAATAAGTAATATATTTTTTATTAGAGGTTAAACCGTCTTTATCAATATCATTTTTAATTGATTTTTTGATCTCAAAAAAAATAAATAAAAATAACAAAACAAGAAGAAAAATATTTAGAATTAGTAGAAATTGTAAATTCTTTGGATTTAATTCTATAAAACTTTTGTCGATAAATGTTAAAAATGTTAAAAAACCTATAAATAGTGTGATACTAGATAGAATAATTATGAATATATTTTTTTTCAAAAATTCTAACATGATTTAGAATTATCGTATTTAAATAAATGAACAACTATTTTGTAATATTAGCAGCTGGAAAAAGTAAGAGATTTCACAGAAATTTAGCTAAACAATTCTTTAATTATAAAAATAAAGATATTATTGATCACTCAGTAGAAAAATCCTTAAATTCTAAGCTTTTTAAGAAAATTTTAATTGTTACTAATAATCTTAATTATTTAAAAAAAAAAAATTATGCTCGATCAATTATTATAATAAAAGGTGGTAAGGAAAGATCAGACTCTTCTTTAATAGCATTAAAATATCTTAAAAAATATAAACCAAAAAATGTTTTTATTCATGATGCAGCAAGACCTAATTTTTCACTAAAATTACTTAAAGATTTATTTCGAAATTTAAAACAAAATAAAGCGGTAGTTCCAATAGTTTCATCAAAGGATTCGATAAAATATAAAATTAAAGATCAAATATTTAATCTAAATAAAAATAATTCATTATTAACTCAAACTCCACAAGCTTTTAGATTTAAAGAATTATATAGTCTGGCAATTAATGAAAAAAACAAAATAAGTGATGAAGCGACACTTTTTATTAACAAAAATATAAAAATTAAATTCATACCTGGAGAAAATAAAAATAATAAGATTACATATTTAAATGACATTGATACTTCTAAAACATATTTTGGTATAGGTTTTGATATTCATAAACTTACAAAGGATAAAAAACTTTATCTTGGTGGAGTTAAAATTCCTTTTCATTCAGGACTTAAAGGACATTCGGATGGTGATGTAATTTTGCATGCAATAATTGATGCTATTTTAGGTGCCACTAAAAAAAAAGATATTGGGACTTATTTTCCAAATACAAAAAAATTTAGAAATATTAGATCTCCAAAAATGTTAAAACCAATAATCGATGATCTTTATAAATTAAACTTTTCAATCAATAACCTTGATATAAATTTAATTTGCGAACGACCTAAAGTTTCAAAATATCGAGACAAAATAATGAAATCAATATCAAAGCTTACATCTTTAAATAAAAATCAAATTAATTTAAAAGGTAAAACAGTAGAAAAATTAGGTTTGATAGGAAAAGAGAAAGCCATTGCTTGTGAGGTGATAATTTCAATTACAAAATATGATTAAAACTTTTAATACATTATTTGTAACAATGTTTGGTTTAGGAAAACTTCCAAAAATCCCTGGTACTTTTGGATCATTAGCAACAATAATAATACTTTATTTTCTATTTCATATATTTAATTTATCCTCAAACCTAATATTAATAGGTTTTTTAATTATTTTTATTTTGTCTTTTATAGCAGTTGCAATTCATATCAAAGATAGTGAAAACAAAGACCCAAAGGAAGTGGTAATAGATGAATTTATTGGTCAATCTATTCCAATTTATCTTTATGAAATTTCACATGGAACACAAAAGTTCGCTGACGAAGCTTTAATCTTTTACGGAGTTTGTTTTTTATTATTTAGGATTTTTGACATACTTAAACCATTTCCAGTAAGTTATTTTGATAAGAATTTTAAAAATAGTTTTGGAGTAATAATGGATGATGTTTGTGCTGGTTTTTATGTAGTTTTATCTTTAATTTGTTTTATGGTTTTAAGTAGTTACTTAATCTAATGAAAACTTTAATAAAAATACTAACTAAAAAAAAACTTAAGATTGCTTTAGCAGAGTCTTGTACAGGAGGATTGCTCGGTAGTACAATTACTTCATTTAGTGGTGCATCAAAAATATTTAATTTAGGTCTTATCACCTACTCTAACCAAGCAAAAATTAAAATTTTAAAAATAAATGACAATATTATTAGAAAATATGGTGCAGTGAGTCATGAATGTTGTTATGAAATGGTTAATAATTTATCTAAAATCTCAAAAGCTAATATCAATGTTTCAATAACTGGTATTGCAGGACCTAAAGGTGGCACTAAACAAAAACCTGTAGGTTTAGTTTATATTGGAATTAAAAGAGGTAATAAAATACAAATAAATAAGTGCTTATTTAAAAGTAAAAAAAGATCCTCAATACAAAAAGCTACTGTTAAAAAAGCTTTAAATTTAATTCTTAGAATTACCAAATAACTCTTCAGCTCTTTTCTGAAAAGCATCAGCTATTTTTTCTAAACCGAATTGAAAAGAAACAACCATTAAAGAATTTAAAAACTTGTTTTTAATTTCAAAATCAATATCAAAGGTAACTTCCGTAATACCATTATTTTTGTAAATAAACTTCCAGTTATTTGTAAGATGGTTTAATGGTCCCTCTATGTTTTTAACAGAGATAGAGTCATTTTTTTTGTCAAATGAAACATCACTTTTATATGTATCTTTAAATGGTCCCTTACCAATTGTAAGATCAGCGATTATTTTTTGTAAATTACCTTCATCTTTATTTTCGTAGATTTTTGCATCATAACAAAAAGGTACAAACTGAGGATATTTTTCAATATCAAGAACAAGATTTATTAAATCTTTTTTTTGACATTCAATTAACCTCTTTACAGAAGCTTTTGGCATTAATTTAAATTTAATCTATTTTTTTGAAGTTTAGCAAAATCTTCATCCGCATGATAAGATGATCTAGTTAAAGGAGATGATGAAACTAAAAGAAAACCTTTTGATTTTGCAACAAGTTCTAATTCTTTAAATTCATCTGGATGATAATATCTTTCAAGAGGATGATGTTTTACAGATGGCTGAAGATACTGACCGATTGTTATAAAATCTACATTAGCAGATCTTAAATCATCCATAACTTGTAATATTTCATCGTGTTCCTCTCCAAGACCGACCATTATTCCTGATTTAGTAAACACTTTAGTGTTATCTTTTTTTGCATTTTTTAGAAGTTCTAGTGATGCAAAATACCTAGCCCCTGGTCTAACTTTTAAATAAAGTCTCGGTACAGTTTCAATATTATGATTAAATACATCTAAATCTGCTTCAAGTAATTTTTTATAAGAGTCTCCTTTTCTTAAAAAATCTGGTGTTAAAACTTCAATAGTAGTTTCTGGATTTTTTTTTCTAGTAGTTTCGACTACTTTTTTAAAATGATTTGATCCACCATCCGGTAAATCATCTCTGTCAACGGAGGTAATCACTACATGTCTTAAGTTTAATTTCTTTACTGCATTAGCTATTTTAATATCCTCAAAAGGATCTAATTTTTCTGGTTTACCGGTTTTAACATCACAAAATGCACAAGCTCTTGTACACGTGTCACCCATAATCATAAATGTAGCATGTCTTTTGCTCCAACACTCAGTGATATTTGGACAATTGGCTTCTTGGCATACTGTCACAAGGTTGCTTCTGTTAACAACAGTTTTTGTTGTAAAAAATTCTTTACTATTAACTAATTTCGATCTTATCCAATCTGGTTTTTTTTTAATTGGATTAATTGGATTTTTTACTTTTTCTGGATGTCTAGGTCTAATTTTTTGTGTCATTATTTTTTATTATATAAATTTTTTCATTTTTTTTTCCAAATAAAAATCTTTCTCTAATTAAAGTTTCAATATAATCAAGATCCAGATTGTCACTTAATAATGAATTTTTAAAATCCAAGTCTTCAATTTTACTAATTATTAATGATTCTTCTTGTTTTAAATCATTTAAAATTTGTTTTTTTTCAAAATAAGAAATAAGTCCTCTTTCTCCAGATAAAAGATTAAAGAAAAAATAAAGAATTAGAAAAGTTGATAATAATAAAAAATAATTTTTTTTTAATCTTTTAAACATTAATGAATCTTATTCATTCTAGCCTTTTTTCCAAGTTCTTCTTCTATACGAATTAATTGATTATATTTAGCTACTCTTTCTGATCTTGCTAAAGAGCCTGTTTTTATTTGATTTGAATTAGTTCCTACAGCCAAATCTGCAATAAAAGTATCTTCACTGTCTCCTGACCTATGTGAGATAATTGTTTTAAATCCAATAATTTGAGCAAATTTAATAACTTCTATTGTTTCTGAAACTGTACCAATTTGATTTAATTTTATTAAAATTGCATTTGAAGAAATATTTAAAAATCCTTTTTTTAACCTTTCTAAATTTGTAACATAAAGATCATCACCAACGATTTGAACTTTTTTTAATGATTTCATTAATTTATTCCATGATGACCAATCATTTTCAGCAAAAGGATCCTCAATGGATTTTATTTTATATCTTTCAACCATTTTTTTGTATTGTTGGATAGATTTATCAACTGAAACATATTTATTTGAGTGAATAGAATATTTATTTTTTTTATAAAGTTCGTTAGCTGCAACATCCAAACATATAGAAATATCTTTTCCATTAACAAATCCTGATTTTTTTATTGCATTAACAATCAAATCTAAAGCTTGGTTATTATTATTGATCATGGGCGCAAAACCACCTTCATCTCCAACAGAAGTTGATAATTTTTTTTGCTTTATTAATTTACTTAAATTTTTAATAACAATAAAACTCATCCTCATTGCCTCAGAAAAACTACGAGCGCGGTCTGGTCTAATCATAAATTCTTGTATCCGCAATCCATTATTTGCATGAGCGCCACCATTTATTATATTCATTAAAGGATATGGTAATTTAAAATTGTTTTTGATTAAAAAATTTTTATACAATGGTATTTTCTTTTCAATTGCGGAAAGTTTTTTTACAGCCATAGATACTGCTAGGATTGCATTCGCACCTAATTTGAATTTTTGTCTTGTTCCGTCTAGATTAATCATTAACGTATCAATACGTTCTTGATCATGGACACTTTGACCTTTTAATCTTTTAAATATTTTTTTATTTATCAAACCTACAGCAGATAAAACACTTTTTCCTAAATATTTTTTATTATGTTTGTCTCTTTTTTCAAATGCCTCATAGGTACCTGTTGAGGCTCCAGAGGGGCAAATTGCAGAAGCACTATTTTTTTTTGTAAAAACTTCTGCCTCTACCGTAGGATTTCCTCTGCTATCAAAAATTTGACGAGCTTTAACTTTTAAAATTTTACTCACTAATT
This sequence comes from uncultured Pelagibacteraceae bacterium, assembly GCA_902628195.1. Taxonomy (GTDB): domain Bacteria; phylum Pseudomonadota; class Alphaproteobacteria; order Pelagibacterales; family Pelagibacteraceae; genus Pelagibacter. Next base: position 18,962 of record CACOLY010000002.1, read on the forward strand.
CTTTATTAAGTTATCTATATCTGAAAGTTGTTTTAGTAAATCTTCTAATTTATTTAAAGGTACCATGTTTGGTCCATCAGATGGTGCGTTGTCTGGGTCTTGATGAGTTTCAATAAAAACTCCTGCAACACCAACAGCGACCGCAGCTCTTGCTAAATACTCAACAAATTCTCTTTGTCCACCACTTTTTTCTCCAAGACCTCCAGGTTGTTGTACGGAGTGGGTTGCATCAAATATTACAGGATAACCATTCTTTGCCATAATAGGTAAAGATCTCATATCAGAGACTAAAGTATTATAACCAAAACTTGCTCCTCTTTCTGTAACTAATATATTTTTATTTCCACTATCAGAAATTTTTTTAGTAACATTAACCATGTCCCATGGAGCTAGGAACTGACCCTTTTTAACATTTATAATCTTATTTGTTTTTGCTGCAGCAATTAATAAATCTGTTTGTCTGCAAAGAAATGCGGGTATTTGCAAAACATCGACATGTTTAGAAACTACCTCACATTGTTCAGCATTATGAATATCAGTTAAAATTGGTACATTTAACTCTTTTTTAATTTTATCAAATACAGGGAGAGATGCCTCTAAACCAGCGCCTCTCTTACCTTTTAAACTTGTTCTATTAGCTTTATCAAATGAAGTTTTATAAATAAATCCAAGACCAAATTTGGAAGTGATTTCACTAATTTTTCCCGCCATATCCATCGCATGCTGTTCTGTTTCAAGTTGGCATGGCCCAGCAATGATACAAATCTTATTGTCATTTGAAATTTCAATTTTTTCACAATTTACTTTAATAGCACTCATCTATGATTTTTTGCTGCTTTGATAAAAGATGAGAATAAAGGATGAGGAGACAAAGGTCTAGATCTAAATTCAGGATGAAATTGAACTCCTATAAACCAAGGATGATTATTTAGTTCAATTATTTCAGGTAATTTGTTATCTGGTGACATTCCTGAAAAAACTAATCCCTTTTTTTCAAATTGAGTTTTAAGATTATTATTAACTTCATATCTATGTCTATGTCTTTCTTTAATAGTTTTCGAATTATAGATCCTATTTATGGCAGAATTATTTCGTAATTTAGCTTCATACAAACCTAATCTCATTGTTCCACCTAAATCTTTATCTGTTCCCTTAATTATTTTTCCATTCTTGTCCCATTCATCAATTAAGCCTATTACAGGGTAACATTTTTTATCAAGCTCACTTGATCCGGCCTTTTTAATATACAATTTATTTCTTGCAAATTCGATAATAGCCATCTGCATTCCAAAACAAATACCAAGAAAAGGTATTTTGTTTTCTCTAGCATATTTTATGGCAGAAATTTTACCTTCTGTCCCTCTTTTACCAAAACCGCCCGGTATTAATAATCCAGAAACATTTTTAAGTTTTTTCTTTATTTCATTAGTTTTTAAATTGTCAGACTCTATCCTAATTAAATTAACTTTTACTTTATTTGAAATACCTCCATGTATTAAAGCTTCATCCAAAGATTTATAAGCATCTTTTAAATTTACATATTTACCAATTATTGCAATATCAACCGTTTTTTTTGTATTCAGCACTATCTTAGTTATTTTTTTCCATGGATTTAAATTCGCTCTTTTTTTTGATTTAATTTTAAAATACTTCAAAACTTGTTTATCAAGTTTTTGATTAAAAAAACTAATAGGCGCTTCATAAATTGTTCTTACATCTACTGTTTCAATTACGTTATCAATAGGAACATTGCAGAATAATGATATTTTTTTTCTTTGATCTAAAGGTATAGATTGTTGTGATCTACAAATAATTATATCAGGTTGAATACCAATACTTCTTAATTCTTTAACAGAATGTTGAGTTGGTTTAGTTTTAATTTCATCTGATGATTTTAGAAATGGAACAAAAGTTAAATGAATAAATAATGTTTTTGATTTTCCATGTTCATTTGAAAATTGTCTTATAGCCTCAACAAATGGTAAGCTTTCAATATCTCCTACTGTGCCACCAATTTCACATATAACAAAATCTTCATTTGTAATGTCTTTTTTTATAAATTCTTTTATTCGATTTGTAATATGAGGTATAACTTGAACAGTTTTTCCAAGGTATCCCCCTTTTCTCTCTTTTTTTATTACATCACTATATATACGACCAGTTGTGATATTGTCTGATTGTCTTGATGAAATATTTGTGAATCTTTCATAATGTCCTAAATCCAAATCTGTTTCAGCACCATCATCTGTTACAAAAACTTCACCATGTTGAAATGGGCTCATTGTTCCAGGATCTACGTTTAAATATGGATCCATTTTTCTTAATCTTACTTTATATCCTTGAGATTTTAATAAATAAGCTAATGAAGCTGAAGAGAGACCTTTGCCTAAAGAGGAAACCACGCCGCCAGTGACAAATATATATCGCGCCATGGAAGTATCTTATAGCGAATAAAAAAGTAAAAGAAAAGTATTAATTATTATTTTCTGGGATTGAAGGGGTATCTTCAGTTTTTTCTTCAACAGTGTCCAAAACTGAAGAAGTTGGTATCAAATCCCCTCTGGATACTATTGTTAATGCTAAACTACAAATTATGAACAAAGTCGCTACAATAGCTGTAGCTTTTGTCATAAAATTTCCTGCAGATCTAGAAAACATAAAATTTTCTTGCGAAACACCAATACCAAGAGCACCACCCTCAGATTTTTGCATTAAAACTAACAAAACCAATATGATTGCCAATATGATGTTCAACGTTAATAATATATTTTCCATGTGGCTTAATTATATGTTTTTTTAATTATATCAATAAATTTTTTTGAATTCTGAGATGCACCGCCAATTAAAAAACCATCTAAATTTTCAATAGTTTTTAAATCTTTTATATTTTTGGGGTTTACAGATCCTCCATATAAAACTTTATAGCTTTTAAATTTTTTTTTAATAAAACTTATCGTTTCAAATAATTCATTGGTCTTTGGAATTATACCTGTTCCTATTGCCCAAACTGGTTCATAAGAAATTAAAATCTTTTTTTTATTCTTAATTCTTTTTAAACCTAAAGTAATTTGTTTATTTAAAATTTTTTTAGTGAGTTTTTTTTTTCTTTCCCCCAACGTCTCGCCAATACAAAATATTACATTTAATCTAGATTTAATGGCGCTTTTAATTTTTTGGTTAATAAAAGTATCACTTTCGCCATTTCTTCTATTTTCGGAGTGACCTATAATAACATAATCTGCACCTACATTCTTAAGCATAGTTGCATTAATTGATCCAGTAAATGCACCCGATTTATGGTTTTCGTGACAATTCTGTCCACCTATCATCAAAGGTGTATTTTTAAATCTTTTGTACATTGGATATATTAAAGTAGTTGGTGGACAGTAGATTATTTTAACAGATTTTTTATTTTTAAAAATTTTTAAAAATTTAATTACTGGATTTATTGAATTTAATGAATTTAAACCACCAAACATTTTCCAATTTGCAATAAATATCATATATTTATTTGTCATCTGATTGATTTTAATCTATAGGTTTGCTTTTTATAGATCAATAAATTTATAAAGCAATGATAAGTAGTTTTAGAAACTTTGCCAAAACCAAGTTTGCTGGCCTATTGGTTTTCATTATGATCATACCTTTTGTTTTTTGGGGTATGGGAGGGATGTTTAGTAGCGGAAATACAAATAATATTGCTAAAGTTAATAAAAAAAATATATCTACAGAAGAATTTATTGATTATTTAAATAATTCAAGAGTACCTCAAGAATATATAAGAGAAAATTTAGATAAAGGAATTATTCAAGAACTGTTAGCTGGTTTAATATCTTCTACTTTGTTAGATTTAGAAATTGAAAAACTTAATATATCAATTTCAAAAGATACTTTATTAAAACAAATTAAAACTAATAAAAATTTTTTAGATGAAAATGGAAATTTTCAAAGGATAAAATATGAAAAATTTTTATTGGAGAATAATCAGTCTGCTGCTGGATTTGAACTAAGATTAAAAAAGAGAGAAGAACAAAAAAATTTATTTGATTATATTGGTGCTGGAACAATCTCTCCTAAATTTTTATCAAAAAAATTATTTATTGAAGAAAATAAAAAACTTGAAATAGAATTTTTAAATTTAAAAAATTTGTATACAAAAAAAGAGGATATTACCGATAAAGAAATAAATAAATTCATTAAAGAGAATAATGATCAGTTAAAAGTTGAATATATTGATTTCAGTTATGTAGTTTTAAATCCCAAAAATTTAATAGGTACAGATGATTTTAATCAAACCTTTTTTGATAAAATTGATGAAATTGATATTGATATTTCCAATGAAATCAATTTTAAATCAATTATATCAAATTTAGACATTGAGCCAATAAATGTTAAAAACTTTAAATTTTCAAAAGATAAAAATGAGATAGAGAAGAAAATTTTTGAATTGAGAAAAAATAAGATTGATCTATTTGAAAATGAAAATGATTATATCCTCTATGAAATTCAAAATATTGATCAGAGAGAAGCTGATATAAATGATCAAGAAATAAAAAGTGAAATAATTGATATATTGGTGGAAAAAAATAAGTTCGATTACAATCAGCAATTATTAGAAAGGATAAATAATAAAGAATTTAATAGAAGTGAGTTTTCAAAAATTGGGAAAGATTCTATCCAAAAGATAGAATTAAATTCAATAAGAGATAATAAAAAATTTGAGATCAATTCTGTTAAATTATTATATTCCCTTCCTATCAATTCGTTCACATTAATTAATGACGAGAAAAATGATATTTATTTAGCTATGATTAAAAATTTTAGAAATGAAAATATTAATATGAATAATGAAAATTTTAACGAATTTATTAATAAACAAAATTCAAATAATAAAAAGAGTATTCTAAAATCTTATGATATGTTATTGAATGATAAATATAATATAACTTTAAATCAAAAAACAATCGAACGAGTAAAAAATTATTTTCAATGATTATTAATCGAAGCTTCAAAGATTTTAAGTTTCGACATAGAAGCAAACAAAATCAGATAATATTTACCTCAAAAAAAGTTAAAAAAGATGAAGAGATTAGGAATCTAATAGATAATTTTTTAATCGAGAAAAATAGTTTTATTTTTGAGTCAGTTGAAAAAGGTAAAATTAAAGGTAGATATACTATTTTTGGTAAAAATCCTGATAAAATTTGGGAGTTTAACAATAATAACTCATATCAAATAAAAAATAAAAAAAGAGTTCTATTGAAAGAAAAACCAGAACATCTAATTGAAAAAATTATTGAAGAGTTCAAATTTGAAACTCCCAAAAATTTACCAAAAATTTGCTCTTTAATATCAGGTTTTTTCTCTTATGACGCTATTAGATATATAGAAAAAATTCCTAATAACTGTAAAAATGATTTAAAATTACCAGATGTAAGACTTTTACGCCCTAGAACTCTTGTGATTCATGATAATTTTAAAAAAGAGATTTTTTTTATAAACAATATTTTTAAAGATGAAAAAATAAATAATTATCAAAATAGATATAGTGAAATTAAATCAGAACTTAACAAACTATTAATTCAGTCTTCAATAAAAAATCTTCACAATACTGTAAATATTAAATCAAAAAATATTAAAGTAAAATCAAATACATCTAAAAATAGATTTATTAAAATGGTTAAAAAGGCAAAAAAATACATTCAATTAGGAGATATCTTTCAAGTAGTTTTAAGTCAAAGATTTGAAGCAAATCTAACTAAAAAGCCAATAGACATTTATAAAAAACTTAGAGTAACAAATCCTTCTCCTTTTATGTTTTTCTTTAATTTTAGTGATTTTCAAATAATTGGAGCTAGTCCAGAAATATTAGTTAGATTAAGAGATAATAATATAACTGTAAGACCCATAGCTGGAACTAGACCTAGAGGAAAAAGTTCTAAAGAAGATCGATTTTATGAAAAAGATTTACTTAATGACAAAAAAGAACTTTCTGAACATTTAATGCTTTTAGATTTGGGAAGAAACGATGCTGGTAAAGTAAGTAAAATTAATACAGTTAAGGTAACAGAAAGTTTTATAATTGAGAGATATTCACATGTAATGCATATTGTTTCAAATGTAGTTGGTAAATATAATAAAAAATTCTCTAAATTTAAATCACTCTTAGCTGGTTTTCCTGCAGGGACAGTCTCGGGAGCGCCAAAAATAAGAGCTATGGAGATTATTGATGAATTAGAAACGTCTAAAAGAAAAGTTTATGCTGGCGGTATCGGTTATTTTTCTGCAAATGGTGAATTTGATACATGTATAGCTTTAAGAACAGCTGTTGCTAAAAAAAATAAATTCTATGTTCAAGCTGGCGCTGGAATAGTTGCGGATAGTAAACCAATTAACGAATATAACGAAACAATTAATAAAGCAAAAGCTTTAATAAATGCATTAAAATGAAAAAAATAATTTTAATTGATAATTATGATAGTTTTACTTTTAATCTCTATCATTATCTTTCTTCATTAAAAGTAAATGTTGATGTAATAAGAAATGATCAAATTACTTCTAACGAAATTTTAAAAAGAAAATATCATAAAATTGTTATTTCTCCTGGTCCCGGGAATCCGAGTCAATCTGGTAATTGTCTTAAAATTGTCAAATCTTTATACAAAAAAATGCCAATACTTGGAGTTTGTTTAGGTCACCAAATAATAGGACAAGTATTTGGGTCAAAAATAGTTCAGGCTAAAAAACTAATGCACGGAAAAACTAGTAAGATATTGTCAAAAAAAATAGGTATATTAAATAATCTTCCGAATATATTCGAAGCAACCAGATATCATAGCTTAATCATTGATAAAAAATCATTGTCTAAGGATCTTAAGATAACTGCTGAAACTAAAGAAGGCTTAATTATGGGTGTTCAACACAAGAAATATAATGTTCATGGAGTACAATTTCACCCTGAAAGTATTAAAACTAAAATAGGTATTAAAATTTTAAAAAACTTTATTAATATTAAAGCTTAATGAAACAATTTATAGAAAAAATAAAAAATAAAAAAGATTTATCTTTTGAAGAAAGTAAGTCAGCTTTTGAAATATTGATGGAAGGTAAAGCAGAAGACCAAGAAATATATGATTTTTTGACACTATTATCAGCTAAAGGTGAGGCTTCAGATGAAATAGCTGGTGGAGTTTATGTTCTAAGAAATAAGTCTAAAAGAGTTAATGTAGAAGATTGTGTAGATACATGTGGTACCGGTGGAGATGGTATGAATACACTAAATATTTCTACAGCATCAGCATTATTACTTGCTAGTATGGGTGTTAAAGTGGCAAAGCATGGAAATAAGGCTGTGTCCTCTAAATGTGGATCTGGTGACGTTTTAGAGACTTTAAATATAAAAATAAATTTAGAACCAAAAGATATTGAAGATCAAATTTATAAAAATAATTTTGGTTTTATGTTTGCACCAAATTATCATAGTGCAATGAGATTTGTTGGACCAACTAGAAAAAAAATTGGAAAAAGAACAATTTTTAATATGATTGGACCATTAAGTAGTCCTGCTTTAGTAAAGAGACAAGTTGTTGGTGTTTTTGATAAAAAACTCTTAAAAATATTTGCAAATGCTTTGAATAATTTAGATATTAAATTTGCATGGATTGTAAATAGTGAAGATGGTTTAGATGAAATTTCACCTTATGCGAAAACGAATGTTATTCAATTAAAAGATAATAAAATTTCTGAAATAATAATTGATCCAGTAAAATTAGGTGTAAATGCAGATAAATTTGAGAATCTTGTTGGTAATGACGCAAAATTTAATGCGGATAAGATGATAGATATATTTAAAGGAGAAGACAATGACTTTTCTAAAGCCGTATGTTTAAATGCTGCTGCCGGTCTAATTATAAATGAGTCTCATAAAAATTTTATCGATGCATATAAAAATGCCAGAGAACATATTTTATCTAATAAAGTAATTAAACATTTAGAAAAAATTCAAAATGGCTAAAAATATTCTTGAAAAAATAATAGAAAAAAAAGCTGGAAAAATAGCTAATTTGAAAAAAACTATCTCATTGAATTCATTAGATGAATTGATTGATATAAATAAATCATTTATAGATTTTAAAAAAAAAATTGAAGATAACATAAAAAATAATAAATTTTCAATTATTGCTGAAATTAAAAAAGCAAGTCCTTCAGCGGGTATAATTATTCAAAATTATGATCCTATTCAAATAGCTACTAAATATAATTCAAACAAAGCAACTTGTTTATCAGTACTAACAGAAGAAGATTTTTTTTTAGGAAATCTTATGCATATTAGTAAAATTAAACAAAAAATTAATTTACCAATTCTTTGCAAAGATTTTTTTATAGACAAATTTCAGGTACCATTAGCAAAAAGTTATGGTGCTGATGCAATCTTAATTATATTGGCCGGTGTTAGTGAAAGCCTTGCAAATGATCTATATGAAGAAGCTTTAAGACTAAATATGTCTATCATAGTTGAAGTGCATACAGTTGATGAGGCAAAGAAAGCTCTTAAATTTAAAAATGCTTTGATTGGTATTAATAATAGAAATCTAAAAACTCTGGAGACAGACATAAATACAACTTTTGATATTCATGATGTATTAGTTAATCATCCCGGTCCTTTAATCTCTGAGAGCGGAATTAAAACTAAAGATGAACTCATACAATTATCTAACAAAACCTCTATTAAAACTTTTTTAATCGGTGAATCACTTTTGAAAAATTTAGAGAATAATTCAATTTTTTCAGTTCTTTAGTCAAATAAACCCATATTTTATTAACTTTTTTACTATTGAGAATTATAGAGAACTTTTGTAGAACAGATTTTGTACGATATTTGTTCTTATGCTAACAAAAAAACAAAAAAACCTACTCTTATTTATCAACAAGAAGTTGAGAAGTTCAGGTGTATCTCCTTCTTATGAAGAAATGAAACAGTCATTAAATTTAAAATCAAAATCTGGGATTCATAGATTAATAAGTGCTTTAGAAGAAAGAGGATTTATCAAAAGATTGGCCCATAAGGCTAGAGCTCTTGAGGTTGTTAAATTACCAGAAACTGCATCTGCAAATGATATTTTTAATAATTTTTCACCAAGTGTAATTAAGGGTGGCTTGGATGATGAAAAGCCATTTTCAGATGAAAATGAAGTCCCAGTTTTAGGAAAAATAGCGGCAGGAACTCCTGTTGAGGCTATTCAAAATGAAGTTTCAAGAATACCTTTGCCAAATAATTTAGAAAAAAATGGTGATTATTTTGGTCTTAAAGTTCAAGGTGACTCTATGATTGAAGCAGGAATTCATGAAGGTGATACAGTTATAATAAAAAGAACGGATACGGCAGATAATGGAAAAATTGTTGTTGCTTTAATTGACGAACATGAAGCAATGTTGAAAAGAATTAGAAAAAAAGGAAAAGTTATAGCCTTAGAAAGTGCAAACAAAAACTACGAAACAAAAATTTTTGGACCAGATAGAGTAAAAGTTCAAGGTGTATTGGTATCTTTATATAGAAACTTCTAGAAAAATAGTCTAAATAAACAGAATGAAGAAAGTAGCAACTAGATTTGCTCCTTCCCCTACAGGGCCTTTGCACATTGGAGGAGTAAGGACAGCATTATTCAATTGGTTATATTCAAAAAACCATAATGGTAATTTTTATTTAAGAATTGAAGATACAGATAAAGAAAGATCTAAAGATGAGTATAAAAAACAAATTATACAATCTCTTAAATGGATCGGTATAAATCATGATGGTGAAGAATATATTCAATCAAAAAAGATAGATAACCACATAAAAGTTGCTAACGAATTACTAAAAAATGGTTTTGCTTATAAGTGCTATTGTTCAAATGAAGAAATCGAAGAACAAAAAAAAAGAGCAAAACAAAAAAAAATACCATACGTTTATGATCGAAAATGGAGAGACAAAGATGAAAAAGAGGCTCCAAAAGATATTCATCCAGTTATAAGGTTTAAAAGTAAAATAGAGGGAACATCAATATTAAAAGATTTAGTTCAAGGTAATGTTGAAATAGAAAATAAAACTATAGAGGATTTTGTTATTTTAAGAAATGATGGTTCACCTACGTATAATTTATCTGCTTCTGTAGATGATCATCAAATGAATATGACACACATAATTAGAGGCGATGACCATAAAATAAATACTTTTAAACAAATACAAATATATGAAGCTATGAAATGGGAACTGCCCTCTTTTGCCCATATCCCTTTGATACATACAATTGATGGTAAAAAGTTATCAAAAAGAGATAAGGCATCAACTTTAGATGATTATTCTAAGATTGGTATAATGCCAGATGCACTAAGAAACTATCTTTTAAGATTAGGCTGGTCTTTTAAAGATAAAGAAATATTTTCATTAGAGGAAAGTATAAAATATTTTAATATAGAGGGAATAGGTAAATCTCCATCAAAATTAGATATGAGCCGAATTCTATCTATGAATGAACACTATATTAAGAATATAAATGAAAGAGATTTATTTGATCAATTTATAAATTACTGTCAATTATTTAAAAATGGAATTAAAAAAGATAAAAAAGATAAAATCAAAAAATCCTTATCTATTCTTAAAAATAAAGCAAAAACTTTAGAAGATATATTTAATAATTGCCAATATATTGTTGAGGATGAGGTAAATTTCAATCAAGAAGATTTGTCATTAATTGATGATAAAGCAAAAAAAATAATCTCAGAATTTTATAAGAAGTTTAAAGAATTAAATGAGTTGAATAGAGACAATTTGGAACCGATAGTTCAAGAATTAATTAAAAAAAATAACACAAACTTTAAAGGAGTAGGACAACCCTTAAGAATAGCTTTGACTGGATCAAAATTTGGACCTGGTATTTATGATATAATCATATCACTTGGTAAAGATGATGTAGAAAAAAGGTTAACTGATAAGACTATTTCCTAAAATTATAGCAACTTCATTTGATGAAGATGTTTTAGATCGAATACCTTCTAAAGTTTTATTACATTGTTCCAATTGTTTTTTTCCAATTTCAGGATTTCTAAGCATGTATTTGACTGAATTATAAATTTCTTTTGCATTACACTCGCCTTGTAATAACTCGGGAATTACCTCTTTATCATTTATAATATTTATAATATTTGCATATTTTACATTTACTAATAATTTAAAAATCATAAAATTTATAAAACTAAGCTTATAAATAATTATTGAGGGAACATTTGAATTGCAAACTTGTAAGGATACTGTTCCAGATTTACACACAGCAAAAATAGAGTTTGTTAATATTTCTTTTTTTAGATTTTCATCCGAAATAATATCAACATTTTTTAGATCTTTATTTTTAATAAAATCAACTAAGTGGTCTTTATTTTCATCTGTTGCATGAAAAACAAAACTATAATTAGAGTCTTTACTATTCATCATATTTATAAAGTCAATTAATATTGGTACGAGAACACTTGTTTCGGATTTACGACTACCTGGCATAATAGATATTATTTTTTTATTTTTTGATATGAAATTATTAATATCAGTTTTATTGGTATCCAAATCCTCGATTAGAGGGTGTCCAACAAATGTATTTTTTATGTTTTCTTCATCAAAATATTTTTTTTCAAAATCAAATAATAAAAGTATATGATCTATGAATTTCTTTATCTTTTTTACTCTACTTTTGCGCCAAATCCATACTTGAGGAGCCACATAATGAATAGTTTTAATTTTAGGATTTTTTTTTTTTACTATTTCGGATACCCTTAATGTAAAATCTGGACTATCAACACTAAATAAAATATCTGGATTGAATTTTAAGATCTCATTAACTGTTTGATTAATTTTTTTTTTTATCTTAAATATATTTAATAAAACACTTGTAAAACCCAAATATGTAATCTCTTTCAATTCAAAGATAGATTTAATTCCTATTTTTTTTAGATTTGAACCCCCAACAGACAAATATTCAATATCACTGTAATTTTTCTTAAGTTTTGATATTGCGGTTGATGCTAATTTATCACCAGATGGTTCTCCTGTTAATATAAATATTTTTTTCATCTTATTGAAATGAAGATTTTGTTTTTATTAGCAAATTTTAGACATTTAATTTTATCTAAGAAAATATTTTTTTTAGGTTTTAAAACTATTCCTTTTAATCCATTTTTTTTACAATCTTTAAGAGTTTGAAGTCCTATTGTAGGTAAATCCATTCTTAAATCTTGTCTTTTTTTTGGATACTTTATTAAAATACCACCAGAATTATTCTTTGATTTGTAAAGCATTTTTTTTGTTCCTCTATTATCTTCTTTAGAAATAATTTTATTGTCTTTAACTATCAATGCTTGAACATGATCTAAACTATTGGATTTACTCAAAAATTTTATACCTTTATTTATAGATGTAATATCTCTCAATGAAGGTTTTAACTTTGTTAAATTTCCTTTTTTGACAGCTAATTCAGGGTTGAAATAAATTGAGCTAATAACTTTAATTTTTTCATTATTAAGAATTTTAATTATTGCTTTAATAATAGCTGCATCACCTAATTTTGCGGCTCTTATAACACTTGGCATATAATATATGCCCTTAAAATCTAATCTTAAAGACGAAAATTTTGGCTTAGCAATTTTTCCTGCAAAAAGGACTTTATTAGATTTTTTTTCTTTTATTAGATTTATTATTTCTCCGAATCTTCCAATACTAATTCTGTGGGAGTTTTGATCCTTTTTAAACTTACCTTTTTTAGAGAAATCAATTATAAAATATTTCTTTTTTTTTCTTTTGATCTTGTTAAGTACAATATTTGAAAAATCTGTATCTCCTAAGAATAATCCAATCATTTTACTTCGAAAAAGGTGTGCATATTGGCCTTTTTTTATCTTTTTCTAAAAATTCAACTACATCTTTAACTAAATCATTGGTTTTAAAATTTGAATCTAAATTTTTTAAATTTTCTGTTAAATTTTCATTTTTAAATATTTCTTTGTAAGCCTCACTCAGAGTTAAAATATCTTTATTGGGTATATTTCTTCTTCTTAAGCCAATTAAGTTTAATCCTTGTAAAATACTTCTGTTTCCATGAGCAATTCCGTATGGAATTACATCTCTTACAACACCACACATTCCTCCAATCATTGCAAATTTTCCAATTCTAGTAAACTGTTGGACTGCGGAATTACCTCCAATTATAACATTTTTCTCAATATGTGCATGACCTCCTAATGGGACATTGTTTGCTAAAATGACATTATCCTCAACTAAGCAGTCATGTGCAATATGAGATGAAACCATAAATAAACAATTGTTTCCAATTTTGGTTAATCCTCCTCCTCCATCAGTACCTTTGTTTATAGTTACATACTCCCTAATTTTATTATTATCACCTATCTCTAATTTAGTTTGTTCTCCTTTAAATTTTAGATCTTGAGGATCATTACCAATAGAGGCAAATGGATATATATTATTATTTTCTCCAATTTTGGTGTTCCCCAAGATACTTACATGTGACTGAATTATTGATTTTTTTCCTATCTCTACATTTGGACCAATTACACAATATGGCCCAATAGATACATCAGAATTTATTTTTGCTTTAGGATCTATGATGGCAGTTTCATGAATCATTATTTATTTTCCCTTAAAAATTCACGAATATTTTTTGCTGGATAGCCCATTACTTTTGTATTGTTAGGGATATCTTTTATAACTCCACTTCCTCCAGCTATATCAACGTTATCTCCTATTTTTAGATGTCCTGATATACCTGCTTGTCCTCCAATTCTTACGTTCTTACCAATTATTGAACTTCCAGCTATTCCAACTTGACCAGCTATAATTGAGTTTTCTCCTATGTTTACATTATGAGCTATGTGAATTTGATTATCTAAATAAGTATTCTTTCCAATAATAGTGTTCGACATTGAACCTCTATCTATTGTTGCACCACATCCTATTTCACAATTATCTTCAATTATAACTATACCAATATGTGGATATCTAAGATTTGAATTTTTCATAGGAAAAAAACCAAAGCCATGTTTTCCAATTACACAATTATCTAAGATTTTTACATTATCTTTAATTAAACTATTTCTGATAATTGTATTTGAACCAATAGAGCAATTTTCCCCCAGAGATACGTTTTTTTCGATTATAGTATTATGACCAATAGAGCAATTTGATCCAATGGAAACATTTTTTCCAATTAAAACATTTTTTCCAAATTTAACTTTATTATTAAATTCAGTTTCACTAATATTTAATACAGTTTCATCAAAATTATCATTTATTGCATTTGGATAGAAAAGTGCAGTTATCTTAGCAGTCGAAACTAAAACATTTTCAACTATTAAAGCTTTGCAGTTTTTAGGTAATTCATTTTTTAAATTTTGAGTTGTTATACAAAAAGAAGCTTTAGTTTTTTGAGCAATACCTTGATATTTTTTTGAGTGAAAAAAAGATATATCTGAAGTGTTAGCACTAAATAAATCTTTTATGTCAAAAACTTTTATATCTTCACTAAATGAATTATCTTTTAAATTTAAAGTTTTTAATATATCTAAAATTTTTAAGGGTCCTTGATTATAATAAAATGTTTGGGACATAATTGCTTTTATCAAAGCAATAAATCTTTTGTAGTAAACAAATATTGCTAATTATTTCTTATCTACAATTGTTGCAGACCACATTGCATCAGCCATTTTTTTACCTTCAACGAAGGCTTCACCCTTATATTTCCATACTCTTCCATGTGATCGTATAGCTTCTATATTAAGTTCTAACTTACAATCTGGGATAACAGGATTTCTAAATCTAGCTTTTTCTACACTCATTAAAAAAACTAATTTATTTTCATATGTTTCTTTATCTATCCCATGAGCAGTCAATGCTGCTGCGGCTTGACCAAAGGCTTCAACTATAAGAACACCTGGCATAACAGGTTGACCAGGAAAATGTCCATCAACATAAAAAGAATCTTTTTTTACATTCATTATAGCAGTCGCAGATTTTAAATTCTTTATGTTAATCAATTCATCAATCAATAACATTGGTTCTCTATGAGGTAATAAATTAATTATATCTTTTTTATTAAGTTTATCTTTCATATTTTTTATTCAATTTTCTTAATTTGCTTATTAACTATATCTAAAACATTTTTTGTTATATCTAAATTCGAATTAGAAATAATCAATATTTCTTTTTTTAAAACTAAGTCTATCTTATTCGTATTTGCATATTCTAATAAAATTTTATCAATTTTTTTCATAAAGTTTCTTGTTAAATCAACATTTTTTTTATTCATTTCTTTAATATCTTTATTTTTTTTGACTTGATATTCTTGAACTTCTTTTTGATGAGATAAAACTTTTTGTTCAAATTCCTCTTTACTAAGAATATTTTGTTGAGCAAGAATTTCTTTTTTTTGATCTTCTAGTTTTTTTTCAATTTTTTTATTTGCTTTAATTTTTTTATCTCTATTTTCAATAGCAATTTCATTAATTTTTTTTCCAACAATAGAGTTTTTGAAAATAAAATCTATATCTATATACCTTACTTTCGAATTTTCATTAGATTTTACTTGAAAAGAGAATAAAAAAAAAATTATAAAAGTATATTTTAATAAACGCATTATTTGATTATTAAAAAGTTGTTCCTAAATTAAACCTAAATGACTCAGTTTTGTCAGTAGATTTTTTTGTCAGTGGTTGAGAAAAACTAAAGCTTAAAGGTCCAATAGGTGTGAACCAATCAACACCCAAACCAGTCGAACTTCTTATTTTATTTGAATCATTTATTGAGGAACTATAGTCTACACCCCAAACATTTGCTGCATCATAAAAGATGTTAAAATCAAAAGTTTCTAATGAAGGAAAAATTGGTATATTTGCTTGAGCATTTAATGAAGATAAATAATTTCCTCCTACAAAATCTCCCCCATCTATAGGACCTATTTTTCCAGCTTCAAATCCTCTCAATTTGCCTGAAGGCAAATAAAGTCTATCGGATATTCTTACATCTTCGTCACCTATAGAATTTGCAGCTTTAGCAAATATAGACAAAGAAAAAACTTGATTGTCTAAATACTCATAATAAGTATTATATTCCAATCCATTAACGACTGTTTGATTTTCATCAATATTCATAGGTAATGTTTGAAAAAAATATGTACTGTAACCATCGGTTGGTTGATATGTTTGATCTCTTTGATCATAAAAAAAAGAGTAACTTACCTCCGTATCAAAATAACTTCCTTCTTGTTTTTTAAGAAGACTC
This sequence comes from uncultured Pelagibacteraceae bacterium, assembly GCA_902628195.1. Classification (GTDB taxonomy): domain Bacteria; phylum Pseudomonadota; class Alphaproteobacteria; order Pelagibacterales; family Pelagibacteraceae; genus Pelagibacter. The sequence continues at coordinate 35,277 of CACOLY010000002.1, forward strand.
GACGCTGCTGATGATGTAGTTAAAGACTCGAAATTTACTAATACACTTGGAGCAAAATATAAATCTTCTAAATATTCAAAATTAGTTCCTATAGAAAATCCAGTATCATTTGACTTATAACCAAAATCTGTAAGACGGTCTGTTTCTATAGCTTGAAGGGATAAAGTTAAATCTTTATCAGAATTTCCATAATTAGGTTTTGTATATGAAAATAGTCCTTTAATACTTTCTTCACTAAGTGTTAAATTACTATTAAGTTTAATTGCTTTTCCTAAAAAATTATTTTCTTGAACACCAAAACTTGTTGAGGTTCCAGAGGTACCTACGCCAGCGCCTAAAGAAATTTGCCCTGTCGGTTTTTCTTCTACCCTAATATTAATTGATTTTTCATTTGGATTATCAGTATCCACAATTTCTGAACTTACATTATCAAAAATATTCATAGCTTTTACGTTGTTAATTGATTTATTAAATAATATTCTATTTAATGGATCTCCTTCATCAATTATCAATTCATTTCTAACTACATCTTCTATGGTAATATTATTTCCAAAAATATTAATATTTTTTACATAGAAATTATCTTTATCTGTAAGTATACTTATCCTGACATCAATTTTATCTCCATCAACTATCTTTTCATCAATTCTAGCGTTTACAAACTCATATTGTTTTCGAGATGCAATTTTTTCAATATTGTCCAACATTTTTTCTACAATCTTAAGTGAATATCTTTCACCAGAAAATTTTTTTAATTTTTTTTCAATATCTAAGAAATAATTTCGGTCAAAATCCTCAGGTAATATAAGTTCAAAGTTTGAAAAGAAAAACTTTTTTCCACTTTCAATATTAAAGATGATATTAAAATTTTTTTCAGCATCATATTGGACAGTATTATCTAAAACTTTGACTTCAAAATATCCTTTATTCTTATAAAAATTTGTTAACAATCTTTTATCTAAATTTAATCTTTGTTTATTTAATAATCTTTTTGAACTTATAAATTTCCAGAATTTATCCTCCTCTGAGGTAATAACATTTAAAAGTTTTCTTCTTTTAAATTTTTTATCACCAGTAAAAATTATTTCATTAATATAAGCTTTATCTCCAAGATCTATATTAAATACTAAATCTATCGTATTATTCTCATTTTCTTTTTTTAATAATTCAATATCAGAAAAATAATAACCACCTTCTTGTATAAAGTTTTTAATTTTTCTTACTTCTCCATCTATTTGATCTTCTATATAAGGATTTTTTTCCTTAATAGTGATCAATTCTTTTATCTTTTTTAAAGTATCTTTATTTTTAATTCCTTTTACAATTAAATTTTGAACAATAGGATTTTCCTTAACTTTAATAATTAATGATGCATTTTCAATTTTAACTTCCACAGTTTGAAAAAAATTAGTTTTATATAATTTTTTTAAAATATCATTAAGATCATTTGAATCTAGATCATCACCTAATGAAACTTCACTAAATATTTTAATTGTCTCAACATTTACTCTCTTGTTTCCCTTTATTTCAAAATTCGTAATTTTTTCCGCAAAAGAATTATTGATTAAAAGCAAAAATAAAAAACATATTGCAACTAAGAAGTTTTTACCAATTGTTATCATCAAGAGCTCTTATACACTATAGATTGAATTTTAAAACGAACGAATTTGCTTAATTCAGTGATATTATCTAAATTTTTAGGCATAATTTTTTTGAATTTTTTAAAATCTTTAGATTTAATTATTTTATGAATTGTTGGTACAATTTCTCTAAACGATATTTTATTTTTCAAAAATAATTTAACTATTTCATCATTTGCAGTGATTAATATTGTTTCAAATAAAGAAATTTTTTTTGGGAGCATTTTTATGAATTTTAAAGCTTTAAATCTTTTTGTGTTAGGTTTAGAAAAATTAAGATTATTAAGGATATTAATGTCAATTTCTTTTGAGGAAATTTTCTTATTTAAATCATTATAATACAAAGCATTAAATATTGGTATTTTCATTGAAGTTTCATGAATTAATATTTTTGTAATACCATTTTTAAATTTAATTATTGCATGAACATATGATTTTGGATGAATTAAAGCAAAAATTTTTTTGTATTCAAGATTAAAAATATTTTTTGCCTCAATTATTTCAAAAAGTTTGTTCATCATTGTTGCTGAATCTATTGAAATTTTTTTTCCCATTTTCCAATTTGGATGATTAAGAGCGTTTTTAATAGATATTCTAGAAAATTTATTCAATGGTAATTTTAAGAAAGGCCCTCCCGAAGCTGTAATATAAATCTTGTCAATGTTTTGAGTTTTATTATTTTGTAGCAAAGACCAAATTGAAAAATGTTCAGAGTCAACTGGTATAAATTTTGTATTATATTTTTTCAACTCTTTATCAATTAGATTCCATCCACAAATAATTGCTTCTTTATTTGCTATTAAAATTCTTTTTGTAAATCTAATTGTTTTTAATGTTGGTTCAAGTCCATTTAATCCTGTTATTGAGCTCATTATAAAATCATTCTTTTTTTTAAAGATTTTTTTCAAATTGTTAAAATCATTATAGATTTTCAAGTTTGATTTATTTAATTTTAATTTAGCGTTTCGATATGTTTTTAAATCACTTATTAATATATTTTTTACTTTAAATTCTTTTGCTTGTTTTAAAATTTTAGTTAAGTTTTTATTTGTTGATAGTAGAGTAATTTCAAAATTTTTTTTATCTTTTTTAATTATTTGTAAAGTATTTTCACCAATCGATCCCGTTGATCCTAAAATTGCTATCTTTTTTTTCATTAAATGGCCTTTGTTAATATAAACATATATGGAAAAGCAAAGATCATTCCATCTATTCGATCTAATAAACCTCCATGACCTGGAATAATTTTACCAGTATTTTTAATTTTTGATTTTCTTTTAAAAAAAGAAATTACTAAATCCCCAAATTGACTTATAAATGAAATGGATAGAATTATAAAAATTAATTGTATTCCAATTTGTTCTTTTAATTCGGGTAATGAGAAAATAGATAAATTATTAAGATAAATAATAGTTAAAATAATTGACAATAAAAAACCTCCAAACATTCCCGCATAAGTTTTATTTGGACTTAATTTAGTTAATTTAGGTCCTTTTAAAACTTTACCAAAAACATAACCACCAATATCAGTTGCTATACAAGTTAAAAGTATTAATAAAAAAATTCTATAATCACTCTCATGCCTTAGAAAATAAAAAGTATAGAAAGAAAAAAAAATAAAAATAATACCAGGTAAATAATAAATTTTTTTTAAACTTAAATAATGCCATTCGTATAAACTGATTAAAAGCATTAGAGAAATAAAGAAATTAAAATAAATTGAACCTTTTATAATAAAGAAAAGTGCTACTGGAACTAATATAATAGAACTAAATAATCTTTTTTGAAATTCCTTTTTCATTAAATGTTTCCAAAATTTCTTTTTATATTTTTAAATTTTTTAATTATTCTATTATAATCTTTTTCATTAAAATCTGGCCACAGCTTTTTCTCAAAAAAGATCTCAGAATATGCTAACTGCCACAAAAGAAAATTACTCAATCTTTTTGTATTTCCTGTTCTAATCAACAAATCTGGATCTGGAATATCTTTGGTGCTTAAATATTTTTGTAAGTTTTTTTCGTTTATTGTTAATTTACTTTTTTTTAGATCTTTAAATGCATTTAAGAGCTCAAATTTAGATCCATAATTTAACGCTAAATTTATCTGTAGTTTTTTATTTTTAAACGTTTTTTTTTCTGCTGATATTAGAAGTTTATTCAATTTTTTTGTAAAATTTTTATTACCAATTATTTTAAGTCTTATTTTTTGTTGATGAAGCTCTTTTATTCTATTTCTTAAGAAATTATCTAATAAACTAAATAAAAAATTTATTTCATTTTTTGGTCTTTTCCAATTTTCTGTTGAAAACGCATACAGCGTAAGATATCTAATTTTATTTTTAATTGTTTCTTTTATTATTTTTTCTACAGTTTTTAATCCTGCATTATGTCCTGCATTTCGTGAATTTTTGTTTTTTAAACCCCATCTGCCATTGCCATCCATAATAATGGCTACATGTCTTAATGGATTCATATTGTCATTATTTCTTTTTCTTTAGTGGCAATTTTTTCATCAACTATTTTAACGTGATTATCTGTAATATTCTGAACATTTTTTTCAAATAATTTTTCTTCATCCTCTCCAATTTTTTTTAATTTCAAAAGTTTTTTTAGTTCTTCATTTGCATCTCTTCTTATATTTCTTATAGAAATTTTACATTTTTCACCCATTGTTTTTATTAATTTTTTTAATTCCGTTCTTCTTTCTTCATTTAATTCTGGTATTGGTAACCTAATTAACTGACCATCAATTTGGGGGTTTAATCCAAGTTCTGATTTTTTTATAGCAGCATCAACTAAGTTTACATTATTCTGATCCCAAACTTGAATATTTATTATTCTTGGCTCTGGGGTAGTAATACTACCAATTTGATTTATTGGCATTTGTTGACCATAAACATCAACTTTGACTAAATCTAACATTGCAGAATTTGCCCTTCCAGTTCTAAGAGAGGAAAGTTCTTTGGAAAAAACTTCAATTGCTTTATCCATTTTAAGGCTGTGTGACTTTTCATCAAACATTTTATTCGCCTATTTTAATTCTGCTAAACTCCTTAATTTTTAAATCATTAATAGCAAGTTCTTTAATTATGTCTTTAACTTTTTTCTTTGGTTCCATAACCCATGCTTGAGTCATTAAAGCATTCTCTTCTTTAAATTTATTTATCTTACCTAAACTAATTTTTTTAGCAATATCTTCAGGCTTACCAGAATTTTTCAATTCTTCTTTTACCAATTCTTGTTCTTTTTCCAATATTGATTGATCTATTAAACTAGATTCTAAAGCTAAAGGATTTGACGCAGCAATGTGCATTGATAATTGTTTACCAAAAATTTTTACCGCATCAGAATTGTCTTTTGTTTCTAAAGAAACTACAACAGCAAGTTTAGCAAGGTTATCTTTTACTACTGTGTGTAAATATTGAAAATTAGTAGATGTAGAATTTGAAATCGTTTTAGTTTTTCCTATTGTAATTTTTTCACCAATTTTAGCAATTAATGCAACAAGAGTGTCTTCAACAGAGTCACCATTTTTCATTTTTGTTTTTTTTAACTTTTCAATATTTGAGTCATTCTGATTATTTAACTCACTTATTTCTTTAACAAAATCTATAAAATTATCATTTTTAGCAACGAAATCTGTTTCACAATTTACTTCTATTATAGATGTCTTTTTTTCATCCCCACTTACTGCAACCACACCTTCTTTAGCATCTCTGGACATTTTTTTTGAAGCTTTTGAAATTCCTTTTACTCTTAAAATTTCAACAGCCTTATCTAAATCTCCATTAGATTCTTTTATTGCTAAATTGCAGTCTTTAAAGCCTGCACCAGTTGCTTCTCTTAATTTTTTTACCTTCTCGATATCAGTCATATTAATTAAGTTTATTTTTTTTTGATTTTGAAAATTTTGTATCTAATTTTTCTCTATCAATTTCTTGAATCGTTTTAGTAATTTTTTCTTTCTCATTATTTTGTTCCTTTGTCTTTATAGGTTCCATTGAAGGACTATCTTTTTTTGCAGAATTAATAGTCTCTTTTATTAAATTACAATATAAATCTATAGATCTTCTAGCATCATCATTGCCTGGAATAGGGAAATCAATACCATCAGGATTTGAATTACTATCAAGTATAGCTATGATTGGGATACCTAATTTAACAGATTCTTGAATTGCTAGTGACTCATAATTAGTATCAATAATAAAAACCAAGTCAGGTATTTTTTTCATCTGGGCAATACCACCTAATGATCTTTGAAGTTTATCTTTTTTTACACTCATTTTTAGAAGTTCTTTTTTAGTAAAACCTCTGTTTTCAGCAACTAAATCAACCTCAAGTTTTTTTAATTTTTTAATAGAATTTGAAATGGTTCCCCAGTTTGTTAACATTCCACCAAGCCATCTATAATTTACAAAATATTGACCTGTTTCTTTTGCAACTTCAGCTATAGCTTCTGAAGCTTGTTTTTTTGTTGATACAAATAAAATTTTTCCATTATTTGATATTACTTCATAAACTTTTTCTAATGCGATTTTAGTGAGTTCTAATGTTTGAGTCAGATCGATTATATGAATGGAGTCTCTTTTTCCAAAAATATATTTTTTCATTTTTGGATTCCATCTTAATGTTTTATGACCAAGATGTACGCCTGCTTCAAGTAGCTGTTGTATAGTTATATTTGGTATCTTCATATTTATTCCCGGTTAAGCCACCACAGTGATTTCCATTTAAGGACCGGAGGTATAAAACCAATAACTGTGTGCGTTTTAATTTAAATTGGGTGTTATTTACAAATTTTTTTAATGATTAACAAGTGTAAATTAGTCTATTATAGCTAAAATTTCTTTATTTCTTAATAAATTTAATGTTTTTCTATCCAAATTTCTCTTATTTTCTAACTTAAACTTAAGATTTTTATCACTATTAGTTAAATTTATATTTATTAGAGTATCACCATTTTTATTTAAATAATTAGAAATTTCTATTAATTGTTTTTCAGAGTTTATTTTAAAAGTAACTTCTTTGATAGGTTTATTTACCAAATCCATTAATGATCCTATTTTTTGAACATTTAATCTTTTAAATCTATTATTTTCATCTGTAGTTGATTTATTAATCGTCAAAATTAAAGAATTACCTTCCTTTAAAATTTCACGGTTAAGATTCAAAATATCTGAAAAAATAAAGAGCTCAAATACACTTGATAAATCAGTTAGTTTTAAAATAGCATACGAGTTTCCTTTAGCAGTTTTTCTTTCTTGAACTTTTAATAAAGTACCAGCAATATTTGTATTGCTTAAACTATCATTATTATTAAATTCACTATAATCTAATATTCTATAATCATTAAAAATTTCCTTAAATTGATTTAAAGGATGGTCAGAAATAAAAAAACCTACCGACTCAAACTCTTTAGATAATCTTTCCTCAAATTTCCAGTCATCTGAGTGGGCTATTATATTTTCATCCTCAACATTATCCTCACTAAATAAATCAATCTGATTTACTGATTTATTCTCAAATATATTTTTTGATTTAGTTATTAAATTGGGAATTGAACTAAATAATGATTGTCGATTTTTATTTAAGTTGTCAAAAGCACCAGCTTTTACTAGTCCTTCTAATTGAAGTTTGTTAATATCTTTTGGATTTACTCTACTAATAAAATCAAAAATCGATTTAAATTTACCATTATTTATTCTTTCCTTTACAATATTTGATATAGCTTCAAATCCCACAGCTTTAATTCCTCCTAGAGCATAGTAAAATTTATCCCCCTCTGTTTTGAAATCTGCATAACACTCATTAATGTCAGGTCTAATAACTTCAATGTCTAGTCTTTTTAATTCTTCAAAAAATTCACTTAATTTACTTTGATTAGAAATATCCATAGTCATTGAAGCAGCTAAAAATTCTTTTGGATAATAGGTTTTAAGAAATGCAGTTTGATAAGAAATTATAGCATATGCTGCAGCATGACTTTTGTTAAATCCATATTCTGCAAATGGTTCAATTTTTAAAAAGATACCAGCTGCTATATCCTTACTAATTCCATTTTTAACTGCTCCTTCTATAAAGTTTTGTTTTTGTTTTTCTAGTTCAGCCCTTTTTTTTTTACCCATAGCTCTTCTTAAAATGTCAGCTTGCCCAGCTGTAAAGCCTGATAATTTTTGAGCTATTTGCATTACTTGTTCTTGATAAATGATTACACCATAGGTTGGTTTCAAAATATCCTCTAATAATGGATGAAGATAATCTGGTTTTTGTTTACCGTGTTTACAATCATTGTAGGTAGGTATATTGCTCATAGGTCCTGGTCTATAAAGCGCAACTAATGCAATTATATCTTCTATATGATTAGGTTTCATTTGTATTAAAGCTTCACGCATTCCTGCACTTTCAATTTGGAATAATCCAACAGTTTTTCCTGACGATAATAAATCAAAAACTTTTTGATCGTCAAAATCAATATTTTCAATATCAAATTTTTTATCATTTTTTTTTACAAGTTTTTGAGTGTTATTAATAACTGTTAGAGTCTTTAATCCTAGAAAATCAAATTTAATTAGACCTGCATTTTCAGCAGAGTACATATCAAATTGAGTAGATGGCAATAATAAATCTGTAGATGTATCTTTATATAATGGAACTACCTCAGTTAATTTTTTATCTGCAATTACTACACCAGCAGCATGAGTTGCTACGTTTCTGTTTAAACCCTCTAACTTTAATGATAAATCTGTAAGTTTTTTAACTCTTGGATCTTCATTAATAAGTTTCTGTAATCTAGGTTCACCAGCTATACATTCTACCAAACTTTGAGGTCTTGATGGATCAAAAGGTATCATTTTTGATATACTGTCAACAAAACCATACGCGAGTCCTAAAACTCTCCCAACATCTCTAATAACCATTCTAGCTTTTAATTTTCCAAAAGTAATAATGTGAGCAACACTATCTTTGTATTTTTTTTTAAGATATTCAAAAACCAAATCTCTTTTTTCTTCACAAAAATCAATATCAAAATCTGGCATTGATATTCTGTCAGGATTTAAAAATCTTTCAAAAATTAAGTTAAATTTTATTGGATCGACATCTGTTATTGATAAGCACCAAGCAACTAAAGACCCTGCCCCTGATCCTCTTCCTGGTCCTACAGGTATTTCATTAATTTTTGCCCATTTGATATAATCAGATACTATTAAAAAATAACTAGAATATTTCATTTCAATAATAATATCTAGTTCATGATCTAATCTATCCTTATACCTTAAATAATCTTTATTAGAAAATAGATCTTTAGTATCAATTTTAAAAATCTTCTCAAATTTTTCTTTCAATCCATCCAAAGACTCATTTTTTAAAACTTGATCAGCATTTCCTCCCTTTTCAGAACTAATATTTGGTAAAATAGGTTTAGAAAAAAAAGGTTTAAAAGAACATCTATAAGGAAAATTAAAATTATTTTCTAAAGCCTCAGGTAAATCATGAAACAACTCAGACATTTCAGTGTCACTTTTAAGATAATGCTGATTACTCAGTTTTAGTCTATCTTTTTCACTAATATAGGTTTTATTTTTTATACAAATTAAAGCATCATGGGCTTCATGCATATTTTTATTAATATAAAAAACCTCATTAGTAGCAATTATAGGTATCTGAAGTTCTAATGATTTATTTAGATTAAATTTTTCAAATCCTAGTTCATTAGAATCACCATGACGCTGAATTTCTAGATAAAATCGGTCTCCAAAATTCAATTTTAATTTAGAATACAGTTCTTTTATTTCTGAAAACTTACCTTTTTCAAACAAGGCTCCAAATAAACCAAAAACAGTTCCTGAAAATATTGCAATATCATCATTTTTATTTAACAGTTCTTCAAAATTAACATGGGGTTCGGAGAGATCATCATTATCTAAAAATGACATTGAAGATAATTCAATTATTCTTTTATATCCTATTTCTGACAAGGCGAATAGTGGCAACAACCCTAAAGTATTTTTGTATTTAAAGTATATTTGAGTTCCAATTATTGGTTGAGTGCCTATTTTGGATATTTTTTCAGCAAATTCTAATGCTCCACATAAATTAGAGGTATCACAAATTCCTATGGATCTTATTCTTTTTTCTTTTGAAAAATCTTTCAGTGAGTCAATTTTAATTGCACCCTCGCAAATAGAATATTGAGTATGTATTTTTAAATGATTGAATTTATTAATTTTAGACTCAGGCATTAATGGTTTTTATATTACCATTAACTATTTCCAATAAGCAATCTGCCTTATTAGCAAAAAATCTATTATGGGTTGCAAATATAATTAACCGATCTGAATTTATTTGGCTTTTTAAAAGTTCAAAAATTTCTTTTGCAGTCTCAAAATCTAAACTGCCTGTCGGTTCATCTGCTAAAATTATTTGGGGATCATTTATCACAGCTCTTGCTATTGAAACTCTTTGTTTCTCTCCACCTGACAATTGTGAAGGATAATGATCTGATCTATTTAATAAACCTACTTTTTTAAGCAAATTTTTTGCTTTTAATAAAGAAATCCTTTTGTTGTTTCCACCGGCAAGACTTGCTAAATAAATATTTTCTAATGAGGTAAAGTCAGGTAACAAGTTATCTTGTTGATATACAATGCCTATTTTATTAGCTCTTAAAATATCATTATCGTTTGATTTACTATAATTGATTAAATTGTTTTCAAATTTAATTGTTCCTGAGTTTGGCCTATCAATTAAAGAAAGTAGATTTAATAAAGTGGATTTACCAGATCCAGAGGGACCCATTAAAGAATAAATCTTACCTTTCTTAAAATTGTAAGAAATTTTTTTCAAAACACTTATCTTTTTTGATCCTTCAAATGATTTATTTAAATTTGTTAATTGGATAAGATTATTCATATTTTAAAGCCTTTACAGGATCTAGTTTAGCGGCTCTTAATGCTGGAAAAATTGATACCAAAATTGTAATTGATATTGAACATAAAGAAATTAAAAAAATTGATGATGGATTTATTTCTGAGGGCATTGAACTTAAAAAATATATTTCCTCTGGAAACAATCTTATATTAAAAACATCACTTAAAAATTGTCTTAAATTTTCAACATACATCGAAAAAGTAACACCTAAAATAATTCCAAAAATTGTTGCAGAAGTTCCGATTATAACACCAATCAAGAAAAAAATTTTTACAATAGATTTATTAAGAACACCTATTGATTTGAGTATCGCAATTTCACGAATTTTATTTTTAACCAAAATTGTAAGACCAGAGATAATATTAAATGCAGCAACAATTATTATTAATGATAAAATAATAAACATAACATTTCTCTCGACTTTTAAAGCAGAAAATAAAGAACTGTTCATATCTGACCAACTATAAATAAATTCATCTGGGAAAACTTTTTGAACAATTTTCTTTTGTTTTTCAATATTTTGAGGGTTTTTTAAATAAATTTCTAAATTTCTATCTGAATTTTTTAAGTTAGAAAATTCCTCTAATGTATCCAAGTTCATAAAAACTATATTGCTATCAAAATCAACTAGTCCACTTTCAAAAAGAGATGCAATTTTAAATACTTTTTGTTTAGGTAAACTCCCAATTATTGTATCTATTCCTGACGATGACATTAAGGAAATATTATCTCCTATTTTTACATCAAGAATAAAACTTAATTCTTTACCTATTGAAATATTATTGTTTTTTAAGTTTTTTTTATTACCTAAAAAATTCTTATTATTAATTATAGATAGTTTTGAAAAATCATTGCTTTTATAACCTCTTAAAATTATTCCTTTTGAGTTATTACTATTAATAACTATAGCCTCAGATGTATTACTAGAAATTAAATTTTTACTTACTAAATCTAATTCAGGGCTGTTTAATCTATCAGGATTGATATATTTACTTTCATAGGGTTTAACTGTGATATGAGGATTAAAACCTATAATCTTATTAATTAATTCAGTTCTAAAACCATTCATTACCGACATAACAATTATCAGTACAGCTACTCCAAGAGAAATTCCAATGAATGAAAAAATAGAAATTACATTAAGGAAGCCATCTTTTTTTCTAGCTTTTAAAAATCTAAATGTAATTTCTTTTTCAAGTTGAGAAATCAATTTTTTACTTTTTGTTCAATTATTATTTTGATGATATCTTTCAATTTAAGTTTTTGAGAGTCTTTTCCAGTTTCTTTAAACTCTAATAAATCACCATCAGTTTGTTTACCAATTATTATCTGGTATGGTGCACCAATTAAATTCATTTTTTTTATTTTTGAAGAAAAATTCTCGTCAGTGTCATCTATTATTGCTTCAATATTATTTTTTTCTAATTCCAAATAAATATTATTTGCTTTATCAAGAGCTGTATTGTCATTTTTATTTATCATAGGAATTATTGATAAGTCGTATGGTGCAATAGAAATTGGCCATTTCATGACCTCATTTTTTTCGTCATATTTAGCCTCAATTATTGCCCCAACTAATCTTGATACTCCAATTCCATATGATCCCATTTTAACAAAATCTTTTTTTCCACCTGGTAAGTCAACAGATGCACCCATGGGTTTTGAATATTTGTCTCCAAAATAAAAGATATGACCCACCTCAATACCTTTTGTGGTCAATCTATTTTCATTTGAAACTTTTTTTTCAAATTCTTCTTTATTGAACTTTTCATCTGTAACAGAATAATATCGCTCAAATTTTTTTCTCATATCGTCTAAAGATTTTTTTTCTAATTTTGTATCTTTAGTATCTACTTCAAAAATTCTTTTATCTGTAAATATTTTGCTCTCCCCAGTCTCAGCTAAAATTATAAACTCATGTGAAAGATTTCCACCAATAGGTCCTGTTTCAGCTGCCATAGGAATTGCTTTAAGATCTAATCTTTTAAAAGTTTTTAAATACGACAAAAAAAATTTATTATATGAAAAAAAGGCCTCTTCATCATTAATATCAAAAGAATATGCATCTTTCATATAGAATTCTCTACATCTCATTATTCCAAATCTTGGTCTAATCTCATCTCTAAATTTCCACTGAATGTGATACAAAAGTTGTGGTAAAGATTTATAAGATTTTATTGATGATCTAAATATATCCGTCACTAATTCTTCATTGGTTGGTCCATATAAGATTTCTCTATTCTGGCGATCTTTAATTCTAAGCATCTCTTCTCCATAATCTTCATATCTTCCACTTTCTTTCCAAATTTCTGAAGATTGGATTGTTGGCATCAGTATTTCTTGAACTCCAATTCTATTTTGCTCTTCTCTGACTATTTTTTCTATTTTTTTCATCACTTTAAAACCAAGAGGTAACCATGAATAAATTCCAGCTGACGATTGCTTAATCATACCAACTCTCAACATAAGTTGATGAGATTTAATTTTTGCTTCGGATGGATTATTTTTTAAAATTGGAATAAATGATTTGGATATATGCATGTTAACTGATTATATTTCTTAAGTTCAAATATTCAAACTTCATTAATATATAAATTATGATAAATAAAATAGTTGTAATTCCAGTACAATAGATGAATTTCTTTAACATTTTGGGATTTTCAGGCGATCCTGGATCTTCGCCTTCTACTTTTATTGTTTTAACTCTGTTTACGTCAATTGGTAAAATTGCAAAGAAAATAATCCACCAAATAATTATATAGATTATTGCTAATCCTGTTATGCTCATTATATTTTAACTAAATTTATATTTGTAAAAGGTTTTTTACCTATTTTGTCTCTAGTAAATTTCCTACAAGCAATTTTTAAAGCATCTATTAAATTGTGTTCTTGCCTTTTATTACCCAATTTAAATGTTTTTGTTGTTTTTTCTATCTCTTCCTCTAACCCAAAAATATATTCATCTGTTTCATAAATTGGTAATCCTTTAAATGATATTATAGGATTGTTATGAATATTTCCTTTTGGTGTAATTAAAATTGTAATATCTAAATAACCATTTGCTCCCAAATTTCTTCTATCTCTTATCGATTGGGAGTTTTCCTCTACACTTACAATCCCATCTAAATATAATTTGCCACTAGGTGCTTTGTCATAAACTTCTGGTTTCTCTCCTGGAAATAACTTAACTACATCTCCATTTTCTACTTGAACTGGATACGGAACCTGCATTTCTTTAGCAAAATTTATATGTTCAATCATATGTCTGTGTTCACCATGTACTGGAATAACACATTTTGGTTTGACCCATTGATACATATCTTTCAAATCTTCTCGATTTGGATGACCAGAAACATGAATAAACTCAGTTTCTTCAGAAATTACTTCGACACCATCTTTCACTAATTGATTGTGTAATTTATATAATTTTTTTTCATTACCTGGGATTATCTTTGAGGAAAAAATTACTGTATCTTCCTTCTCAATAAAGACATCAGGGTGAGTATGATTAGCAATTCTCATCATAGCACCCATGGGTTCACCTTGACTACCTGTACACAAATAAACAATTTTTTCTCTAGAAAAATTTTTTGCATCCCTTGGATCGATAGGTTCAATTGTATCTTTTAAATACCCACATTGTCTTGCTGCTTTATAAATTCTATGCATCGATCTTCCAACTAAAGAAATTTGTCTTCCAGCTTTTTCTGCGCAATAAAAAACTGTTTCCATCCTTGCTACATTAGATGCAAATGACGTTACAATAATTCTTTTTTTTAAACGATCCATTATGTTAAATAAATTTTTTCTTACATCTAATTCTGAACCTGATCTACCGGCACTAAAAACATTGGTAGAGTCACAGATCATTGCTAAAACACCCTCGTTACCAATCTCTTTCAACCTTTTTGAGTTAATTTCATCACCTATTAATGGATTAGGGTCGACTTTCCAATCACCTGTATGTAAAATAACTCCTCCAGGTGTCTTAATTCTTAGACCGTTAGGTTCTAGTATTGAATGAGTTAATGTAATAAATTCAACATCGAATGCTTCAAGCGAAATTTTTCCATTTAATTCAACTATTTTTAAATCTTTTGTAATATCAATATTTTTTTCTTTAAATTTTTCCTTTATTAATACTGCTGTAAATGGTGTAGCGTAAATTTTACAATTCAATTTTGGCCATAAATGTGCGATTGCTCCAATATGATCTTCATGAGCGTGAGTCAAAACAATTCCAAGTAAATTTTCTTTTCTCTCAACTATAAATCCTGGATCAGGATAAATAAGATCGATGCCTGGAACAGTGTCATCAGCAAAAGTAACACCAATATCAACCATTATCCATTTATGATCTCCTGGAAAACCAAAACCAAAAAGATTCATATTCATTCCTATTTCGCCTGATCCACCGAGTGGACAAAAAAGTAATTCTTCTTTCATTATTTTAATAGTTCAGAAATTTTTATTAAACCTTTTAACGTTATATCTTTATCGTGCTTAACTTTTGATCTTATTGAATTCTTAAATAAATCAGAAAAACCACCTGTAAAAACTAATTTAAAAGATTTCTTAGTTTCCTTCTTAATCAAATTAATCATATTGTCAATTAAACCAGCATAACCCCAAAAAAAGCCTGAACGAACAGCACTTAATGTGTCAATACCGATAACTTTTTTAATTTTTTTTAAATTTATCTCAGGAATTAAGGATGCTTTATCAGACAAAGAGCTTAGTGAAATTTTGACACCTGGAGCAATCACACCACCTTTATACGTCTTTTTTATCACAACATCGAATGTTGTTGCAGTTCCAAAATCTAAAATTATAAAATTATCCCTATTATTAATTAAACTTATTGCATTCGTTAATCGATCAGATCCAACTTGCTTGAAATTTACATTAATTTTTATTAATGATCTTAAGTTTAAATCTTTAATTTCAAAACATTTTATTAAAGTTTTTTTTTTAAAATATTTTTTTATCAAGAGAAATTTCTTTGGAACAACGCTACAAAATAAAATTTTTTCTATTTTATTAAAATATTTTTCAATTTTTTTTAATCTAATATTTAAGATTTTGTTATTAATGTCTTTTGATAAAAAATTAATCCTTTTAAAAACTTTGCCATTTGGATAAGTCAAAAAAATTTTTGTTTCAGAATTTCCAATATCACCTAAAATATACATAAATTATACTTTATTTAATTTCATAAAATTTGGACAGTTTATTTTCAAAAATAATTTTCAGATTATTTTCTAAATTTTTTTTTGACAATTTTTTATTTATCAAATAGTTAAGATTAGTTGTAGGATAACCTTTTATATTAGGACTTTTAGTTAAATTTACACCAATTCCAACAATTAAATATTTTACGCCTAATTTATCAACAGTTTCTTGCAAAATTCCACTGATCTTTTTTTTTTTAATGAGTAAATCGTTAGGTTTTTTATAAGTAATTTTTTTCTTATAATAAATTGATATTAATTTTTTTACGAGTAAGCAATTAAGTGTTGTTAATTGCTTAATAGATAAATCTATATTTTTTAAGCAATAAAAAAAACTTACAAATAGATTGCCTTTGTATGAAATCCATTTCTTACCATATTGGCCTCTACCTTTATATTGTGAGTCAGCTATAATCATCCCATTTTTAATATTTGTTTTTTTTATTATTCTTAATGCTGTATCATTAGTGCTCTTAACTTTTTTAAACTTAAATATTTTAAATTTCATCAAATTATATTGATATTAGAAACAGCTTCTACTAGCTGACTTGGGAATATAAAATATAATAAAATGATCAGAGTTGAAAATGTTAAAGAAAACTTTAACCATAGACTGTGATCTTTGTCATAACTTTCTTTTTCTTTATCAAAATACATAATCTTGATGATTCGCAAATAATAAAAGGCTGCAACGACTGTTGCTAAGAGACCAACAATGGCTAAAAAATACATCGATTGTTCTATAACAGACTTAAATATATAAAATTTAGCAAAAAAACCTGCAAGTGGTGGAATTCCTGCTAAAGAAAATAAAATAATAAGTAGGGAAAGTGATAACATAGGATGATTTTTTGATAATCCTGATAAATCATCTATTTGCTCATAATAAACATTATTTCTTTTCATCATAAGTAAGCATGAAAAAAATCCTAAATTCATGATTATGTAAATAATTATATATATTACTGAACTTTGAATACCATCATTTGATCCTGTTGCTAAGCCAGCTAAAGCATAACCAACGTGACTAATTGAACTGTAAGCAATTAGTCTTTTTAAATTTTTTTGTCCTATGGCAGCAATAGCTCCAAAAAGCATTGATGCAATCGACAAAAATACAAGAATCATTTGCCATTGTTCAATTAAATCAAAAAAAGGAACAAATAAAAATCTAATAAAAACTGTTAAAGCTGCTATTTTTGGAACAATAGTAAAAAATAATGTTACAGATGTAGGTGAACCTTCATAAACATCGGGAGCCCACATATGAAAGGGTACTGCTGATATTTTAAATGCTAATCCTACTAAAACAAAAACTATCCCAAAAGTTATAGCATATTCATTTGCATTAAATTGATTGGCAATTACATTAAAATTTGTTGAACCAGTAAAACCATAAATTAATGAACATCCATATAATAATAATCCTGATGACAATGCACTTAAAACAAAATATTTTAGTCCTGCCTCAGATGATTTCAATTTATCTCTATCAAATGTTGCGAGAACATATAAAGCAAGTGATTGCAGTTCTAATCCCATGTAAAACACAATTAAATCATTTGAACTAATCATTATCATCATTCCTAATACAGAGCTCAAAATTAAAATTGGATATTCAATTTTAAAAATTTTAAAAATTCTTAAATAATTTGGTGAAATCAATAAAACTACAAAAGCTGCTAGCAAAGTAACTATTTTCATGAATGATGATAAATAGTCTATGATAACGCTTTCATTAAATAGTGTTATTTGTTTAACGCTTAGAGTTTCATTAAATGTTATTACAGCAGTTATTAATAAAATTAACAATGAAAGGTTTTGAATAATTTTTGAGCTATTTTTTTTAAATACTCCCAAAATAAGTAAAAACATTATTGATAATGAGATAAAAATTTCTGGAAAAACTAATTCAATATTACTCATTATGGTTTACTCACTATTTTAAAATTATAATTATTAATTAAATCAGAAATAGAAACTTCAATTGTATTTATTAAAGGATCAGGATAAAAACCAAAATATAATGTAGGTATTGCTAAACATGAGAGTGTGAAAATTTCTGATTTATTTAAATCAATCATTTTTTTTAAATCTGAATTAATTAACTTTCCAAAAATTACTCTTTTATAAAGCCAAAGCATATATGCAGCACCTATAATGACACCTAAACTAGCTAATACTGCCACTAAAAAATTATCTTTAAAAGCTGCCATTAAAATTAAAAATTCACCAACAAAGCCACTTGTTCCTGGTAATCCCAATGCAGCTAAAGTAAATATCATAAATAAAACTGAATATTTAGGAACAATAGTTACAATACCTCCATAAGTATTTATAAGTCTTGAATGCATTCTGTCATACACTACGCCAACGCACAAAAATAATGCTGCTGAAACAAGGCCGTGGCTTATCATTTGAATAATACTTCCTTCAATCCCTTGTTGTTGAATTGTAAAAATGCCCAAAGTAACAAAACCCATATGGGCAATAGAAGAGTATGCAATCAATTTTTTCATATCCTCTTGCATTAAAGCAATCAAAGATGTGAAAATGATTGCTATTACACTTAAGGTATAAATCAAAGGTGTAAAAATTTCTGAGGCTGTTGGAAATAATCCTAAAGAAAATCTTATAAAACCATATCCTGCCATTTTTAATAAAATTGCAGCTAATAAAACTGATCCAGCTGTAGGTGCCTCAACGTGTGCATCAGGCAACCATGTATGAACCGGCCACATAGGTGTTTTTACTGCAAATGAACTAAAAAAAGCTAACCATAAAAGATTTTGATATTTGGTATCTACTCCAATTTCATAAAGTTTTACCACATCCGTAGTGCCTGTAATCCAATATATTGAAATTATTGCTACCAACATTAGAACAGATCCTAAAAGAGTAAATAGAAAAAACTTAAAAGCAGAGTATACTCTTCTCGAACCACCCCAAATTCCAATAATTAAAAACATGGGAATTAATCCAGCCTCAAAAAATAAATAGAAAACTACAAGATCTAAAGAACAAAAAACTCCAATCATGAAAGTTTCCATGATTAAAATAGCTATCAAGAGCTCATTTAACCTATCATTAATTGAATTATTTACTGAAATTATACAAAGAGGTGTGATGAATGTTGTAAGAATTATAAAAAGTATTGAGATACCATCTACACCAACTTTATAATTTATTAAACCTTCAATCCAGATTCTATCCTCAACAAATTGAAACTCAGAAGTAGTTTGATCAAATAAAAACCATAAATAAATTGATAAGAAAAAATTTACAAGAGACGTAAATAGTGCAACATACTTTAAAGTTATCTTGTTATCATTTCTACTTTTGGTAAAAAATAAAAAAAGTGCTCCAATTAAAGGTAAAAGTATAAGAGATGAGAGAATTGGAAAATTCATTATTTTAATATTAAAAAAGTTAGAAGAGCAGAAAAACCAAGTAACATTACAAATGCGTACTGGTAAATATACCCGCTCTGAAATTTATTTGCTTTAATAGAAAATCTTTTTATAACTTCTGAAATTCCATCAGGACCAAAACCATCAATGAATTTAACATCAAAAATCTTCCAAAGAAATAATCCAAATTTTTTTGAGGATTTTACAAATAAGATATCGTAGAGTTCATCAAAATACCATTTATTCAATAAAAATTCATACAATGGTTTATTAACGTTTACAAATTGCGAAGGTAAATTTTTATTTTTTACAAATAAGTAATATGCTAATGGTATTGATAAAACTACTAATGTAGGTGTTAATAATAAAAACCATAATGGCGGATGCTCAATACTTAAAGGTTCCAAAAAGAAAATAGACTCTTTCCAAAAATTATTTAATTCTTGGCTACCGATAAATAATTCTTTAAAAACAAATCCTGCAAAAATTGCTCCTATAGATAAAATTATTAAAGGTATCAACATTACTAAAGGAGATTCATGAGTTTCTTCTATCTTAATTTCTTTATTGTTATATTCTCCATGGAAAGTTTTAAACATTAACCTCCATGAATAAATTGAAGTCAAAAAAGCAGTGAAAATTCCTATACCAGCAGAGTAATAACCAGTAGTTGTTCCACTTAAATATGCAAACTCTATTATCGCATCTTTAGAGTAAAAACCCGATAACATAGGAAAGCCAGTTAATGCTAAAGTTCCTATTATCATTAATGTATAAGTAAAAGGTAATTTTTTCCATACTCCACCCATATTGTTTATATTTTGTTCATCTCTAAAAGCATGAATAACCGATCCAGATCCCAAAAATAACAATGCTTTAAAAAATGCGTGGGTAAATAAGTGAAACATTGCAACATTATAAGCTCCTACACCAGCTGCAAAAAACATATATCCTAACTGGCTACATGTAGAATAAGCAATTATTTTTTTTATATCAGTTTGAACTAAAGCTACACTTGCTGCAAAAAAAGCAGTACTCATTCCAATAATGGTAATAATATTTAAAGCTAATTCGGAATATTCATAAATAGGAGAACATCTTACAACTAAAAAAACTCCAGCAGTTACCATCGTAGCTGCGTGAATTAATGCTGAAACAGGAGTTGGCCCTTCCATTGCATCAGGCAACCAAGTATGAAGTAAAATTTGAGCCGATTTACCCATCGCTCCAACAAATAAAAGTAAACATATCAAATCTATTGCTTTAATTTGGATACCTAAAAAGATTAACTTTTTGTCTATAATTGTTGGAATTTGATCAAAAACTTCTGAATAATTTACTGTGCCAAACAAATAAAAAATTAAAAAAATACCAAGAGCAAAACCAAAATCTCCCACTCTGTTCACTACAAAAGCTTTAATTGCAGCAGCGTTTGCAGTTTCTTTTTTAAACCAAAAACCAATCAAAAAATATGAGCAAAGACCTACACCTTCCCACCCAAAGAATAATTGAATAAAGTTATCAGCGGTTACCAACATCAACATCGCGAAAGTAAATAACGATAAGTAGGCCATAAATCGTGGTTTATGTGGATCATGAGACATGTAACCGATCGAGTAAATATGCACTAAAGCAGAGACAAAAGTCACAACTACTAACATTACGGCTGATAAAGAATCTATTTTTATAGACCAATTAACTTCTAGTGATCCAGAATGTATCCATTTAGCAATGATTATATTTTCATCATACTGATTAAAAATTACTTCATAGAATACAACTGCTGAAAGAATAGCCGATATCGATACAAGTAAGCTTGTAACAATTTCAGAATTTCTATCTCCTATGTGTTTACCGAAAAAACCAGATATTATTGAAGCAATTAATGGTAACGCTAGAATTGATATTTCCATTTTATCCCTTTAATTTATCTATTTCCTCAACTCGTATAGTTCCTGCATTTCGGTAATAAACTACAATTATTGCTAGACCTATTGCGGCTTCAGCAGCAGCCACAGTTAAAATAAACAATGTGAAAACTTGACCTGTTAAATCACCAAGATAAATTGAAAATGAAACTAAATTAATATTTACAGCCAATAGTATTAATTCAATACTCATTAGAATTACAATAATATTTTTTCTATTTAAAAAAATTCCAATTACCCCAATACTAAAAATTACTGCACCTAAAGTAAGATAATGTCCCAAACCAACATCAATCATCAATATTCACTCCCTTGTTTGATGGAACCTCTAAAACCTCTATACCTTCAGATCTTTCTCTAGAAATTTGTTTAATATAGCTTTGTTTTTTGACTCCCTCTCTTTGTCTAAAAGTAAGAACTATTGCACCTATCATTGCAATTAATAAGATCATTCCACTTATTTGAAAAATATGAATGTAATCAGTATATAAAATTTGTCCCAAAGAATGTGTGTTACTAATGCTATCAGAAATCTGAAAATTACTAGCATTAGATAATTCTGGTTTATATTTCCATCCGCCTATAACTATGATTAATTCAAAGAAAATGACTGAGCTGATTATTAAACCGACAGGTATATGTCCAGAATTATCCTTAGAAACAAACCATTGGTTTTTTTGTTGAGCAACATTCAACATCATGACTACAAATAAAAACAAAACTGCAACAGCCCCCACATAAACAATAAGCATTATCATCCCCAAAAATTCTGCACCAATCATTATAAAAAGACAGGAGATACTTATAAAATCCAAGATTAAAAAGAAAACTGAATGCACAGTGTTTTTTGAAACTGTAACCATGATGGCTGATATGACAGCAATAATAGAGAATACATAAAAAAATATTGCATGTGCTATCATAAAATTATCTATAAGGATTATCTGATTTAATATTTGCTGCTAAAATATTCTCCCATCTATCTCCATTATCAAGTAATTTTTCTTTAGTATAGTATAGCTCTTCCCTTGTTTCTGTTGAAAATTCAAAATTTGGACCTTGTACAATAGCATCAACTGGACATGACTCCTCACATAAACCACAGTATATACATTTCATCATATCAATATCGTAACGAGTTGTTTTTCTACTACCATCAGATCTCTCAGCGGACTCAATAGTAATTGCTTGAGCAGGACATACAGCTTCACACAACTTGCAAGCTATACATCTTTCTTCACCATTAGGATATCTTCTGAGAGCATGCTCTCCTCTATATCGAGGACTAATTTTACCTTTTTCAAATGGATAATTAATTGTTTTTTTTGGTCTAAATAACTCTCTTAATGCAATTAATAATCCAGTAATAAAATCGATCATTAATATTGTTTTAAAAAATCTTGTAATCTTCATCTAAATTGTAGGTAAAAGGTTAAAATAAAATAAATAGCTAGCAGTCAAAACAACATAAGTTAAAGATAACGGAAGAAATATCTTCCAACCTAATCTCATTAATTGATCATAACGATACCTTGGAACTATTGCTTTAACTAGTGCAAATAAAATGAATAAGAATAGAATTTTAAAAATTAACCAAAAAGCGCCTGGAATCAAATTAAATGGATATAAATTAATCGGTGAAAGCCATCCTCCTAAAAATAATATTGAACCTAAAGCACACATTAATAAAATATTTGCATACTCTCCTAACCAAAACATAGCATACATCATTCCAGAATACTCAGTTTGATAACCTGCAACTAATTCAGCCTCAGCTTCAGGTAAATCAAATGGTGGTCTATTTGTTTCTGCTAAAGCTGATATAAAAAATATTACGAACATGGGAAATAGTGGAATTACAAACCACATATTTTCTTGTGCTATTACAATATCTGTCAAATTTAAAGATCCAACACACAATAAGACATTTATAATAATTATACCTATTGAGACTTCATAAGAAACCATTTGTGCAGCTGATCTTATTGATCCTAAAAAAGGATACTTTGAGTTAGATGCCCAACCACCCATAATAATTCCGTAAACACCTAGCGACGAAACTGCAAATATATATAAAATTCCTACATTTATATTAGCTAATACATATGTTTCACTAAAAGGGATAACAGCCCATGCGATTAATGCTAATGTCATCGTTATTATTGGTGCAAGAATAAAAATAATCTTATTTGAACTAGCTGGAATAATAATTTCTTTAAAAATATATTTTAGAGCATCAGCTAATGATTGAAGTAAACCAAACGGACCAACAACATTAGGTCCCTGTCTCTTTTGAACAAAAGCCCAAACTCTTCTATCTAACCAAACAATCATAGCAACAGAAACTAAAACAGGCACAAGTAAAAATAAAATTTTATAAGTTTCTTCAAAAATTATATTTAAATATTCCATTATTAACCTTCTGTTCCTGTCTTTTTAATATCCAATTTAGAATTATAACAATCCAACATTGTTTTTGAGGCTCTAGCTATTACGTTAGAAAAGTAATAATCTTTTATTTCTATATTTAAATTTTCTTCATAAAAATCATTTGGATTGATATTATCATTATTAGGCTTTTTAATTTCTTTTTTTAATTTTAAATAATTAAACATACTACTTTCGATTTCATCTTTATCATTGAATAATTTTCTATTATTAATTTTTTCAGCTAATAGATTAATTATTTCCCAATCTTCTTTAGATTCTCCTGGGGGATATGAGGCCTTATATGCTTTTTGAATTTTTCCCTCAAGATTAGTATAATACCCATTTTGTTCAGTGTAAGCAGCACTAGGTAAAATAATATCAGCCATCTCGGCACCTTTATCACCGTGACTTCCTTGATAAATTACAAATTCATTTTTTTTTGTAAATTCTAAATTATCTTGACCAAGTAAATAAATTAATTCAAATTTATTATCTTTCAAATCATTAATTATATCTTTATCTTTATTGAAAATATCTAAATCAAAATTTCCCACCGTAGCTGCATCAACTGACAATACATTTAAAGGATTCCAATCTTCTGTTAGTTTATTATTTTTTAAAATAAATTCTTTTAAAGTATAAAATAAAAAACTTGATGATTTTAATCTAAAAAAAGACTCACCTAATATTATAATAGGATTTTTCGATTTTAAAATTTCTTTTGAAATATCATGATTACCTTCAAAAATATCTTTAATTGTTTGTGTTTTACCATCTAAACTTTGGTACGAATAAGTTAAATCACCTATATCATTGATAGAAAAAATTTTTAAATTATTATTTAAATATGCTTTTCGAATTCTTGCATTCAGCATAGTTGCTTCAAATCTAGGGTTGGCACCAACTAATAAAATAAAATCAGAGTCCTCAATTCCATTAATTTTAGAATTAAATATGTAGTTTTCTCTATTAGAGTTATCTAAAAATCTTTTGAAAATCCTAGATTCATAATTATCATTACCAATAGCTCTATTAAAAAATTCCTTAAAAATAAAACCTGCTTCCATATTCACAAGATCCCCAACAAAACCGCAAATCTTATCTTTATCAATCGTATTAATTTTTGATTTAATAATTCCTAAAACTTCATCCCATGAAGCTTTTTCAAATTTATTATTATATTTAATATAAGGTGTGTCTAATCTTTGATTTAATAAACCATCACAAGCATATCTTGTTTTATCAGAAATCCACTCTTCATTTATATCTTCATTAATAATTGGTAAAACTCTTTTTACTTCCCAATCATATGTATCTACTCTGATATTTGAACCAACTGCATCCATCACATCAACAGTTTCGGTTTTTTTCAATTCCCAAGGTCTTGCCTCAAATACGTAAGGTTTTGAAGTTAACGCACCAACTGGGCAAAGATCAATCACATTACCAGATAATTCAGATTGAATTGACTGTTCTAAATATGTAGTAATTTGCATATCCTCACCTCTGCCAATAGCTCCTAATTCTGGAACGCCAGCAACTTCAGTTGCAAATCTTATGCATCTTGTACAATGAATACATCTTGTCATTTGCGTTTTGATTAATGGACCCATATTTTTATCAGGTACCGCTCTTTTATTTTCACTGTATCTGGATTTATCTACACCGTAATACATTGATTGATCTTGCAAATCACATTCTCCTCCTTGGTCACAAACAGGACAATCTAATGGATGATTAGCCAATAAAAATTCCATCACACCTTTTCTAGCCTTTTCAACTTTTGGTGTATTTGTTTTTATTATCATTCCTTGTGCAGCAGGCATTGCACACGAGGCGATAGGTTTAGGAGATTTTTCCATTTCAACTAAACACATTCTACAATTGCCAGCTATTGATAATTTTTCGTGATAACAAAATCTTGGGATTTCAGCTCCCGCTTTTTCACAAGCCTGAAGAACGGTTAAACCCTCTTCAACTTCAACTTCAATATCGTTAACTTTCAATTTAAGCATTTTTATCCAATAAATGTTGATCAACTAAATATGGAATATTTTTATTTTCTTTAACTATTGGATCAAATTTATTTCTTTTTTTTATTTCATCCTTAAAATGTCTTAATAAGCCTTGTACAGGCCATGATGATCCCTCACCAAATGCACAAATTGTATGACCCTCAATTTGTTTTGTGACATCACCTAACATTTCAACTTCATCTTTTGACGCCTCTCCTTTTGCCATTCTTTCAAGCATTCTCCACATCCAACCTGATCCTTCTCTGCATGGAGTGCACTGTCCACAACTTTCATGTTTGTAAAATCTAGCAATTCTTGCCATACATTTTATAATGTCCTGATCCTTATTGATCACAACTACACCTGCTGTTCCTAATCCGCTTTTTTCTGCTGCTAAAGAATCAAAATCCATTGTTAAAGTTTCACATTTTTCTTTAGGTATTAATGGCATTGATGATCCGCCAGGGATTACTGCTTGTAAATTATCCCAGCCACCTACTACTCCACCTGCATGTACTTCGATCAATTCTTTTAATGGAATATTCATTTCCTCTTCGACATTACATGGGGTATTAACATTTCCAGATATACAAAAAATCTTTGTACCAGTATTTTTCTCTCTACCCAAAGACGCAAACCATTTTCCACCTCTTTTAAGAATTGTTGGCACAACGGCTATAGTTTCAACATTATTAATTATTGTTGGACAGCCATAAAGTCCTATTAATGCAGGAAAAGGTGGTTTTAATCTTGGCTGACCTTTATTCCCTTCTAAACTTTCAAGTAATGCAGTCTCCTCACCACAAATATAAGCACCTGCACCATAATGGATAAAAATATCTAAATCCCATCCAGTTCCAGCTGCATTCTTTCCAATTAAATTTTTTTCATAAGCCTCATCAATAGCAGTTTGAAGTTTTTGTCCATCAACAAAATATTCACCTCTGATATAAATATAGCAGATTTTCGCCTGAACTGCGTAAGATGCTATCAAACACCCTTCAATTAATTTGTGTGGCTCAAATCTTAATATATCTCTATCTTTGCAAGTTCCTGGTTCAGATTCATCAGCATTAATAACTAAGTAATGTGGTCTATTTCCAACTTCTTTTGGTGCAAAAGACCATTTTAAACCTGTAGGAAAACCAGCGCCACCTCTTCCTCTAAGTTGTGAATTTTTAATTTCCTCAATAATCCATTCTCTGCCTTTAGCAATTATCTCTTTAGTTTTGACCCAGTCTCCTCTCTTTTGACAAGAAATTAAATCTGATCCTAAATCATTATATAAATTTTGAAAAATTCTATCTTGATCTTTAAGCATTTTTTAATTCCATTAATGTTTTTCTGTTATTTTCTGGTTCATTGTTAACTCTTCCTTTATATGAGCCTGGTTTTGGGGTTTCACCTTTTAAAATTTTATCTAAAATCTCAACAGTTTTTTCTTTATTAAGATCTTCAAAATATTCATCATTAATTTGCATCATAGGAGCAGTCACACATGCACCTAAACATTCCACTTCCATCCAAGAACAGCTTTTATCAGCTGATAGTTCAGACTCATTTTTTGAAATTTTTTCTTTGCACGCTTCTACAAGTTTATTAGCACCTCTTATCATGCAAGGAGTTGTTGTGCATACTTGAACAAAATATTTTCCAACTGGTGATAAATTATACATAGTATAAAAGGTTGCAACTTCATAAACTTTTATGTACGGCATGTCTAAAAATTTAGCTATATATTTCATAGCAGCTAAAGGTATCCAATTATCATTTTGTTTTTGTGCTATATAAAGTAACGCCATCACTGCACTTTGTTGTTTGCCCTTTGGATATTTTGCTATAATTTTTTTTGCAGCATCTAATGATAAAGTATTAAACTCAAATCTTTCTGGTTGATTTTTAGCGGGTCTTCTTAAACTCATCTATCTACCTCCCCAAAAACAATATCTAAAGAACCAAGCACTGCAGGAACATCTGCAAGCATATGACCTCTAATTAAATAATCCATTGACTGTAAATGAGAAAAGCCTGGAGCTCTAATTTTACATTTATAAGGTTTATTTGATCCATCAGATATTAAATAAACACCAAACTCACCTTTAGGAGCTTCTACCGCAGTATAAATTTCATCTTTTGGTACTCGATAACCCTCAGTGAATAATTTGAAATGATGAATTAAAGCCTCCATCGATTGTTTTAAATCTTTTTTGGGTGGCGGATTAATTTTGCCATCTAAACTTTTAATGGGACCTTTTTCAATTTTAGATAAACACTGTTTAATGATCGATACACTTTCTTTCATTTCCTCAATTCTGCATAGATATCTATCATAACAATCTCCATTTTTACCAACTGGTATTTTAAATTCTAATTGTTCATAACAATCATAAGGCTGTGATTTTCTTAAATCCCAAGGGATACCAGACCCTCTAATCATTACTCCTGTAAAAGAATAATCAAGAGCATCCTCTTTTGTAACAATGCCTATATCAACATTTCTTTGCTTAAATATTCTATTATCAGTTAACAGATTTTCTAAATCATTTATAATCTTTGGAAATCTCTCACAAAAATTACTTATATCCTCTTCTAATCCTGCTGGTAAATCTTGGTGAACACCTCCGGCTCTGAAATAATTCGCATGTAATCTTGAACCAGAGGCACGCTCATAAAATGTCATTAAAGTTTCTCGTTCCTCAAAACCCCAGAGTGAAGGAGTTAAAGCTCCAACATCCAAAGCTTGAGTGGTGACATTTAAAATATGACTTAAAATTCTTCCTATTTCACAAAATATAACTCTTATAAATTGCGCTCTTATTGGAACCTCAATTTTTAAAATTTTTTCTATAGCTAAAGCAAATGCATGTTCTTGGTTCATAGGAGCTACATAATCTAAACGATCAAAATATGGGACTGCTTGCATGTATGTTTTGTTTTCAATTAATTTTTCAGTGCCTCGATGTAGTAAACCGATATGGGGGTCTGCTTTTTCAACAACTTCTCCATCAAGTTCAAGAATAAGTCTTAAAACACCATGCGCAGCTGGATGTTGAGGTCCAAAATTCAAATTTAGGTTTTTAATTTTTTTTGTCATTATTTTCATTTTGATCTTTTATATATTTTGTGCCTTCCCAAGGACTCTCATAATCAAAGTTTCTATAATTTTGCTCCAATTTTACTGGTTCACTTACTACTTTACTATGCTCTTCACTATATCTCACTTCGGTATGACCTGTTAAAGGAAAATCTTTTCTTAATGGATGACCTTCAAAACCATAATCAGTCAGAATTCTTCTTAAATCAGGATGATTTTTAAAATTAACTCCATACATATCAAAAACTTCTCTTTCCATCCAATTTGCAGAAGGAAAAATTGAAGTTAATGAGGGAATTATTTCATTTTCATTAATTAGATAACTTAAGATAATTCGTTGATTAAACTCATGGCTTAAAAATAGATAAACAATCTTAAATCTTTGAGTTTGTTCGGGATAATCTACAACTGTAATATCTATAAGTTGTCTAAATCTCATTTCTTTATTGGTTTTAATAAATTGAGTTACATCTATTAAGTTATCTTTATCAATTTCTAAAAAAATTTGGTCATGCTTAATTTCAGATTTTTTTATTTTAGTTGTTAACTCTGAATTAATTTTTTTTTCTAAATCTAATAAATTATTCATCTTTTTTATCTTTCAAAGGATCCTTTATTTCTAATTTTCTTTTGTAATTGCATAATTCCATATAATAATGCCTCTGCTGAGGGTGGGCATCCAGGGACATAAATATCTACTGGTACTATTCTATCACAACCTCTTACAACAGAATATGAATAGTGATAATAACCACCACCATTAGCACAACTCCCCATAGAGATTACATATCTTGGTTCTGGCATTTGATCATAAACTTTTCTTAGGGCTGGAGCCATTTTATTAGTTAAAGTTCCAGCTACTATCATTACATCCGATTGTCTTGGTGAGCCCCTAGGTGCAGCACCAAATCTCTCTAGATCATATCTTGGCATAGCTGTTTGCATCATTTCAACAGCACAACAAGCTAAACCAAAAGTCATCCAATGTAATGAACCTGATCTTGACCAATTTACTAAATTTTCTAATGAGGTTGTTATGAAACCTTTTTCGCTAAAGTCTTTAGCTAACTGTTTAAATTCCTCGGGTACTTGATCTAATTTATTATTCATTTTATTTATATTCTATTCCCAGTCCAATGCACCTTTTTTCCATTCATAAATAAATCCAATTGTAAGTATGAATAAAAAAATCATCATTGACGTAAAACCTAAGATACCAATATTTCCTAAAGAAATTGCCCACGGAAATAAAAATGCAATTTCTAGATCAAAAATAATAAATAATATTGCAACTAAATAAAACCTAACATCAAATTCCATTCTAGAGTCTTGAAAGGGTTCAAAACCACATTCATATGCAGATAATTTTTCGGGATCTGGGTTTTTAGGTGATAAAATAAAATTTATTACTATAAAAGCACAACTCAGACCTAGGGCTATAATAAGAAATAGAATTATCGGTAAATAATCTTTTAAAAAATCCGCAGTCATAATGTTAATAATATTAATCTCTGAATAAGAAAATTCCGATAAGATTCATAATATAGTAGTTTTTTGTATAAAATTAAAGTTTTAATATCACAGCTAAATTGTCAGTTTTTATAGTTGTTTTTAAACTAATTTATAGTGCAAATTGGTCACGTTTTTTATGGCTAATTTATTGCTGAATTATAAATTTTGAGAATCGTTATCATTAAGTGGCGGGAGTGAAGGGACTCGAACCCTCGACCTATCGCGTGACAGGCGATCGCTCTAACCAACTGAGCTACACCCCCCCTTATTGATTCATTTTGGTGGGCAGTAAAGGACTCGAACCTTTGACCCCCTCGGTGTAAACGAGATGCTCTACCAACTGAGCTAACCGCCCGAAAAAATGATCTTCACTATTACATCATGGTTTAGATAATGTAAATTAATTATTATTGAATACTAGCTTGAGATTTGTCGTCTTTTTTTGAAATATCAACCTCAACCCATTCTATTTTTTTGAGTTCTTTAGTTAATGCAATTTTTAAAACTTCATCAGCATTTTCAACAGGTGTAATTTTAATTTCATCTATTATCTTTTTTGGCATATCTACCAAATCTTTTTCATTTTCTTTTGGTATTAAAACTTCTTTAATTC
Source organism: uncultured Pelagibacteraceae bacterium (assembly GCA_902628195.1). GTDB lineage: Bacteria > Pseudomonadota > Alphaproteobacteria > Pelagibacterales > Pelagibacteraceae > Pelagibacter. Next base: position 66,080 of record CACOLY010000002.1, read on the forward strand.
CTGCTCTATGAGCTGCAAGTAATTTTTCTTTCAAACCTCCTATAGGAAGGACTTGACCTGTAATTGTAACCTCACCAGTCATAGCTATATCCTTTCTAGCAGGAATATTTGTAATTGATGAAACTATAGATGTTACCATACCTATACCAGCTGATGGACCATCTTTTGGTGTAGCTCCTTCAGGAACATGAATATGAAAATCTTTTTTTTCAAATAATGGAGGAATAATTCCATATTCTAAGCATTTAGATCTTACAAAAGATTTTGCAGCTTTTACGGATTCCTGCATTACATCACCGAGTTTACCCGTGATTTGCATTTTACCTTTTCCTGGCATTGTCACTGTCTCTATTTTTAAAATTTCTCCACCATATTCGGTCCAGGCCAAACCAGTTACTATACCAACTCTATTTTCTGACTCTAATTCACCAAACTTATATTTTGGTACCCCAAGAAAATCTGATAAATTTTTAGGATTAACAGTCACTTCTTTTTCTTCACCTGAAACAACTTTTTTTACTACCTTTCTCGCAATTTTAGAAATTTCTCTTTCTAAATTTCTTACTCCTGACTCTTTTGTGTAACTTCTAATAACTTCTTTTATTATATCATCCTCTAACTTCATCTCATTATCTTTTACACCATTATCCTTTATTTGTTTTGGAAGTAAAAATTTATTAGCAATATTTATTTTTTCGTCTTCAGTATAACCAGCTAATCTTATTACTTCCATTCTATCTAACAATGGCGGTAGGATATTTAATGTATTAGCTGTAGTCACAAACATTACGTCAGACAAATCATAATCAACTTCTAAGTAATGATCATTAAATGTTGTGTTTTGTTCAGGATCTAAAGCTTCTAATAATGCAGAAGATGGATCTCCTCTATAATCATTTCCAATTTTGTCAATTTCATCTAATAAAATTAATGGATTTTTGGTACCAGCTTTTTTCATCATCTGAATTATTTTTCCTGGCAAAGAACCAATGTAAGTTCTTCTGTGACCTCTTATTTCTGCTTCATCTCTCATACCACCAACTGACATTCTCACAAACTCTCTATTTGTTGCTTTAGCAATTGATTTTCCCAAAGAAGTTTTTCCTACACCAGGAGGGCCTACCAAACATAAGATTGGGCCTTTGATTTTTTCCATTCTTTTTTGAACTGCGAGGAACTCAACAATTCTCTCTTTGACTTTTTCTAAACCAAAATGATCTTTATCTAAAATATTTAATGCTTTTTTTAAATCTATATCAACCTCACTTTTTTTATGCCATGGCAATTCAGTCATCCAATCTAAATAATTTCTAACTACTGTTGCTTCTGCAGACATTGGACTCATATTCTTTAACTTCTTAAGTTCTTGCATACATTTTTTTTCAACATCTTTAGGCATTTTTGCTTTAAGTATCGCTTTATTCAGACTTGAACTTTCATCTTTTCCATCCTCAATTTCTCCTAGCTCTTTCTGAATAGCTTTTAATTGTTCATTCAAATAGTATTCTCTTTGAGTTTTTTCCATTTGAGTTTTAACTCTACCCCTAATTCTTTTTTCAACACCAATAATGCTTGTTTCATTTTCCATTATTTTGATAATGGCATTCAGTCTTTTTTTAACATCTACAGTTTCAAAAATTTGTTGTTTTTCAGAAATTGTAGCTGTTATGTGTGAGGCTATATTATCAGCAATTTGTGACGGTTCTTTTAACTGTTTTATTGAATTAATTGTTTCATTTGAAATCTTCTTATTTATTGAAGTTAATTTTTCCAATCTCCTTAAAGCTGTAGCTGCCAAAGGATATAAATCTTCATCTTTATCAGCTATATCGTTATAAATTGAATAATCACACGAAATAAATTTTTCATTGTCTTTAAAATCTAAAATTTTTACCCTTTTTAATCCTTCAACTAAAACTTTGACTGTTCCATCTGGTAGCTTAAGCAATTGCAGAATATTACCCTCACAACCATACATAAAAATATCTGTCTTTTTAGGATCATCTATTTCTGAATTTTTTTGAGTAACTAATATGATTTTTTTATCTTTTTTCATTACCTCATTTAATGCTGAAATAGATTTGTCTCTTCCCACAAATAAAGGAATAACCATACTCGGAAAGACTACTATGTCTCTAAGTGGCAAAAGTGGTGATGATAATTTAACGTCCATTGATCTAAATATGGATATTATAATCTATATTGCAATACCTTTTTCGCCTTTATTAAGGATATTAAGCCGCTGATGTTTTGTCAGTCTTAGTTTTATTATCACTTTTGGAGTGTACTATGATTGGTTGGCTCTGACCTTTTACCGCAGAAGCATCTACAATTACCTCTTCTATGTTATCTTTACTTGGAAGATCATACATAGTTTTTAACAAGGTATTTTCTAATATTGATCTTAATCCTCTTGCTCCAGTTTTCTTTTTGATAGCTTTCTGAGCTATTTCCTTCAAAGCATTTTCTTTAAATGTAAGCTTTGCCCCATCAAGTTTAAACAATTCTTGATATTGTTTAATTAAAGAATTTTTTGGCTCTTGAAGTATTTTTATCAAAGATTTTTCATCTAAATCATCCAATGTAGCAATCATAGGTAATCTACCAATAAATTCAGGTATCAATCCATATCTTAGTAAGTCTTCAGGTTCTAAACCTTTCATCCATTCACCTGTTTTTTTATCTTTTATGTTTTTCACGTCAGCTCCAAATCCAATGGAACTACCTTTATCTCTTTGTGAAATAATCTTGTCTAGTCCAGCAAAAGCACCACCACAAATAAATAAAATATTTGTTGTATCGACTTGCAAAAATTCTTGTTGTGGATGTTTTCTACCACCTTGAGGAGGAACACTTGCAATTGTACCTTCCATTATTTTAAGTAAAGCTTGCTGTACTCCTTCACCTGATACATCTCTTGTAATTGAAGGATTTTCAGATTTTCTACTTATCTTATCAACTTCATCAATGTAAACGATTCCCCTTTGAGCTTTTTCAACATTGTAGTCTGCTGCTTGTAATAATTTTAAAATTATATTTTCTACATCCTCACCAACATAACCTGCTTCAGTTAGAGTTGTGGCATCTGCCATTGTAAATGGAACATCTAAAATTCTAGCCAAAGTTTGAGCTAACAAAGTTTTTCCACAACCTGTTGGACCAACTAAAAGAATATTTGATTTAGCTAATTCAACATTTTTACTTGTCTTATTTTCATAATTTAATCTTTTATAATGATTGTGCACTGCAACAGATAAAACTTTTTTTGCATGATTTTGGCCAATGACATAATCATCTAAAACTGCACAAATTTCCTTTGGAGAAGGCAAGCCATCTTGATGTTTAACAAAAGTATCTTTGCTTTCTTCTTTGATAATATCCATACATAGCTCAACACACTCGTCACATATAAAAACTGTAGGTCCAGCTATAAGTTTTCTAACTTCGTGTTGGCTTTTTCCACAGAATGAACAGTAAAGTATATTTTTATTATTTGTGCTCATAAAATTTTAGACGAATCAATAAAGTTACTTTATTATAAATGACTTATATAGATCAAGTTTTGAATATTGGTAATTCAACATATGGTATTTTATAATCTTTTTTCCACAACTTCGTCTATTAATCCAAAGGATTTTGCAGACTCAGCAGTCATAAAATTATCTCTTTCTAATGCAGATTTAATTTCATCTACAGTTTTACCAGTATGTTTAGAATAAATTTCATTTAATCTTTTTTTTAAAGACAAAACTTCATTTGCATGAATTTCAATATCTGTAGCTTGGCCTTGAAATCCAGCTGAAGGTTGATGAACCATAATTCTAGAATTTGGTAGAGAAAATCTTTTTCCTTTGGTGCCAGCAGCTAATAAAAAAGATCCCATAGAAGCTGCCTGTCCTATGCATAATGTAGAAATATTTGGTTTAACATATTGCATTGTGTCGTAAATTCCTAAGCCAGCAGTCACTAAGCCTCCCGGACTATTTATATATAAATAAATTTCTTTTTTTGGGTCTTCAGCTTCCAAAAATAAAAGTTGAGCTGTAACTAAAGATGCTACGTTATCATTTATTTGCCCTGTCAAAAAAATAATTCTTTCTTTTAAAAGTCTTGAATAAATATCGTATGCACGTTCACCCCTGTTAGATTGTTCAACAACCATAGGTACTAAATTGCTCATATGTTCTGATAAAATTTTACTCATAAGTTGATTCGTTTTACTTATACAACTTGAGATTACTTTTTGCTAACTTTTTTTGTTTTTTTCGAAGATGTTTTTGATTTAGAAGATTTTAAACTAGTCTTTTTTACTGTTTCTTTTTTAGTTTGAGCTTTTTTTGTATCTTTTTCACTTTTGTTCTCTTCATTAATCTTTGGTTCTTGATTTTGAGATTGTTTTAGGATTTTTTCTGCCTCATTTTTTGATATTTCTTTTTTATTACTTTTGGCTTTATCTTTTATATGACTTAAAATTTTTTCTTCATAAACAGTCCCTCTTAAACTTGCAACAGCTGATGGATTTTTTTGATAAAAATCCATTACCATCTTTTCTTGACCAGGCATCATTCTAATTTGTTTTTGAATTTCAGTTTGAAGCTCCTGTTCAGAGACTTTTATATTATTTTTTTCACCTACTTCATTCAATATTAATCCAACTTTAATTCTTTTTTTTGCAACTTCTTCAAAATTTTTTCTACTTTCTTTTGCATCTTTTTCTGACATTCCCTGAGATAAAACCTTAATCTCTTCATCAATTAAATTTTCAGGTATTTCATTCACTTTAAATTTTTCTATTTCTTTTAAAATTTGATTTTTAGTAAGTCGATCTAATGAATTTTTATACTCATCATTAATTTGTTTAGAAATTAATGATTTTAAATCTTTTAAATCTTTAGCACCCAAATTTTTTGCAAATTCATCATTGATCTCTACTTTCTCAGGATTTTTTACTGAAATGATCTTGCACTTAAATTGTGCTTTTTTATTAATCAATTCTTTTTCAGGAAAATTTTCAGGAAGTATAGCATCAACAATCTTCTCGTCATCTTTTTTAACTCCAACTAATTGTTTATCAAATCCTTTTAAAAATAAATCTTTTCCTAATGTAAGTTGAGTATTTTTTCCCTCTCCACCTTTAAACGGTTTGCCATCAATAGAAGCATTATAATCAAAAATAACTAAATCTCCTTCCTTAGATTTTATATCTGGTTTTGTCTCTTTAAAATTTGGTTGATTTTTAGCTATTTCATTTATTCTCTTGTCTGCCTCAGTATCTTCAATCTTAACTGAGTATTGATCAAATTTTATATTTTCTATAGCTTTGATATCTACCTTAGGTAACTCAGTTACTGAAATAACATATTCTAAATCTTTGTCTTCCCCATAAGTTTTTAAATCCAACTTAGGTTGTCCAGCGGGTTTAATTTTGTTTTCTTCTAATGCTTTTGTTGTGGTTTCTTTAAGCACTTTGTCTAAAACTTCACCAAATACAGCTTTACCAAATTGTCTTTTTAAAACTTCTTTTGGAACTTTTCCTGGTCTGAAGCCTTTTAAATTTACTGAACCTTTTATTTCCTCATATTTTTCATCCATATAAGAATTCATTATTTTCTTATCGATGAAAATTTTTAAATCTTTATTTAAACCTTTTTTATTTTCTACAGTAACTTTCATAAAATATTTAAATGGTAGGGCGAAAAGGACTCGAACCTTCACAGATTGCTCTATCGGTTCCTAAGACCGACGCGTCTACCAATTCCGCCATCGCCCCACAAATTTAGAGGTTTTATATATTATTGAAACTATTTGTCCAACGACATTTATTATAAAATTTATTATTTTTCCTTTATAATATAAGTATGATTATTTCACCTTGTATTAGTATTTGTAAAACAGATCCTAAAACTGGATATTGCTATGATTGTGGCAGAAATAATGAAGAAAAAAAAATTTGGAAACAAGAAAATACAACCGATGAGTGGAAAAAAAATAACATAGAATTAATAAAAAAAAGATTATCAGGGTGGCAGTTAAAAAGCTTTGAAGAGTCCTATACTTATAAAATTAATAATGGTATTTCTCTTTTTAAAAAAAGTTTAAAAAATGAGTAAAACTTCAATAGTAATTATTATCTATATATTGGGATTAATTTTTGGTGCATTATTTTTAGATATATGGAGTGCAGAAACGAATATATTAAAAGGTTTATTAGGACTAGGTTGGACTGCTCTACTCTTAATAGGTATCTTTTTTACCGAAAAAAAAGAAAAAGAATAATTTGATTATTTTTTCTTGCTTTTAATTAAAAATTTTTTTTTTAACTGAAATTTATTGTTACTAATATTGCTTCGGTGCCTAGCATAAGCTTGTTTTTGGGCAAGTTTCATAGCTTTTTTAGATGACATAATCCTAATAATCCATTTCAATATTGTCTAATATGTTAAAATTTTTATCTGTAATTACAATTTCACCTGAGCTTGGCGCATAATTCAGTGCCTCAGATATTACAACATAATGAGTGACTAAGACTAAATTTTTATCACTTTTCCAACTATTAACATATTTTTTTAAATTAATCATTTGAGATTTCTTATTTTTAGCAAATTTTGAACTATAAAACGAGTTAAGAAATTTTTTAGTTTTAAAATTATTAAAAGCAATTGATGAAGTTTCTTTACATCTGCACCACTCACTAGATAAAACTTTATCTATTTTTACTTTTTTATTTCTAAAAAATTCACCAATATTTACTGCTTGTTTTCTCCCTTCCTTACTTAAATTTCTCTGGGTGGAACAATCGTTTAAATTGAAATTACTTGGATCACCACTCCCAGGTGCATATGCATGTCTAATAAATATTAATTTTCCACCATCTTCAAGTTGATTTAATAATTTTTTATTGAAATCTGCTTTAACTGATGATGTTAAAGATATAAATATTATTAAAAAAAATTTTAAAAATTTCATTAATGGATATTAGATTAGAAAATTTAAACAAAACAATAGTTAATTGCAAAAAATGTCCGAGACTAGTTAAATTTGTTCAAAAAATAAGTACACAAAAAAGAAAACAAAATATGAATGAGGTCTACTGGGGTAAACCTGTTCCTGGTTTTGGAAATTTAAATTCAAGATTAGCTATTATTGGACTTGCCCCTGCGGCTCATGGTGGCACAAGAACAGGAAGAGCTTTTACAGGCGATAAATCAGGAGATTTTTTGTTTAAATGTTTATACGAAGTAGGTATTTCAAATTATCCGTATTCAAAGAATTTAAATGATAATTTAAAGTTAAAATCTACTTATATTACCAATATACTTAAATGTGTACCACCTGAAGACAAACCTTTAAGTAATGAAATATCTAATTGTTCCAATTTTTTTGATGAAGAAATATTATCTCTAAAAAAACTAAAAGTAATTGTTGCATTGGGTAAAGTTGCTTTTGATAATTGTATAAAATTATATAAACAAAAATTTGATATAAGACAAAAATTTATTTTTAAACATGGCAAATCTCAGTTATTACCTGATGGAATAATTATTTTATCTAGTTATCATCCAAGTCCAAGAAATGTTAACACAAAACTTGTTTCAAATAAAATGATGGTAGATTTATTTAAAAAAGCAAAAAAACTTGCTAAGTTTTAATAGTATCACAAAAATAAGGTTTAAATTTAGAATATATTTCATCTGGAATTTTTATAGGTTTTCCCTCTTTATTTACAAAAACTAAATGAACCTGAGCCTCTACAATGACCTCTTCTCCTTTAGTAATTATTTGATTCATAAAAAATGAAGTTTTAGTAATTGATTTTACAAAAGATCTTACAGTCAATTCATCTTCCAAATAAGATGATTTTTTATATTCAATATTGCATGATTTAACGATTATTAATGAATTAAATTTATCTTTAACTATTTTATTACTAAAACCAATCGAAAACAAAGCTTCAGTTCTAGCTCTTTCTAAATATCTTAGATAGTTTGCATAATATACTACACCAGCAGAGTCGGTATCCTCATAATAAACTTTTAACTTATGAAAGAAATTTTCATGCATTTTATAAAATTATATCAAAAATTTCATCAATTTGCTGAAAAATAGATATTTTGAAAATAGGCAATTGCTTTCATTTTAGAATTATCTGTGTCAGACATTATGGCTAGCCCATCAAGTTCATTTACATCCAAATCGTGAAACTTTTTAAAATCTTCTTTAACATTTGCCTTAACGGTAACCCATTTATTGAGATTATTTTTAGTCGTGGATAAAACATTATCTATAGATTTTTTGGTGTATGGACTTGGTGAATTAAATCCAATTTTATTATTACTTGAAAATACATAGTTTATTGCTCTATTAGATAGTGGTGTTGCACCAGTCTTTTTTATGACAAAAACTCTCGCTGCAAAATCATGTCCTTTCTTCGAATTTTCTTTAATACCAGATAAATCTTTCTCAACTTTCCATGTAATATTTATGAAAGGAGTCTTGTTTAGGTCAATTTTTAATTCTTTTCCTAGACCGGAAGCGGCATTATCAGCTACAGCTTTTAAAAAATTACCTTTTTCATTCGATCCAACACTATAATTTGTATTATTATCAGCACCTCTTACTTTTCTAACTTCAAGTTTTGAAAGCTCAGATTCATTAAATTCAAATACGCTTATTACCTCTGCCGTACTTATCTCAGTGGATAAAAAAATAATAACTAAAAATTTTAAAATTATTTTCATAAACTTTTAAAAAAATTGTTAATACATTATTTTGACAAAATTTAAACAATCAAAAATCAATTTCTAATTATATATATTAATCATGAAGACAATTTCCATTTTTATTCTCTTAATTTACTGGTCAATAATGATTTTTGCTCCAGTCATGTCAAAAGATGTGAAATTTGGTAGAATTAAACTAAATCAGACTAAAATATTAGAACCGAAAGCAAAAGTTAATAGGTAGAGCGACCCCCACTAATATCAAAAACTGCTGCAGTTGAGAAAGTATTTTCTTCTGAAGATAACCAGCAAACAAGAGAAGTAAACTCTTCAACTTCAAGAAATCTACCTCTTGGTACTTTTGATAGCATTCTTTGCACGTGTTCTTTAGTCATTTGATTCAGAATTCTAGTTTTGGCACCCGCAGGAGTTACTGCATTTACTGCTATATTCTTATCTGCAAGCTCTTTACCCAAGGATTTTGTTAATCCAATCGCTCCTGCTTTACCTACACTATATGCACTCGCGTTAGCATTGCCATCTTTTCCAGCAACAGAGGCTACATTAACTATTCTTCCATAATTATTTTTAATCATATTAGGGACTACTGCTCTACAGCAATTAAAAGTTCCCATTAAATTAATATCAACAACTTTTTTCCACATCTCTACATCATACTCCCAAAGCGTTGAAGTAGGACCAGTAATTCCAGCATTATTTATTAAAATATCAATATTAGATTTTTTATTTATTTCATTAGTACAATCTTCGACCTCTTTATAATTTGAAACATCAATCACATTTGAACTTAAATTTTGATTATTTAGTTCCTTTACCGCTTTTTTAATCATTTTTGAGTCTATGTCCCAAATTATAACTCTTGCTCCAGAATTTAGAAATCTTTTTGCAATATCAAATCCAAAACCCTGGGCACCACCAGTTATTACTGCTGTTTTATTTTTAAAATCAAATTTAATTTTATTCATTTATTTATTTTCTTGCTAATAGATAATACACAAAAGCAGAAATTAACGCTCCCATTATCCAAGAATAAGAATGCAGATACATAAAACTATTATTCCAAATAGTTGATGCTGAAAAAACAAATCCTAAAATTAATGAATAAACTCCCTTAATATGCCAACCACTAGAGTAATAATATGCTCCATTATTTTCTAAAGAATAGATATCTTTATTAATTAATGTTCCTTTTTTCACAAAATAATAATCTGAAATCATAACTCCAAATAAAGGGCCAAAGAAAGCACCCAGAGTATCTATCAAAGATAATATTCCAATTTGGCTAAAATAAGTAAGCCAAAAAATTCCAATAAAGAAACCTAAGAAAGCGATAATATAACTTGAACTTTTTAAAGATAAAGAAGATGGCATAAAATTTATTAAAGTATATTGAGACGGTATAAAATTTGCTATCAAATTTGTAGAAGCTGATGCTATTATAATAAACACTAAAGCTAAATTAGCAATTAACAAATCATCAATCTTTCCAATTATATCTGTAGGATTTGTTAATATTCTGTTTAAATTTTCAGGATCTTGTTTTAAAAATATGTCCACACCAGAAACAATAAATAAAGCAAAAAAAGAAAAAATAATTAAATTTAAGAGTAAAGTAAAGTTACCTTTTTTCAATTCTTTTTCATCTTTAATATATCTTGAAAAATCTCCATAGCTTAAAATTATAATTGCAAAATATGCAAATACAGTACCTGCAACAGTTATTAGGGGTCCAATGTTATTAGTAATTGAAAAATTTTCAAAATTCAAAGCATCCAAAAAAGCACCAGATGTTAATTTTACATCACTTAAAAATACAGCAAAGAAAAATAAAAGCATTCCGAAATAAACTGTCAAAGCTGAAAAACGAATTAATTTTTTATTAAAATTCATTCCTAAGCTAAAAAGCATTACTTGAAAAACAATGGCAATAATAATTGCACCCCAATCAATTATATTCATTGCTAGTATGAAATTAAAAAAAATATCTTGGTTTAAAAAAGAGGAATTGAAATAAAAAATACTTATTCTTATAAGAAAAGCAAATGCTTTAGACAGAAAATACGTTTGAATACCAAATAGAAAAATTCCAACAAAGCACCTTAACAATCCAAAATATTGAGCTCCTCTGAAACCTAAAGAAGATCTTAAAAGAACAACAAAAGGTAATCCAAATTTCTGAGAAGGTTTACCAATTATATTTGAGAAAAAAAATACTAATAGAGTCCCTAATAGAGTCCCTAAAATTACTACAAAAGTATTTAGATTGTAAATTAAGTATAGTGATGTAATTAAAGAAAAACCAATAACACTTTGAATATTAACGCCCCAATAGCAGAATAAATCTTTCCAATCCCAATTCTTATTATTTGGATTTACTGTAACTAATTCCCAATTGATTAAATTTTTTGATTTTTGTTGACTCACTTAAACAATATAAAACTTTAATTTTCTACTGTCCATATAAGAGAGTTGGTAACCATAAAGCGATCTTTGGAAAAATTATAATTAAGATCAATCCAATTACTTGTAATACCATAAATTGCATCATTCCATAATAAATATCTTTAAGATCCCATTCAGGTACAACACCCTTTAAAAAATAAGCCGATAAGGCTACTGGAGGAGATAACCAGGCGGTTTGTAAATTGACTGCTACTAATATTGCAAACCAAGTTAAATTAAACCCTAGTGCTTCCACTAGTGGTAAAATAATTGGAACAATTATCATCACAATTGGAACCCACTCTAACGGCCATCCTAGTAAAAATATCATGACCATTATCATTGCTAGGATTAAATATTTATTCATTTCCAAACCTAATAAAAATTCAGTCAATAAAGTCGGTGTCCCTAATCTTGCAAATACAGCACCAAAAAAGTTTGAAGCAGCAACCAAAACCATTATCAAGGCTGTTATCTCAAGTGTTTTTACTAAAGCTTCTTGTAATTTAGATAAAGTTAATTTTTTGTAGGCTAATGAAAGCAATAAAGCTCCCATAGCTCCACAACCTGCTGCTTCTGTTGGTGTAGCAAATCCAAATAAAATACTTCCTAACGCTGCAAATACTAAAGCTGCTGGTGGCACCAATCCTAAAAAAAATTCAATCCATACTTCTTTCATGCTAGCTGCTCTCATGTCATCAGGAAGCACTGGTCCTAATTTAGGATTAATCATACATCTTATTGTTGTGTAACCTGCATATAAACTCGCTAAAAGAATTCCTGGAAGTATTGCTGCTGCAAATAAATCAATTACTGGAATTTCCATAATTGGCCCCATGACTACAAGCATAATACTTGGGGGAATTAAAATTCCTAAAGTTCCTCCTGCGGTAATTGTTCCGGCGGCAAGTCTCACATCATAACCAGATCTATTCATTGATTTTGCTGCCATTATTCCAAGAATTGTAACTGAAGCTCCAACAATTCCTGTTGCAGCAGCAAAGATTACAGAAACAAATAAAACTGCATAATATAAAGAACCTTTAACTTTTGCTAACATCATTTGAAATGCTGAAAATAATCTCTCCATAAGTCCAGCTTGTTCCATCATAATTCCCATAAACACAAAGAGTGGGACTGCTGCGAGAGTTTGTTCGGTCATAACCATAGAAAATTGGAGTGTCATTAAATAAAAAACTAATTTTCCAAAGCCTAAATAACCAAATACAAAACCTAAAAATATTAAAGTAAATGAAATAGGAAATCCTACAAAAATTGCAAAAAGCATTACTCCGACTAAAATAAAACCTAATATCGCTGGATCAATAAACTCAGCTATCATTTAGACTCTCCAGGCCATTCACCTTTTTTAGCTGCCCAATAACTTTTAAATAATTCAGATACGCCTTGAATAAGTAAAAAAACTATACCCACTAGTAAGCAAGTTTTTATCGGCCACATATAAGGCATCCAAGTAGTATCCATGCCTCTCTCACCTCTTTGAATAGATTCTCCTACATAACCAATTGTCATGTAAAGAAAAACAATCAGTCCTGGAAAATAAAACAAAAGATATAACCAAAAATCAATAAGACCTTGGTTTTTAATTTTAAAATTTCTGTATAAGAAGTCAGCCCTGATATGTACTCCTCTAGAAAGAGCATAACCTGCACCTAACATAAAAAGTGCACCATATAAAAAACGACTTATATCATAAGCCCAAATAGTTGGTGCTAAAAAAAGTTTTCTTGCAAGTACCTCATAAGTCATTGCAAAAATAAGAGGCATTAAAATCCAACAAACAATATTTCCAATCCACTTGCTAAACTTATCAATATTAATAATAGATTTTGCCATCCATGACGGCATGTCTTCAGGCATTTTTCCTGAACCACCTCGCCTTTCGGCTATCATTTCATCTGATATATCAAGTTTACCTGGTTCGTCTGCCATAAAATTCTTGTAAAAAAAACTAGAGCGGACTGTAAAAGTCCGCTCTAATAAATTAAGATTAATTACTGATTACTTTAATGTTGCTGCGTGAGCCATTCCTAGCTTAGCATTAGACATTTGAGCACCACTCCAGAAAGGAACGGCTATATCAGCAAATTTCTTCATTGAAGTATAAACTTCATTAAAGAATTTATTTTCAGCAGCATTCTTATTTAAAGAAGCTTTTGCTGCAGCCATATATTCTGTGAAATAATCAGAAGGTGTATCTTCTAAGATTACTCCGTGTTTAGTAGTTAACTCTTGTAAAGCTTTTCCGTTCTCATAGATTCTGTAACTTAAAGATTTAGCTAATGAAGCATTAGCGGCTACTTCAAGAGACTTCTTCTCATGATCACTCATAGCATTATAAGTTTTTCCAGTAATATAAAAGTCAGCATTTACTACTACTTGGTGTAAGCCTTGTAAGTAATAGTGCTTTAATACTTTTTGGAAACCAAATGTTAAGTCTGGTTTTGGACAACACCACTCAGCAGCATCGATAGTTCCTGCTTCCAAAGCTGGTAGAATATCTCCACCACCCATAGCAACAGATGCTATACCAATATCTTTGTAAGTTTGTCCTGGAATTCCTGGAGGAGTTCTGAATTTATATTTTCTAAAATCAGCCATATCTTTTATTGGTTTTGGAAACCAACCTAAAGCCTCTGGTCCAACTGGTTGAATCATAAATCCTTTAATATCTCTTCCCATTTCTTTCCAAAGTTGGTCATATAATTCTTTACCACCACCATATTGAAACCATGATAAGAAAGCTATGTTATCTATACCAACTCCACCACCAGCTACTGGCGAACCAAATAGCATAGCCGCAGGGTGATCTCCTGACCAATAATGTGTCCATGCGAATCCACAGTCGATCAGACCTTTGTCAACAGCATCTAAAGTTTCTTTTACGCCAACAACTGCTCCAGCGGGTAAGATTTCAAATTTTAGAGATCCACCTGTTAAAGTTGTAACAGTGTCAGTAAAGTCTTTTAACATCTTAACTTCATCAGCCTTAGTGTTAAGTACTGTTTGACATTTTAGTGTTTTTGCAGCATTAGCACTTGAAGTAAATCCAATTACTAATAACGTTGCAAATAACATTGAAATGATTTTTTTCATTATTTTTCCTCTTGTTAGTTAAATTTAACGTGTTGCATAAAATCAGAAAAACAATGCTGACACAAGTGACAATTGATTAATATAAGTGTAAAAACAATAAATAACTTAAATTAAAAAAACTATTCAACTATTAATGGAAAATTTTGATTATGTAATTATTGGAGCAGGTTCAGCAGGATGTGTACTTGCTAACAGGCTTTCAGAAAACCCTAATAATAAAGTGGTGTTAATTGAAGCTGGTGGAAAAGATAATTATCCGTGGATACATATTCCCGTTGGATATTTTAAAACTATGCATAATCCATCTGTAGATTGGTGCTACAAAACTGAGCCAGATGAAACAATGAATAATAGATCAATTCGTTATCCTCGAGGTAAAACTCTAGGAGGAAGTTCATCTATTAATGGTCTACTTTATATAAGAGGACAAAGTAGAGATTATGATGTTTGGCGTCAATTAGGAAACACTGGTTGGGGCTGGGATGATGTTCTTCCTTATTTTATTAAATCAGAAAATCAAGAAAGAGGGCAAAACGATTTCCATGGTGTCGGTGGACCCCTTTCAGTTTCAGATCAAAGAATTCAATTGCCTCTTTTAAATGAATTTCAAAATGCTGCTGAGGAATTTGGTATTCCTAGAACAAAAGATTTCAATACTGGCGATAATCATGGTTGTGGCTACTTCCAGGTAACTGAAAAAGACGGTTTTAGATGTAGTACTGCAGTTGGATATTTGAATCCAATTAAAAACAGAAAAAATTTATCTATTATTACTAATGCTCATGTGAAAAAAATTAATTTTGAAAATAAAACTGCTAGAGAAGTTGAATATTGGCAAGAAAATCAACTAAAAAAAATAACTTCAAATAAAGAGATAATCCTTTCGTCAGGTGCAATAGGTTCTCCTCAAATTTTACAAACATCTGGAATAGGAAATTCTCAAAAACTAAAAAATTTAGGTATTAAAATAGTTCATGAATTAAAGGGTGTAGGTGAGAATTTGCAAGATCATCTTATGTTTAGACCTATATACAAAGTTCATGGTCTTAAATCACTTAATAAGAAAATAAATAGTTTGATAGGAAATCTAATGATTGGTTTAGAATACATATTTAATCGTAGTGGACCAATGACTATGGGTGCAAGTCAAATGTGCATGTTTGCAAAAAGTGATCCATCATTGGAATTGCCTGATCTTCAGTGGCATGTCCAACCAATGAGTATGGATACGTTAGGTGCAACTAAAAATCATGATTTTCATGCTTTTACACCTACAGTTTCAAATATAAGACCAACTAGTAGAGGAAACGTAAGTATTGTAGACAAAGACTCAAGAACGTACGCCAAAATAAAAATGAATTATCTTTCAACTGAACATGATCGAATGGTAGCAGCAAAAGGGTTAAAACTTACAAGAAAGATAGTAATGGAGTCCGAAACTTTTAAAAAATATAAGCCTGAAGAGTATAGGCCAGGAATTGATATAAATAATAATGAAGAATTAGTTAAAGCTGGTTCTGATTATACTCAAACTATTTTTCATCCAGTTGGAACCTGTAAGATGGGTCAAGATGATATGGCTGTAGTTGATGAAAAATTAAATGTAAAAGGAATTAAAAATTTAAGAGTAATTGATGCATCAATTATGCCAAACATTACGTCAGGAAATACAAATGCACCTACAATAATGATTGCAGAAAAAGGTGCTGATATGATACTTACAAGTTAATGTTTGCTGATTTATTTACTCCAGAACAATTAACAATTTTAACTCAAATAATATTAATTGATTTAGTTTTAGCTGGAGATAACGCAATTATCATTGGAATGGTTGCTTCAAAATTTCCTTTAGAACAAAGAAAAAAAATTATTTTTTTTGGAATTGGTGGTGCTGTAATTCTAAGAATAATTTTAACTTTATTAACTGCTTATTTATTACAAATAACTGGGTTAAGACTTCTTGGTGGAATTCTTTTACTCTATATAGTTTATAAACTTTATACGGATGTAATTAAGGGTTCCGATCGCGATGAAAATATTAAAGTAGATAATTCAAGTTTTCTTAAAGCTATTTGGACAATTTTATTAGCAGACTTCACTATGAGTTTAGATAACGTTTTAGGAGTTGCTGGAGCTGCAGGAGATCATTATGGTTTACTTGTATTTGGTTTAGTTTTATCAATTGTATTAATGGCTTTCGCTGCAACATTAATTTCTAATTGGATAAAAAAATATAAATGGATTGCATGGGCCGGATTATTAGCGATTTTAATTGTTGCTATTGAATTGATTTATACAGATATTCAAATATTATTTTTATAATGTATTTAAAAAATTATAACCTTAAAAATAAAACGGCAGTTGTAACTGGTGCCGGCAAAGGTATAGGAAGGGCATGTGCAATAGCTCTTGCTGAGGCTGGTGCAAATTTAGTTATAATCAGTAGAACTCAAAAAGATTTAAATGAGGTTTCAAAAATAATAAAAAAACTTAAATCTAAATGCAAATCCTATGTTTGTGACATTACTAATTATAATCAAATTAAAGAAATAATTAATAAACAAGCTAAAATTGATATTCTAATCAATAATGCAGGTAATAATATTCCAGAGCACTTTACAAAAGTAAAAACCAAAAATATGGAATATCTAGTTAAGATAAATACAATAGCTACTTTTAATCTAGCTCAACTGTGTGTTCTAAAAATGATTAAATCTAAAAATAGAAAAAAAGTTGGTGGTGCTATTATTAACATGTCCTCTCAAATGGGTCATGTTGGGGGTCCCATTAGAAGTGTTTACAACATGACTAAATTTGGCTTGGAAGGGCTTACAAAAGGAATGTCCATTGATTTAGCTAAATATAACATTAGAGTAAATACAGTTTGTCCCACATTTGTTGTTACACCTATGACTAAAAAATTTCTTAAGAGCAAAAAATTTAAAAATGAAGTTTTAGGAAATATCCCTTTAGGAAAATTTGCAGAACTTTCAGATGTAGCAAGTGCCGCTGTTTTTTTAGCTTCAGATGCAGCATCAATGATTACTGGTACTTCATTATTGGTTGATGGTGGATGGACAGCAAAATAATATCTAGGTTATTATTAATAATAATCTTTTTTTTTACAACTCATCTCAATGCGATTGAATTTAAAGGTAAATTCGTACAAGGCCATTATATTATTGGGATAACTGACCCATTAGCTAAAATTATTATTGATAAAAAAGAAGTAAGAGTGAGTAAGGATGGTTATTTTGTTTTTGGTCTTGATAGAGATAGAAAATTTGATGTTACAATTACAAAATATATTAATGGAAAAAAAGAAAAAATAATAAAAAAAGTCATTAAAAGAAAATATAACATTCAACGAATTGATGGTTTAGAGGAAAGTAAAGTAACTCCCCCAGAGTCAGTTTATAAAAGAATTAAAGAAGAAAATAATAAAATTGGTAAGGCAAGAGCAATTAATTCTGATTTACCTTTTTTTAAAAATCAATTTATCATGCCTGTTAAAGGAATTATAAGTGGTGTTTATGGAAGTCAAAGAATACTGAATGGAAAACCAAAATGGCCTCATTATGGGATAGACATTGCAGCTAAGAAAGGTACCAAAATAAAATCCTCTGCCACAGGGGTGGTTACAATGGCTGAGGTAGATCTATACTATACAGGTGGAACAATTATTATGGACCATGGTCATGGTATCTCTACGATTTATTCCCACCTAGAAACTCTAAATGTTAAAGTTGGTGATGAAATCCTTCAAGGAGATGTAATTGGAACAGTTGGATCTACTGGACGATCAACTGGACCACATTTAGATTTTAGAATTAATTGGTTTCAAACAAGACTAGATCCAATGTCTTTAATAAATTAGATAATTATTTTTTCCTGGATAAGAATTTTTTGATAAAACGACCAGGGCTTAATACCTCTCTATATAAATAAAAAATTATTTTTTGGAATAAATTATAATCATCAGGAAAACGCCTTATATAAGATGGAAGAGGTTGGATCTTTTCATTATTTATATTGATTTTATGCCAACCTAATCTAAGAGGTTTTGTTGTATGAAAACTTCCGTCGTAACCACAAAAAATAAAATTCTTAATTTCATTATCATCAATTAAATCATCTATAGAAATAGTTTCTTTTAAAATTAATTCAAAATATGATTTCTCAACAAAAAATAGATTGCAATGACTGCTTGCAACAACCTCATAATTTTTTATCTTTCCTAATTGAATTAAAGATTTTGCACTACAACCTTGTTTAATAGAAAAATCCTTTTTTTGAATAAATTCAACTGAGTTCGGTATTAAATGATTAAACTCAATACAAATAATTTTTGGTCTGAATTCTTTCAAACTTTCAAAAATATAATAATCACAACCATCTATATCTATTGATAAAAAATCAAAATTCTTAGGAATTTTTGTATTTTTTAGTGTGTTATCTAGATTATTTTCACCTGTAAAATTTATAAATTTGTTAATCTTAATAATTTCATTTTGTGGAAAATTTTGACAAAGTTTTTTATAATATTTTTTATCACCTTCTATTAATACGGCTTTATAATTATGATTTTTTATTAAATTTAATGTATTCGAGTCCGAAACCCCATCTCTAGCACCAAACTCAACACACCAATTATCATGATCTTTTTTATCAAGACGATTAAGAATTTCTTTCAGGATACCATCTTCTCCAAACTGTGAGTATATTTTATCACTAAATTTGTTTAATGTTTCTTTTTTCATTCTATTAATTGCTATTCATAACCCAAAAGAACTTGTTCTTTTGTTTCATTAATAATTTTAAAATTATTTTCTAACATAAAGTCAATAGAAAGATTTGTTTTTGACCCTTTATCATCCAGTAAAACTAATGATTTTTTATGAAGTTTGCTTTGCGCAACTTTAATTTCTTTTAATTGATGATCTGATGCTTCTTTAAATTGTCCATCCAAAGAATCTAAATACAAAAAATCTATATTCTTATTAAAAGATGATAAAAATTTAACACTATCATCCGTAACAAATTCAACAAATTTTTTATTATTTTCAACAAATTTTTTAGCATTTTTAATATTTTTTTTTTCAATATCACAAGAGGTCAATTTACCATTAACAAATTTTGCATAATCAGTAAAAATCATAGTGCTCATTCCATCTTTCCAATTAATTTTTGAAAAAAAAATAAATTTTATTTTTCCTCTAGCACAACCGGTTTCTACAATTGTCTTTAAATTTCTTTTATTTGCCTCTAATAGCGCAAATTTGAATGACTCAAATCTTATATTTTTTGGATGATTGTATTTTTTTAAAAATTCCATCAATTCTAATATAATCAATTAATTTAATAATTACATTAGATCTAAATAATAAAAAAGCTCCTTGATGGAGGGGCTTCTTTGTTAACTAGATAGAGGAAGTTAATTTTTTTAGGAGGCTCTTTGATGAGTAATGTTGAATCACACAGAGAGCAAAGAGCCCCTTTATTGCATGCAATTAGTCTCTTATCGCGTAAGCAATAACGCCAGTTTCAGTAACATCAGTACCTTTAGTTTCACCTTCTTTACTTAACCGTAGGCCAATAGTTGCTTTAATTAGGCTAAACAAAATGTAAGCCACAATGAAAACAAATATATTTACTGATAATACACCTATTAACTGTGTGCTAAAATTTGCACCAGTGTTAGTTGCAGGCACAATTAAAGTCCCCCAAATACCGGCAAATAAGTGAGCGGGTATAGCACCTACTACATCATCAATTTGTAATGAAAATAATAGTTTAGTACCATAAACCACAATTAATCCACCTACTGCACCAATTAAAATAGCTGCAAAAGGTGATGGTAATAATGGTTCAGCTGTTATAGCAACTAATCCACCAATACATCCATTTAACATTTGTATTACATCTGTCTTACCAAAATGTAATCTCGTGATAGTCGCAGCACCAAGTACTCCACCAGCACCAGCTAAAAATGTATTAATAAATATTTTGGATACAGCTATTGCATCAGCAACAGTTCCCATAGCTAATTGTGAACCACCATTAAATCCAAACCAACCTAACCATAAAATAAATACTCCAATTGTAACTAATGGTATTGAAGAAGCAGCAAATGGTTTTAGTGGAGCTGGGGCACCAGACTTCGTAAATCTTCCAAGTCTAGGACCTATTATCATTGCACCAGCTAAAGCAGCCGCACCACCAGTTGAGTGAACTAAGGTCGAACCAGCAAA
>CACOLY010000003.1 GCA_902628195.1 uncultured Pelagibacteraceae bacterium
ACCATTTAATTTTTTTTTTATAAATTTTTTTACTTTAAGTATTTTTTTTATTTTTTTATTTAAAAAACTAAAAAAAGAAAAAAAAAAATTTTTCTTTTTTAATGGTTGGTGTTTTGGTTTTGGTTATTTTTTGACAAATTTATATTGGATTACAATATCTTTAACTTTTGACGAAAATTTGAATTTTTTGATCCCACTTGCTTTAATTATAATTCCATCTTTTTTAGCCATATTTTATGGCTTAATTACATTTTTATTTTGTCTTTTAAATCCAAAAAATCTTTTAAGCGCATTTTTTATTTTTTCTCTTTTATTTGGTGTTATGGAATATATTAGAGGAACAATTTTATCAGGTTTTCCTTGGAATTTGTTTGTTTATAGTTTTTCTAAAAATTTAAATTTTATAAGTATTTTATCTTTAATCGGTACATATTCATTAAACTTATTTGTTATAAGTTTATTTACAGTACCAGCTCTATACATTTTAAAAAGATCAAAAATAGATATGTTAATATGTATTTTGATATCGCTTTTACCTATCTTATTTTTAATTTACGGGACACTTCAAAAACAAAAATTTTCGAATATAGAGGAAATAGAAATTCCATATACAATTAGAATTATTGGATCAAATATAAGTTTAGAGAAATATTATGATAGTGCTAGCACTAAAAGTGTTATTGAGAAATTAATTTTATTAAGTTCGCCAACAAAAAACAAAAAGATATTTTTTTTATGGCCAGAGGTAATTATACCTAATACTTATAGAGATGAAATGTATCTTTATAATGAAATTTTCAAAAAAAATTTTGATGAAAACCACATAATTGGTTTGGGTATTATAAGTCGAAAGCTTATTAATGATAAATATAGTTTTTATAATTCTTTTTCAATTTTTGATAAAGATTTAAGCTTAATTGAAAATTATGATAAAAATAATTTGGTTCCTTTTGGTGAATTTATTCCTTTTGAAAATCTATTAAATAAAATTGGTTTAAAAGTAATTACAAACAATTTTGGATCTTTTTCAAAAGGTAAAGAAAGAAGAATTATTAATATAAAAGATAATTTTGAGGAGTTTAAATTTCTACCACTAATTTGCTATGAAATTATTTATAGTGGAAATTTATCAAAAAATTTTGATTTTGATTTTATTTTTAATATTTCTGAAGATGGATGGTTTGGAAAATCTATTGGGCCTAAACAACATTTTACTCATAGCATATTTAGAGCAATAGAAAATGGTAAGTATGTTATTAGATCTGCTAATAATGGGATAGCTGGAGTGATTAATCCATTAGGAGAAATTGAACAAAAAATAAACTTTGGGGTAGATGGTTATATTGATTTTAATAAGAGAAAAAATATAGATAAAACAATTTTTTCTACAATTGGAAATTTAATATTTGTATTTTTAATTTTGTTGTATATTTTTCTTATATTTTCATTTAATAGGATCAAAAATGAGTAATTTAAAAGATTTTCTTTTTACTAGTGAGTCTGTATCAGAGGGACATCCTGACAAAGTATCAGATAGAATATCTGACATGGTAGTAGATACTTATATTTCTAGTGATCCTTACTCAAGAGTAGCTTGTGAAACTCTTACAACAACTAATAAAGTTGTATTAGCTGGTGAAGTTAGAGGACCTGAAATAAATAAAGAAGAACTTATTTCTAAAGTAAGAAATTGTATTAAAGATATTGGTTATGATCAAGATGGTTTTACATGGAAAGAGGCTACAAAAATAGAAAGCCACTTACATTCTCAATCAAAAGATATTGCTATGGGCGTAGATTCTGCTGGTAATAAGGATGAGGGGGCTGGTGATCAAGGGATAATGTTTGGTTATGCTTGTGATGATACAGAGGTATTGATGCCTGCTCCAATTCATTATTCTCACAAAATACTTAGATTAATGGCAGAAGATAGAAAATTAGGAAAGTTAAAATATATAGAACCAGACTCAAAAAGTCAGGTAACTTTTGAGTATATAAATGGAAAACCATTTAAAGTTAAATCTGTTGTAATTTCTTCACAACATTCTGCTGATGTTAATCAAAAAGATGTTAAAGAATTACTAAGACCTTATATGTTAAATTCTATTCCTAAGGAATTTATGGACGGATTTAATGAAGAAGAATTTTATGTGAATCCCACAGGCAATTTTGTAATAGGAGGGCCTGATGGCGATTGTGGTTTAACTGGTAGAAAAATTATAGTAGACACTTATGGAGGAGCTGCACCGCATGGCGGTGGAGCATTTTCAGGTAAGGATCCAACTAAAGTTGATAGATCAGCTGCTTATGCGGCAAGATATATTGCAAAAAATATTGTCGCTTCAAAAATTAGCAATAAGTGTTTAATTCAATTGGCTTATGCAATTGGAGTATCGAAACCTTTATCAATTTATGTTGATCTTTTTGATAATGACATCGAAAAAAACAAATTTGTTATTGAAAAGATTAAAGAAAATTTTGATTTAAGCCCGAGAGGAATAAGAGAGATGTTAAATTTAAATAAACCTATTTATGAAAAAACAGCTGCTTACGGCCATTTTGGTCGTTCACCTGAAAAAGATGGAGCATTTTCGTGGGAAAAAATAGACAAAATTAACGTTTTTTCAAAATAGTTTCTATTGAATATTTAAAAAACTCTAATATATTCCAATCACATTGTTGAATTGTCAAAATGGGCCTTGGCCCATTTTTTTTTGGAGCTAGTAAAATATGTTAAATAAAAGAGCAGATAAATTAGAATTATTAAGAATTGCCGAAGCTGTTGCTTTAGAAAAGTCTATAGATAAAGAATTAATTATATCCTCTATGGAAACTGGTATAGCTAAAGCTGCAAAATCAAAATTTGGTCACGATAATGATATTAAGGTTTTGATAAATCGTGATAATGGGGATATTGAAATTTTTAGAAAACTTATAATTTCAGAAAATCCAGAAAACTCAAATATTGAAATTAATTTAGAAGATGCAATAAATCTTAGTGAGATTAATAAAAATAAAAAAATTGGAGATGAGGTTTTACAACCATTACCAGCTTTTGATTTTGGAAGAATAGCTGCTCAAACTGCAAAACAAGTAATTAATTTTAATGTTAGGGAAGCTGAACGTGAAAGACAGTTCAATGATTTTAAAGATAAAAAAGATACAATTTTAAGTGGTATTGTTAAAAGATTGGAATTTGGAAATGTAATTATTGATCTTGGTAGAACAGAGGCATTACTTCAAAAAAATGAATTAATACCAAGAGAAAATATAAAAGCTGGTGATAGAATTAAAGCCTATTGTTATGATGTAAGACGAGAACAAAGAGGACAACAAATATTTTTATCAAGAGCACACCCTAAATTTATGGAAAAACTTTTTATTCAAGAGGTGCCAGAAATTTATGATGGTTTGATTGAAATAAAATCTTCATCAAGGGATCCAGGTAGCAGAGCAAAAATTTGCGTAAAAGCAGTTGATACATCTCTTGACCCTGTAGGTGCATGTGTAGGAATGAGAGGATCAAGAGTACAAGCTGTTGTAAACGAATTACAAGGTGAAAAAATTGATATTGTTAATTGGTCTGAAGATCCAGCAATTTTAGTTTCCAATGCTCTGTCACCTGCTGAAGTTCAAAGAGTAAATGTAGACCTAGAAAGAAAAAAATTAGATGTGATTTTAAGTGAAGAAAATTTAAGTAAAGCAATAGGTAGAAGAGGTCAAAATGTTAGATTAGCAACAAAGCTTTTAAACTATGAGATCAATATTATGACAGATCAAGAAGACTCAGAAAAAAGACAATTAGAGTTCAAAGAAAAAACAGAAAACTTTGTTAAGAATTTAGAACTTGATGAAACACTAGGTCAATTATTAGTTGCTGAGGGTTTTTCATCAATTGACGATATTAAAGATAGTTCAATAGAAAACTTATCAAAAATTGAGGGAATTGAGGAGGATACGGCTAAAGCATTAATTGAAAGAGCAAAGGAATTTCATCAAAAAGATCTGGAAGATATTTCTCAAAGAATAAAAGACTTAGGACTAGCTGATGATTTAATAAATTTAAAAGGTTTAACTCCAGGAATGTTGGTTACTCTCGGTGAACAAAAAATATTAAATTTACAAGATTTTGCTGATTTGGCATCAGATGAACTTACTGGTGGATTCGATATGATCAAAGGGGAAAAAATTAAAATTCAAGGATTTTTAGAAGATTTCGCTTTATCTAAAGGTGAGGCAGATGAATTGATAATGTCTGCTAGAAAAATTATTTATAAAGATTAGAGGATGAAAAATGGAGAACAAAAAAACAAAACTAACTATCTCTGGAAATCCCAAAAAAAAATCATTTAAAAATTTTGACTCTAATAAATCTCAAGGAAAAAAAACTGTAATAATTGATAGACAAAAAAGTGGATATACAAATAAAGGAACCTTTAACAAGCAATCTCCATCAAAATCATTTTCTAACTTTAGAAAAGATAAAAATTTTAAATCAAATTTTGCTATAAAATTACCTCCAGCGGCGACAGATTTTGAGAGACGTAAATTAGCTGAACAAAGAGCCACAAAAAGACTTAAAGAGGATCCTAACAGTAAAGAGAGAAAATCGAAATCAAGTTCAAAAAAAAGAGAGGTAAAACTTACGGTTTCAAGAGCACTAAGTGATGAGATAGAAATTAGAGAAAGAAGTCTTGCATCAGTAAAACGGGCTAGGCAAAAAGAACTTAAAAATGCTAATAAAGTTGAAGATAAAGATAAGTCAAAGCATATCAAAAGGGACATAAATATTCCAGAGGCTATTACTGTAAGAGAACTAGCAAATAGGATGGCTGAACAGTCTAGTAATGTAATTAAATACTTATTTGGTATGGGTGTAACAGTAACGATTAATCAAACATTGGCTGCAGATACAGCTGAGTATTTGGTTAAAGAATTTGGTCATAATCCAATAAGAGAGGAAAAAGCAGAAGAAATAATTAAAAAAATAAAAGAGTCTAGAACTGAAAATTTAAAAAACAGGGCCCCAATAATAACAGTTATGGGACACGTAGATCATGGTAAAACTTCAGTGCTCGATGTGTTAAGAAGCGCCAATGTTGTGTCTGGAGAGTTCGGTGGAATAACACAACATATTGGTGCCTATCAAATTGAAAATAACTCATATAAATTAACTTTTATTGATACCCCAGGACATGCTGCTTTTACAGAAATGAGGGCTAGAGGTTCAAAATTAACTGATATAGTTGTGTTAGTTGTAGCAGCTGATGATGGAGTAAAACCTCAAACTATCGAATCTATTAGGCATGCAAAAGCTGCTAAAGTTCCAATCGTAGTTGCAATAAATAAATGTGATTTACCTGAGGCAGACTCTCAAAAAGTTAAAAATCAATTACTTGAACATGAGTTGATTTCTGAAGATTTATCTGGAGATACGTTAATGGTAGATATTTCTGCAAAAACAAAATTAAATATTGACAAATTAATTGAGGCAATAATTCTTCAAGCTGAAATATTAGATTTAAAAACAGATTTTGATTCTAAAGCAACTGGGATCGTTTTAGAGTCAAAAATTGATGTTGGTAGAGGTCCAGTAGCCAATATAATTATTACTTCAGGAACTTTAAAAAAAGGTGATTATTTTGTGAGTGGATTAAGATGGGGAAAAGTAAGAGCAATTGTCAATGATAAAGGAAAAATTATAAATAATGCATCACCATCCACTCCTGTAGAAATTTTAGGAATTAATGGTGCGGCAAAATCTGGAGATGATTTTATTGTTTTAGATAATGAGAAAGAAGCAAAATTACTTAGCGAAAATAGAACTCAAGAGAAAAAAGAAATTAAAAACCCTTTAACACTTGCTACTCAAGAGTCTGCATTTTCCAATAATTCATTAGAAGAATTAAATTTGATTATTAAATCAGATGTACATGGCTCTTCAGAGGCTATTAAAAATGCTATAAGTCAGATAAAACACGAAGAAGTTAAGCCAAAAATAATTTTGGCTGATATAGGAATGGTAACTGAAACTGATGTAACTTTAGCTAAGGCCTCAAATGCCGTTTTAGTAGCATTTAACGTAAAACCTAGTAAAGAAGCAAAAAAACTTGCTGAAAAAGAAAATATAACAATTTCTTCATTCAATATAATATATGAAGTGTTAGATTTTATTAAAAAAAGATTATCAGGCTTATTAACTCCTGATGTTCAAGAAACAGTTACTGGAACAGCCCAAATCTTGGAAATATTTAAGGTTTCAGGTGCTGGTAAAGTTGCTGGCTCAAAAGTTATGGATGGTGAAATATCTAGCTCTGCAAATGCACGGATAATTAGAGATGGAAGTATCATATATACTGGAAAAATTGGCTCAATTTTTAGAGAAAAAAATCAAGTAAAACAGGTTAATAGTGGTCAGGAATGTGGAATTACTTTAAAAGACTATATGGATTTTCAAAAAAACGATACAATTGAGGCGTTTAATGTTACATCAAAAGAAAGAACAATATAATGGCTGATAGAATTGGTAAACCATTGTCACAAAGACAATTAAGGGTAGGAGAAATGATTAAACAATCTTTGAGTATGATTTTTTTAAGAAATGAGGCTAAAGTGCCAAATTTAGAAACAAATACTATTACAGTAACCGAAGTAAGAATGAGTCAGGATTTAAAAATTGCTAAAGCATATGTTTTGCCACTAGGAGGAAAAAATGCTGATCAAGTAATAGAAAAATTAAAGGAATATTCTTTTTTAATAAGAAAAATTTTATCTCAAAAAGTTATAATAAAATTTTTACCTAAATTACTTTTTAGAAAAGATGAGTCTTTTGAATATGCAGAAAAAATTGAAAATTTAATCAAACAAACAAATAAATAGGAAAAAAATATGAATAAAAAAGCTAATGAACTAGCAATGCATGATAGGGATACTGGTTCTTCAGAAATCCAGATAGCCTTATTGACAGATAAAATTGAGAGTTTATCTAAACATATTAAAAAATTTAAGAAAGATAAGCATTCTTCATTAGGGCTAATTAAAGCAGTTAATAGAAGAAAAAAACTATTAGACTATCTTAAAAAAAATAAGATGGACTCTTATAAGAATGTACTGTCAAAATTGAATTTAAGAAAGTAGAAATCAAGATAGATACAATATAATGGAACGAAAAGAAAGAAACGAAATGGAAATGAAATGTTTAAAGTACACAAGAAGGAAATTGAAGTAGCAGGCAAAAAGATAAGTTTAGAAACAGGTAAAGTAGCAAGACAGGCAGATGGAGCGATAGTTGCAACATGTGGAGAAACAGTTGTTTTAGCAACAGTGGTGGGAGCAAAAAAAGTAAATCCTGATATGGATTACTTTCCATTATCTGTAAATTATCAAGAAAAATATTATGCAGCTGGAAAAATTCCAGGTGGATATTTTAAAAGAGAAGCAAGACCAACTGAAAGTGAAACGTTAATCTCTAGATTAATTGATAGGCCAATTAGACCTTTATTTCCAGATGAATTTAAAAATGAAGTTCAGTTATTACCGACTGTAATTTCTTACGATAAGGAAAATGAAGCTGACATTTTATCAATTACAGCCTCTTCAGCTGCATTGGCTATATCAGGAATGCCTTTTATGGGCCCTGTAGGTGCTTCTAGAGTTGGATATATTGATGGAAAATACGTTTTAAATCCATCAAAAGCCGATTTAGAAAAATCAAAATTAGATTTAGTCGTAGCAGGTACAAAAGATGCTGTGCTTATGGTTGAGTCTGAAGCAAATGGATTAACAGAGGAGGAAATGTTAAATGCAGTTAAATTTGGTCATGAGGGCTTTGTTCCAGTAATTAAAATGATCGAGGAACTTGCAAAAGAATGTAGAAAACCAGAATGGAATGTTGAAAAAAAAGATCTATCTGAAGTTAAAAAAAAGCTTGAGGAAACTTTTACAGAAGATCTAAAAAAAGCTTTTGCAACAAGAGACAAACAGGATAGATCAAATCAAATTTCAGAAATTACTGATAAAGCTAAAAAACTTTATGAGGAAAATGAAAACTATACAGACTTAGATGTAAATTCTGAGTTAAAAAAAATAGAAAAAATAATTGTAAGAACAGACATTCTAAAAAATAAAAATAGAATTGATGGGAGAGGATTATCTGACGTAAGACCCATATCTTGTGAAGTTGGTATTTTGCCTAGAGTTCATGGTTCTGCTTTATTTACTAGAGGAGAAACACAAGCAATAGTAACAGCCACTTTAGGTACTTCTGATGATGAGCAAAGAATTGAAAGTTTAGATGGGCTACAAAGAGAAAGATTTATGCTTCACTATAATTTTCCACCTTTTTCAGTTGGTGAAACAGGAAGAATAGGAACAGGCAGAAGAGAAATCGGTCATGGTAAATTAGCTTGGAGAGCTATTCACTCCTCATTACCATCAAAAGAGTCATTTCCGTATACTTTTAGAGTTGTGTCTGAGATTACCGAGTCAAATGGATCATCATCAATGGCTACTGTTTGTGGTACGTCACTAGCATTAATGGATGCAGGAGTACCAATTAAAGAACCAGTTGCAGGTATTGCAATGGGATTGATTAAAGAAGGTGAAGATTTTAGCGTTTTATCAGATATTTTAGGTGATGAAGATCATTTAGGTGATATGGACTTTAAAGTTGCCGGGACAAAAAATGGAATTACCTCTCTTCAAATGGATATAAAAATTACAGGGATTACATTTGAAATAATGAAGCAGGCATTAAGCCAAGCTAAAGATGGAAGAGTTCATATCTTGGGAGAAATGAATAAGGCTCTATCTTCCTCTAGATCTGATGTTGGAAAACACACCCCAAAAATGGAAAAAATTAATGTTGATAAAAAAGATATTGCAGCTGTTATAGGTAAAGGTGGTGCAACAATTAGAGAAATTGTTGAAAAATCAGGTGCGAAAGTAGATGTAAATGATGAAGGAGTTGTAACAGTTGCTGCACCAGATGAAGAGTCAAGAAATATTGCCTTGCAGATGATCAAGGATATTACCGCAAAAGCTGAACTGAATAAGATTTACTCAGGTAAGGTGATGAAGATTATGGAATTTGGAGCATTTGTTAATTTTTTAGGTAAACAAGATGGACTTGTACACATATCAGAGCTTGCAGATAAAAGAGTAGTAAAAGTTACTGACGTTGTGAAAGAAGGTGATGAGGTAAAAGTTAAAGTAATTGGCTTTGACAGAGGTAAAGTGAAACTTTCTATGAAACAAGCTACCAAATAATAATTAAAATCCACCTCGC
This sequence comes from uncultured Pelagibacteraceae bacterium, assembly GCA_902628195.1. Taxonomy (GTDB): domain Bacteria; phylum Pseudomonadota; class Alphaproteobacteria; order Pelagibacterales; family Pelagibacteraceae; genus Pelagibacter. The sequence goes on from CACOLY010000003.1 coordinate 9,287, forward strand.
CAATTATTTTTATCATTAAATTGATCCTTTTCTTTTTTAGAGGTGGGTCTAAACAAATAGTAAATTAAAAATACTAAACAAATTAAAAATATGAATATTTCCATAACTTGGTAAATATTAGCTAATATTTTTAGGATCTGGCATTCCTACCTTATTATATCCAGCATCTACATAATGAATTTCGCCAGTGACACCTTTAGCGAGGTCGCTTAATAGATATAATGCTGAATTTCCTACATCGTGTATATCTACGTTTCTTTTAAGAAAAGAATGGTCTTCGTTCCATTTATATAGGAACTTTGCATCTCCAATAGCAGAAGCCGCTAATGTTTTAATTGGCCCAGCACTAATAGCGTTAACTCTTATACCTCTAGTTCCTAAGTCTCTAGCTAAGTATTTTACACTTGCCTCTAAAGCTGATTTACAAACACCCATTACATTATAATTTGGTATAGCCTTAGTGGACTCGTAAGTTAAAGTTAACATACTGCCACTCTTTTTCATTACTTTGGATGCTTCTTTCGCAACTTCTGTAAATGAAAAGCATGAGATTAACATACTTCTTAAAAAATTTTCTCTAGATGTATTTAAATATTCACCTGATAATTCAGATTTATCCGAAAATGCTACAGCATGAACTACAAAGTCAATTTCACCCCATTTAGATTTAATATCTTCGAATAATTTTATGACTTCTTCTTTTTTTTCAACATCACAGCTTAAGGTTACTTTTGAATTTAGTTTTTCAGCTAAAGGTATTACCCTTTTTTTTAAAGCATCACCTAAGTATGTAAAAGCTAGTTCTGCACCTGCCTCTGCTAATTTTTGTGAAATTCCCCATGCAATAGATCTTTCGTTCGCAACACCCATTATTAATCCTTTCTTACCTTTCATTAAACTCATAATTAAACCTTTTCAAAAATCAAAGCAGCGTTAGTTCCGCCAAAACCAAAACTATTGGACATCACTGTATTTAAATTTATTTCATTCTCAGTTTTAGAGACAATTGGAAATTTTTTAGCCTCTTCATCCATTTCTTTAATATTTGCTGAACCAGCTATAAAGTTATTTTTCATCATTATTAAACAATAAATAGCCTCATGAACTGATGCAGCACCCAGTGGATGACCTGATAGAGATTTTGTTGAACTTATTTTTGGGATATTTTCTCCAAAAGTATCTTTAACTGCATTCAATTCAGTAATATCGCCTACAGGAGTAGATGTACCATGAGTATTTATGTAATCAATTTTATTTTTTGCTGTTGCCAAAGCCATTTTCATACATCTAACTGCTCCTTCACCAGATGGAGCTACCATATCATACCCATCTGAAGTAGCTCCGTATCCTGTTAATTCTGCATATATTTTAGCACCTCTTGCTTTTGCGTGTTCATACTCCTCAAGAACTAAAACTCCACCACCACCTGCAATCACGAAACCATCTCTAGTTTTGTCATAAGCTCTTGATGCAGTCTCTGGAGTATCATTGTATTTCGATGATAAAGCAGTCATAGCGTCAAACATTGCAGTCATAGCCCAGTGAATTTCCTCACTACCACCTGCAAATACAATATGTTGTTTACCCATTTGAATTAATTCCATTGAGTTACCAATACAGTGGCCACTTGTTGCACAAGCAGAACTCATTGTATAGTTTGTTCCTTTAATTTTAAAAGGAACTGCAAGTGTTGCTGAGGCTGTACTAGCCATTGTTCTTGGAACAATAAATGGTCCCATTAATTTTGGAGTTTTGGCTCTAGTTTTATCTGCTGCTAAGATTACATTTTCAATCGATGGACCACCAGAGCCCATTACAATACCGGTCTTAAAATTACTTACTTCTTTTTCCTCTAAGCCTGAATCTTTAATTGCTTCTTTCATTGCAATATAGTTATAAGCTGAACCTGAACCCATAAATCTAATTGTTTTTCTATCTATGTAATCTTCAAGTTTAATATTAGGTTTTCCATGAATATGACTTTTTAGATTATGCTCTTTATATTCTTCTGAAAAAGAAATACCCGATTTTGAATTTAATAAGGATTTATAAACTTCTTCTTGGTTATTTCCTAAACAAGAGACAATTCCTAATCCTGTTATTACTACTCTTTTCATTATTTGAATAATCCTACTTTTAAATTGTCAGCTGAATAAATTTTTTTTCCATCGGCTAACACAACTCCATTAGCAAGACCTACAGTTGTTCCTCCTGGTGACATAATTTTTTTCATATCAATTTCATATTTTACTAATTTTATATTTTGTAAAACCTCACCAGTAAATTTTACAGTTCCAACTCCTAAAGCCCTTCCTTTGCCTGGATTTCCTATCCAGCCTAAATAAAAACCAACTAATTGCCACATAGCATCAAGACCAAGGCATCCTGGCATTACTGGATCTTCTCTAAAGTGACAATCGAAGAACCAAAGATCTTTTTTAATATCCAGTTCAGCTTTTACCGATCCCTTTTTAAATGCACCCTCGCTCTCATTAATTTCTGTAATTCTATCAAACATGAGCATCGGTGGAAGGGGTAATTTTGCATTTCCTGGCCCAAATAAACCGCCTTCACCACAGTTAATTAGATCATTATAAGTATAGGAGTTTTTTTTCATAAAATTTTGTACTCTTATTTACTTGATTTTGATATTATATAATATAAATTTTCGAGTAGTTTAGAATAATTTTAAATAACAATATGGTTAAATAATGAAATATATTGAAAAATTAAGAAATTCTGGATTACGCCCTACTAAACAAAGACTTCAAATATGTGAAGTTCTTTTTGATACCGAAAAAACATTTCATTTCACAATTAATGAATTAAATCAAAAAATCAAAAAACAAATAAATAGCAACATTTCATTAGCTACAATTTATAACACCGTTCACGCTTTTGAAAAAAAAGGATATCTAAAGCAAATACCTATAAATTCAAATCAAACTTATTTCGATACAAATATTTCTCATCATCATCATTTTTATGATTTAAAGGATGAAAAATTGATTGATTTAGACAATTCAGATGTAGGTCCTATAAATATTTTAAAAAAAATAAACGGAAAAAAAATAAAGTCAGTAGAAGTTCTAGTAAAATTAGAAGATTAATTTTGTATCATTTGAGCGTCATTTTATAACAATTGACACTTATTTAGAATCATTATAAACTACATTTTTATCTATTGGAGACAAAAATATATGAGTACTGAAAATTTTAAGAATAAATCATTCAAAGCTAATGAATTAAGCAAATGTCCATTTACTGGAAAAGGTACTCCTGCAAAATTTTCTGCAGGTAGAGGTCAAACAAACAGAGATTTTTGGCCAAATAGTTTGAATCTTAAAATCTTAAGTCAGCACTCTAATTTAACAAATCCAATGGATAAAAAATTTAAATATTCTAAAGAATTTAAAAAATTAAATTACAAAGCTCTTAAAAAAGATTTAAAAAAATTAATGACCTCTTCTCAAGAGTGGTGGCCTGCTGATTATGGTCATTATGGACCTTTATTTATTAGGCTAGCTTGGCATGCCGCTGGAACTTATAGGACTGGGGATGGCAGAGGTGGTGCTGGAACTGGAAATCAGCGATTTGCTCCATTAAATTCTTGGCCAGATAATGTCAATCTTGATAAAGCGAGACTTCTTTTATGGCCAATAAAACAAAAATATGGAAAGAAAATTTCATGGGCTGACTTGTTTATTTTAGTTGGAAACGTTGCTCTTGACTCCATGGGCTTTAAAACTTTTGGCTTTGGAGCAGGAAGAGAAGATATTTGGGAACCTGAAGATGATATTTATTGGGGTTCAGAAAAAGAAATGTTAGATGTTAATAGATACAGTGGAAAAAGAGATTTAGAACAACCACTGGGAGCTTCGCACATGGGTTTAATTTATGTTAACCCTCAAGGTCCTGATGCTAATCCTGACCCATTATTAGCCGCTCATGATATTAGAGAGACATTTGGAAGAATGGCAATGAACGATTATGAAACTGCAGCATTAGTTGCAGGTGGTCATACATTTGGTAAATCACATGGTGCAGCACCAGAGTCTCACAAAGGCCCTGACCCTGAGGCTTCAAGAATTCAAGATCAAGCCACAGGTTGGAATAGTAACTATAAGTCTGGAAAAGGTGTAGACACTATAAGTAGTGGTATTGAAGGTGCATGGACTCAAAATCCAATCAAGTGGGATATGGGATATTTAGATTGTCTTTATGGACATGAATGGGAACTAACTAAAAGCCCAGCCGGTGCATATCAATGGACACCAAAGAAAAATGGTCAAGAAATCAAGATGGTTCCAGACGCTCATAATAAAAATGTTTTTCACCCTCCTATGATGCAGACCACAGATATTTCATTAAAAGTTGATCCAAGTTATGGCCCTATCACAAGGCATTTTCATGAAAATCCAAAAGAGTTTCACGATGCTTTTGCTAGAGCGTGGTTTAAATTAACTCATAGAGATATGGGACCGAGAGCCTGTTATTTAGGAAGCGATGTCCCTAAAGAAGAATTGATTTGGCAAGATCCAATTGATAAACCAAAATATAAGTTAAAATCAAAAGACATAGACATTTTAAAATCAAAAATATTAAAATCAGGCATTTCTGTTTCTGAATTAGTATCTACTGCATGGGCTTCTGCTTCTACTTTTAGAGGTTCTGATAAAAGAGGTGGTGCTAATGGAGCAAGGATTATGTTAGAGCCACAAAAGAATTGGAAAGTAAACAATCCTGCTAAATTAGCTAAAGTTATTTCTGCTTTAAAGAAAATTAAAAAACAATTTGATGGCAAAAGTAAATCAGTTTCCATGGCTGATTTAATTGTTTTAGCCGGAGGTGTTGGAATAGAATTAGCAGCTAAAAAAGCTGGTTATAAAGTAAAAGTACCTTTTTCTCCTGGAAGAGGAGATGCAAGACAAGATCAAACAGATATTCATTCGTTTGGTTTATTAGAACCACAAGCTGATGGTTTTAGAAATTATTCAAATGGTGTAGTATCTAATAATGTATCGACAGAAGAGAAATTGGTTGATAAAGCACAATTGATGGGTCTTTCAGCCCCAGAAATGACCGTCCTAATTGGTGGAATGAGAGTATTAGATACTAATTTTGACAAATCAAAAAATGGAGTTTTTACAAATAAAACTGGCGTACTTACAAATGATTATTTTAAGAATTTGTTAGACATGAATATAACTTGGAAAGAGACAGATAAATCAGAACAAATATTTGTTGGATCTAATCGAAAAACCAAAAAAGCTAAATGGAGAGGGACAAGAGTTGATTTGATTTTCGGATCAAATTCACAACTTAGAGCTTTAGCAGAAGTTTATGCATGTGATGACTCACAAGATAAATTTATTAAAGATTTTATTTCAGCTTGGGTTAAAGTTATGAATGCAGACAGATTTGATTTAAAGTTAAACTAAAATATAAAAGCGGAAATTACTTATATGGCAACAACTAGTTTCGAGGACTTTTATCAAGTCCCAGATCTTAATTTTGATATCACAAAATTGAGAACTGACCTAGATAAGATACTAAAATCTAAAAAATTTGTTACACCTGGAGTTACTCATTTTGGAGCAATACCAGTAAATCAAATTCCAAATGATGAGACTTCTATTGAAGGAAACAATATTAGAGGAAGATATTGGACTATTGCAGATGAAACTGGCAAGGAAGTTTCAAGAGATGTCTCGATTGATGAGTCTAAATATACAGAATTAGTTCCTGAGTTCAAACAAACATATTTTGAGGAAGTTTATAGAACACTAAGTAAAAAATTTAAGCTTGGAAGAGTTAGATTGCTTTTAAAAGAACCTAGATCAACACTAAGTTGGCATAAGGATCCAGAATGTAGATTGCATGTACCAATTATTACCAACAAAGGTTGTTCAATGGTCATAGAAAATGTTGCAAAACATCTTCCTGCCGATGGTAAAGTATGGATAACAAATAATACAAAATATCACAATTTTTTTAATGGTGGTGAACAAGCAAGAGTTCATTTAGTTGCTTGTGTTTTAGAAAGTCCTTTTGATTAGCTTTTAAATTTACCCCAAATATTTTGGGTTTTGATCCAACCTTTAAATTTATCTGTTTTTATTTTGCACCAATTATTTTCACATTTTATTAATATTAAAACTCTACCCTTTCTAATTTTAGCTATTGGTTTAGAAAAGTTAGATGGTTTTTTAAACAATATTTTATCTTCAAGAGGAATTAATGAATTTATTTTTTTTAATTGTGATAAATGAATCCACCCACTATTATTTTTGAAGTCAATTATTCTTCTCCAATTTCCTTTTTTATCTATTTGTTTAATCGGTAGATTAATCTTTTTATACACATACTTTATTGGAGACTCAATGCTTGGACCATATCTTACATTTACAGTATTTTTCTTTAATGAGAGAAAGATTTCTTCAGAAAAAGTATTAATTGGAAAAAAGAAGCAAATTATCGTTAGAAAGTATAATCTTTTCATTATTAAGTAATATCTTATCTCTTTTTAAATTTAATTTTTTTAAAATTAAGATTTAGTAGATCAATAATTAATATTTGATTTTTTAAGTTTTGGCCAATTTCCATTATCATTTTTAAAGCTTCATTTGCCTGAGTAGTACCAACAATTGTTGCTGTTGTTCCAAGCACTCCATCAAATTCACAATTTAAAACATCATCAGATATTTCTTTTTCTTGATAAAAATTTTTTAAGGAAGCTGTTTTTTTATTTTTAAAATCAAAGGTAAATATGTGTCCATCAAATTTACTTATAGCACCTGAGATCAATTTTTTTTTCATTTTTACACAAAAATCATTTATTAAAAATTTAGTTTTAAAATTATCAGAACCATCAATAATAATTTCATAATCTTTAAATATATTTTTAATATTGTTTTTGTTGAGCCTTGATCGGTAAGTTTTAATCTTTGTTAATGGATTTATCTCTTTAAGTTTTTGTGCAGCCACACTAACTTTTAATTTTTTAATATCTTTTGAATTAAACAAGCTTTGTCTATGAATATTAGAAAGATTAACCACATCATTATCTACCAGACCAATGGTTCCAATACCTGCTCTTACAAGATTTTCTGCAGCAGGGCAACCCAATCCTCCAACACCAACAATTAAAACCTTAGAAGACAAAATTCTTTTTTGTCCTTTAGCGCCAATATTTTTTAAAACTAATTGCCTAGAAAATCTTTCGATTTGAGATTTATCCAAACGAATTTTCATTTACCCGTCGAACCAAAACCACCTTCACCCCTGATTGACTCTGGAAGTTTGTTTGTCTCCTCTAGTTCCATTTTAATAACAGGCGTTAAAATCATTTGAGCAACTCTATCATTATTATTTATTATAAAATTTTTTTTACTGTGATTAAATAAAATAATCTTAAGCTCCCCTCTATAATCACTGTCAATAGTACCTGGAGCATTCAAAACGCTAATATTATTTTTAGCAGCTAACCCTGATCTCGGTCTAATTTGTATTTCATATTCTTCAGGAAATACAACTGATAATCCAGTTGGAACAAGACAGGATTTACCTGGTTCTAAATTAATTGTTTTTTCTATACAAGCCATCAAATCCATACCTGATGCTCCACTAGTTTTATAAGAAGGTAATTGTGCGGAGGAATTTAATTTTTTAATAAATACTTTAACCATTAGTTTAAATGATTAATGATTTTTTCTACTATCTCATCTGAAATTTCAGACTTAAGTTTGTAAGCAAGTTTGTCAATTTTATCATTCTTATAAAAAATTGAGACCTCATTATAATCAGAATTAAATCCAATCTTTTTATTCATTACATCATTTGCAATTATCCAGTCACAATTTTTTTCAATTAATTTTTTATTTGCATAATCTTCTAAATTATTTGTTTCAGCTGCAAAACCAACAACAAGTTTAGGTCTTAAAGAATTATGATTAGATACATAATTAAGAATATCTACATTTTTTTCTAATTCTAAATTGAGTTTGTCTTGCTTTTTAATTTTTATTTTAGAAGTCTTTTTTATCTTATAATCACCTACAGCAGCTGAAAATATTGCAACATCAACTGGTAAATTTTTTAGTGTTGCTTGAAACATTTCCTCAGCAGTTTCAACCTGTATTAAATTAATATCATTTTTTATTTTTAAATTTGTAGGTCCAGATATCAAGGTTGTATCAAAACCTTTTTTCGACAAAGATTTTGCAATCTCATAACCTTGTTTTCCGCTAGATTTATTCGTAATAAATCTTACTGGATCAATATACTCATTAGTAGGCCCTGCAGTTACAATTGCTTTAAATTTGTTTTTTGGTTTAAAATTTTTAAAATAGCTTTTTAAATGATTTATTATTTCTTTGGGGTCTAACATCTTCCCCTCACCATATTCTCCACATGCCATATCTCCAATAGTAGGACCAATAATTTTATAGTTATAAGTTTTTAGTTTAGCTATATTTTCTTTAGTAGACTGATGTTCCCACATTCTTACGTTCATGGCAGGAGCAACAAAAATTTTTTTATTTGAAGCAAGGGCAACCGTAGAAGCTAAATCATCAGAAATTCCATTTGCGAGTTTAGATATCGTATTAGCTGTAGCAGGAGCGATTAATATAAGATCTGCCCATCTTGACAGGCTAATATGATCCATTTCTGCTTCATTTTCTAAACTAAAAAGATCTTGATAAACTTTCGATTGTGACAGTGAGGTAATTGAAAGCGGTGTTACAAATTCGGCACCGTTTTTTGTTAGTATCGTTTTTATAGTCACACCATTTTTTTTAAAAAGTCTTATTATTTCAAGACTTTTATATGCAGCTATCCCACCACAAATTATTAATAAAACTTTTTTATTATTCAAATTATTCATCGTGTGAATTAAAATACCAATAGACCAAAAATTACAAGGACTAATAAACCAATAATAGATTGGTTTCTAAAAGCAATCATCTCAATTTTTTTAGTATTCAAAGCTGTATATGAATTAGAATTTTGTGGAATTTGACCACTAGCTAAATACGTTAGAGCTTGATTAGCCTTATCCATAATTTCTGGAAATTCTGGTAATCTTTTAATTACTTCAGAAGTGTTTTTGATTGTCTCATTTATTGTTGTCATTGGATCTTTTGTTTCTTTTAGCCAGTTTTCTAGAACAGGTTTTGATGTAGTCCAAATATTAGTATTTGGGTTCAGTTTTCTTGCAACACCCTCAACAACAACCATCGTTTTTTGTAACATTAACAGTTGAGGTTGGGTTTGCATATTAAATTTCTCAGTAACATCAAATAATTGTTTTAACAATTTACCACCAGATATATCTTTTACTGCCTGACCAAAAATTGGTTCCCCTATAGATCTTAAAGCTTGAGCCAAATCATCGATTGGTACTTCTTTGGGAACTAAGCCAGCAACTAGATGAACTTCAGCAACTTTACGATAATCTCTTTGAATAAAACCAAATAATATTTCAGCTAAAAATCTCTTACTCATTTTATCAAGTCTACCCATTATTCCAAAATCAATCGGTACTATGTGTCCATTATTATCAATAAATATATTTCCCTGGTGCATGTCAGCATGAAAAAAACCATCTCTTACAGCGTGTCTTAAAAAATTTTGAATTATATCCTCTGCAATTTTTTCTGTGTTAAAGTTTCTAATCTTAAGTTCTTCAGTTTCTCTTATTGAAATTCCTTCGACCCAATCTAAAGTCATGACATTTTCACTTGTGAAATTCCAATAAATTTGAGGAACTCTAAATCCAATATCATTTTTAGTATTTTCTGCATATTCGTTAGCTGCAGCAGCCTCGAATCTAAGATCCATTTCAAGATTAGTGATTTCTTTTAATAAAAAAACTACCTCAACTAATTTTAATCTTTTAGTTTTTTTCACAAATGACTCAATCAAAAAAGCAAAAAGCATCATTGCACCTATTTCTTCATTAAATATTTTTTTAATATTTGGACGAAGAATTTTAATAGCTACATCTTTTATTGTTCCATTGTCATTAATTTGAGCTTTATGTACTTGAGCTATTGAAGCAGCAGCTACTGGATCACTTAAATTTATAATAGAGTTGTAACAATCATTACCTAAATCGTTTTTAATTATTTCTTTTGCTTCCAGTAAAGAAAATGGAGGTAATTTATCTTGAAGAGTTTCAAGTTTTTTTGAAAGTTCTTCTCCAATAATATCTGGTCTTGTAGCCAAAAATTGTCCAAGTTTTATAAAAGTTGTTCCCATTGACTCTAAAGTTTTGGATAATTTTTCACCCTCATTTATTGAGTTTTCTTTTTGTTTTTTTGGGCTAAATGAAAATGATAGAATTCTAAATATAATTTTAATTATCAAAGGAGGTTCTTGAAATTTTGATGCGATATCTAATATATCAGATTTTGCGATTTTTCTTCCAAGCTTAAAAAGAGTAATTAATTTTTTTATCATTAAATCTTCCACCCACTATGTATAGAAACTATGCCTCCGGATAAGTTTCTAAAAGTACATTTCTTAAAATTATTTTCTACCATTAAATCTATTAATTCTTCTTGATTAAGAAAATTATCGATACTTTTAATTAGATATTCATAAGGCTCTCTTTCTCCAACTATAATTTTTCCAATAGATGGGATTATTTTTGAGTAATTCTTATATAAAAAATTAAGGTTTGAATTTTGAATTTTTGAAAATTCAAGACATAAGAAACGACCACCAGGCTTTAAAACTCTATAAGCTTCTCTCAATGTTTTTTTGATATCTTTAGTGTTTCTTAAACCAAAACTTATTGTATAAAAGTCAAAAGTATTATTTTTAATAGGTAAATTTTCTGCAGAAGATACTATCCATTTTAAATTTCTAAATTTTCTTAATTTATTTTTTCCTTTACTTACCATACCTTTATTAGGATCCACACAAGTGATGTGAGCATTTTTATTTGTATTATTCAAAAAAAGCTTTGCTATATCTCCTGTACCACTAGCAACATCAATCAAATTTTGATTATAAGATGGGTTCATCAAATAAATTAGATCTTTTTTCCATAATCGATGTATTCCTAATGACATTACATCATTCATTAAGTCATATTGATCAAAGACTTTATCAAAAACATTTTGTACTAGTCCTTTTTTATTTTGAAGATATTGTTTCATATAAAAAAATTATATACTCAATATAATATTAAATGCCAGAATTACCAGAAGTAGAAATAGTTAGACAATCACTTAATAAAAAGATTAAAGGAAAAATTATCAAAAAAATAATAGTAAGAAATAGAAATTTAAGATTAAAGGTTCCTACAGGATTTGAAGATTGTTTAAAAGATCAAAAAATTATAAAAGTTAATCGTTTCTCTAAATATCTAAAATTATTTTTATCAAACAATTATATATGTATTATTCATCTTGGTATGTCTGGAACTATTCATTTAGTTCAAAATAAAAAAAAAAACAAGATAACTAATATGAGTTTCTATCATTCACCTTTTTTGCCAAAAAAACATAATCATGTTGAAATTTTTTTTGATAATCTAAAATTAGTTTATAATGATCCAAGAAGATTTGGTTTTTTCGAGATTATTGAAAATTATAAACTTTTAGAAAAAAGATTTGATAAATTTGGACCTGAACCTTTTAGTCCAAAATTTAACTCAAAATATATTTTTTCATTTCTTAAAGGTAAACAAAAAAATATTAAAAGTTTTTTACTAGATCAAAAATTTGTTTCGGGAATAGGAAATATATATGCAAGTGAAATATTATACTTAAGCAAGATTAAACCTGATAAAAAAGGTAAATTTTTGAAAAAAGAAGAATGTAAAAAAATTGAAATTAATTCAAGAATAATTCTTCTTGATGCAATTAAGAAAGGTGGATCGAGTATCAGAAACTTTAAAAGTATTATTGGTAAAGAAGGTAATTTTCAAAAAAACTTTAAAGTCTATCAAAGAGAAGGTCTTAAATGTAAAAGAAACAAATGCAATGGTGTTGTTAAAAAAAAAAATATTTCAAATAGATCCTCTTTTTTTTGCAATTCTTGTCAAAAATAATAAATTATTTGATTGACCAATATAAATTCTCAAGTTATATAGCTCGCGCACATGGCAAACACTAAATCAGCAATAAAAAGAATAAGAAGAATATCAAAGCAAACCGCAGTTAATAAAGCTAGAAGAAGTAGATATAAGAATGCTTTAAAGAAGATGAATTTGCTAATAGAGGGCAAAAAAAAAACTGAAGCATTAAAATTCTTACCCAAGTTGAATTCTGAACTAATGAAGATTTCTAAAACTGGGGTAGTTAAAAAACAGAATGCTTCTAGAAATGTGTCAAGAATTACAAAAAGAATAGCTCAAATTTAATTTATACTCTGAGTTGATTTAAAATACAACTTATCGGTCTACAAAATGTATAGTTTAAAATATTTAAAATACAATATTTAGATTTAGTAAATATTTTTTTTTTTCTTATTCAATCAGAAATTTTATTTTTAAAAATTAAATATAAAAATTATTTATAATTTTTTTTAAATACATTAATAGATTGCACAATCCTAGATTTTATTTTTTTTTTTATTTTAAAAATTATTTGTTGCAATAATTTTATAATAGATCTAACTGAAGTTTCTCCAAGATATTAAATGAAAAATAAAATTATTAACCAAAATTTGAATAATTTAGAAGCTAAAAACTTTGATTGGAATTTAATTCAAAGTGAGATGAAAAATAAATTAGGTTTAGACATATTTGAAAGTTGGTTAAAAAAGATTGATTTTATTGAAGAACACCATAATTATCTTCTACTATCAGTTCCAACAAGGTTCATTCGTGATTGGATAACCTCAAGATATTTAGATCAAATTTTAAAAATTATAAAAGGTTATAAAAAAGATGTGACAAGGGTTGAATTTAAGATCATAGATATAAAAAAAAATGATCATAAAAATATTTTTGAAAAATTTAAGGATAGTAAAAATATATCATTTATAAAAGATACTTATCTAGCATATAATCGAATTGATCCTAACAAAACATTTAATAATTTTATAACTGGTAAAAGCAATAAATTAGCACATCAAGCATCTTTAAAAGTTTCAGAAAAGGTTTCTTATTATAACCCTCTTTTTATCTATGGTGGAGTAGGTATGGGCAAAACTCATCTTTTAAATTCAATAGGATTTGAATTAAAAAAAGAAAAAAAAGTAATGTTTATTTCAGCAGAGAGATTCATGTATCAATTTGTAAAATCAATAAAAGCAAATGATATGGTAAATTTTAAAGAGTATTTTAGAAACACAGATGTTTTACTAATTGACGATATTCAATTTATGAATGGTAAAGAGGCAATGCAGGAGGAGTTTTTTCATACATTTAACGCATTAATAGAGAAAGGTTCACAGATAATTATTTCAGCTGATAGACCTCCAAATAAGCTTCCAAGAATACAAGAAAGAATCAAATCAAGATTTTCTGGTGGACTAGTTGTGGATATACAAAAACCAGATTTAGATCTCCGAAAAAAAATAGTTGAAAAAAAATTAGAGGAATTAGGAAATTTATATTCTGAACAAACTAAGATTTCACAAGATATACAAAATTTTATAAGTTCTGAAATTACTACTAGTGTAAGAGAATTAGTTGGAGCGATTAATAGAATAGTTTCGTTTACAAGAATTTACAATAAAACTCCAAGCTTGTCAGAAACTAAAGTGGTATTGAAAGATTTACTTAATTTAAATGAAAATAATGTGACAATTGATTTAATACAGACTTTAGTTTGCAAATTTTTTAAAATTAGTAAAAATGAAATGTTATCATCTCGTAGATCAAGATATTTGGTAAGACCACGACAAACTGCCATTTATTTAACGAAGATTTTAACTTCAAAATCTTTACCTGAAATAGGTCGTGAGTTTTCTAACAGAGACCATACAACTATAATTCATTCTGTTAAAACAATTGAAAAATTAAAAGAAAAAAATCCTGAGATAACCGAAAATATTAATAAGCTTAAAAATCAAATATTATATAATAAAGAAAATGAAATTTAATATTAACCAGCAAGATTTACAACAAGCTTTGAGTTACTGCCAAGGAGTAATAGAAAAAAGAAGCACACTCGAAATTTTATCTAATATTTTATTAGAAGCTAATAATTCAAAATTGACGTTAACTGCAACAGACCTAGATTTAATCTTTATACACCAAATTAACGACGTTGAAATTTTAGAGGAAGGAAAAACAACCACTAAATCCTCAATAATGCATGATATTGTAAGAAAATGTTCTTCCGGAAAAAAAATAAATTTAAATCTAACAGATGTGAGCAAGTTACATCTTGAGTCTGAGAAATCTATTTTTAATCTGAACTGTATAAGTCCCTCGGAGTTCCCAGTTACTGATGAAAATTTTAATGATAAAGAGTTTTCAATTAAGTCTAAACAATTACTAAAATTAATCAATAAATGTAAATTTTCTGTTTCAAACGATGAAACAAGACACTATTTAAGTGGAATATATCTTCATCAAACTGAAGTGGAAGATAAAAATTATTTGACAGCTGTTGCAACAGATAGTCATCGTATGTCTATTTCAAAAATGAAATTGGAAAGTAAAATAGATTTTGATTCAGTTATTTTGCCAAAAAAAACTATTTTTCAATTATGTTCTTTATTAGAAAATTATGATGGTGATGTAAAAATTTCAAATATTAAATCAAAAATTAAATTTGAATTACAAAATAGTATTTTAATTTCTAAATTAATTGATGGTAAGTTTCCAAATTATATTCAAGTTATTCCCAAAAATAATATTAAAAAATTAGAAGTTGATTTAAAATTATTTTTAAATTCTGTTGATAGGGTTGCTTCGGTTTCATTAGATAAAAAAGATGGTGTGAAATTTTTATTGAAAAAAGACTCTTTAAATTTGTCAGTTAACAATTCTAATAGTGGAGATGGAGAAGAAACTTTATTGATCAACTTTGATCATGATCTAGAAATAAGCTTTAATTCTAAATATCTCATAGATGTAGCATCACAAATTGATGGTGATAAAATAGAATTATTTTTTAATGACTCGGGATCACCAGTTTTAATAAAGGATCCCGGGGATTTTGATAGTATATACGTAGTTATGCCAATGAAAGGCTAATTCAATATATTTAACTCAGAATAAATTTCGGTTTCAAGTGTTTTAAGAAATTCATCTTTATTTAATCCTGGATTTATTGGTTTAAGAATAGAAATAGTTATTTCCTTATTGGCATTTTTAATAGAATTTTTTGGCCAAACATAGCCTGAATTTATAGCTATCGGTAGGCAGTCAATTTTTAATTCCTCATAAATTCTAGAAACACCTTTTTTAAATCTTGGTCTTTCTGTTGGAGGAACTCTAGTAGCTTGCGGGAATATTATTAAAGGTCTATTAGAATTATTTATTTTATTAGATATATTCTCAAAAAAACTTAAATTATCTTTTGTTATTTTATCTCTTTTGATTGAAATTGAGCCAATTTTTTTTAAATACCAGCCGAAAACAGGAATATTTAAAAGTTCTTTTTTAAGAATAAAAATTGGAGAGTTAAAAATAGTTTGAAGATAAAATGTTTCGAACATTGATTGGTGAGAAGAAGCAATAAAAAACTTTCTATCTTTTATAATATTTTCTGCACCTTTCAGTGTAATTTTAGTAGATAGAATACATTTTAAACAAAATATAGACCAGTATCCCATCAACTTTCCTCCAAATAAAACAATTTTTTGGGGTAAAAAAAAAGATGGAATAAAAATAATGGAAATAAAGATTATTCCTGTAAAAAAAAAAAATGAAAATAAAAAATTTCTTATCATTAAAAAAGTTTAAATTAAATCTTTTAGGTTCTGTCTTTTATTTATAATCTTTATTTTTGAATCCTTTATTAGTATTTCCAACGGTTTTGGTCTTGTATTATAATTAGAACTTAGTGACATACCATAAGCACCAACATCACAAATTAAAATTAAATCATTCTCATATAATTTTTGAAATTTTTTAAGTGTTGAAAATTTATCTGTGCTCTCACAGATTGGTCCAACAAATTCATAACTTTTATTGGATTTTCTTTTATTTCTAACTGCAGGTATTATTCGGTGCCTTGCGTTATATAAAGCTGGTCTCATAAAATCATTCATTGCCGCATCTATTATTATGAAATTTTTTTTATGACCCTCTTTTATATATATTATTTTTGCAATTAAAATCCCTGAGTTTCCAATTATAGATCTTCCAGGTTCAAAAATTATTTTGGTTTTATGTTTTTCTTTAAATTTTTTAACAATAGATGAATATTTTTTAAGATTTAGCCTTTTATTATTATTTCCATAATCAATCCCCATACCTCCACCCAGGTCAATGTATTCAAAATGATAATTAATTTTTTTAATCATCTTGTCCAAAACTTTTAACATTTTTTCATAAGGTCTAGTATCAAGAATTTGACTTCCAATATGAACACTTAAACATTTAAGATTCATATATTTGGAGTTTCGAATATATTTTGATAATTCTAAAAAGTTTTTTTCAGATACACCAAATTTATTTTCTTTTTTACCTGTTGATATTTGACTTAAAGTTTTAGCATCAGTATTTGGATTAAGTCTTATTCCAACATTTACTTGTTTTTTTTTAATTTTAGCTATTTTTTCAATTTCTAAAATTTCACTTTTTGATTCCGCATTAATCAATAAAATTTTCTTTTTAATAGCAAAACTTATTTCATTTTTAGTTTTACCTACACCAGAAAATACTATTTTATTTGGCTTGATACCTGATTTAAGAGCCTTTAATAATTCACCAATAGAAACTACATCAGCACCTAGTCCTAATTTACCTATCTCATTTAATAATATTTTATTTGAGTTAGCCTTTACACTAAAACAAGTTAAAGGATCAATATGTTTAAAATTTTTATTAAAATTTAAGATATTTTCTCTAAGTTTTTTAAAGGAATAGCAATAAACAGGTGTTTTATATTTTTTTGCTATTTTATTTACATCAAACCCATCAATTGAAAAATTTTTTAATTTATATCTCATAACACCATAATTAATTTGGTGTTTGAGAATTCTAGTTTTGATTCTTTAAAAATTGGATCACCTTTTTTTCCACAGGAAAAAATAAAAATTCCAATAATTAAAAATAAATATATCTTTTTTATCATAATTCTTTTTTATATTTTATTATCATTTTTTTTATATTATCAAAAGCAGTTCCTCCATATGATTTTTTTGAATTAACAGAATTTTTTAAATCGAATATTTTAACTACATCATTTTTCAGTTTTGGTTCTATTCTTTTTAATTCTTGAATAGTTAACTCATTAAGTCTTTTTTTCTTTTTTTCTGCTAAGTTAACTATTGCAGCTGTTTTTTGGTATGCTTGTCTAAATGGCATGGCATAATTTTTTACCAAATGTTCAGCTAGATCGGTTGCAGTTATATACCCTGAGTTAGCAAGTTCTAGCATTCTTTTTTTATTTGGATTAAGATTATTTAAAATTTCAATCAATATTTTTAAACAATTATTAAGAACCTCAGTAGATTTAAAAATAATTTCTTTGTCATCTTGTAAATCTTTAAAATAAGATAATGGTAATCCTTTTAAAATTGTAAGCATTGAAAAAAAATTTCCGTAAATTGTTCCTGTCTTTCCTCTTAAAAATTCAAGAAGGTCTGGATTTTTCTTTTGAGGCATAATTGAAGAACCCGTAACAACTTTATCTGTGAGTGTGATTAAATTAAATGCATCTGAGTTCCAAATAATTAAGTCTTCTGCAATCCTTGAAATGTGCATTGAACAAACAGAACAATTATATAAATAATCTAAAACAAAATCTCTATCTGATACTGTATCAATAGAATTATTTGTGGGGTTTTTAAAACCTAATTTTTTAGTTGTATAATTTCTATCTATATTAAATGAAGTTCCAACTAAAGCTGAAACACCTAATGGATTTTCATTTAGACTTTGCATGTTATTTAAGAATCTTTTTTTGTCTCTGTTTAACATCTCAACATAAGCCATTAAATAATGTCCAAATGATAAAGGTTGAGCATTTTTAAGATGAGTGAAACCTGGCATAATTGTTTGAATATTTTTTTCTGCTAATTTTAAAGTTACTTTAATTGTTTGATTTAAATTATTATTAATATTTTTACTGGCAGATTTAATCCAAATTTTGAAATCTGTTATGACTTGATCATTTCTAGAACGAGCAGTATGAATATAACCTGCATCATCACCTATAATTTGGGACAATCTTTTTTCTATACTCATATGAATATCTTCATGTTTTTTGTTAAATTCAAATTTATTTTTTAAAATTTCTTTTTCAATTTTATTAAGGCCATAGACTATTTTATTTTTGATTTTGAATGATATTATTTTTTGTTTATAAAGCATCTCAACATGAACAATTGACCCTTTTATATCTTCTTTATAAAGTTTTTTATCAATATCAATTGAACTTCCAATTTTTTGAAACAGTGACGAGGTGTTATTTTTAATTCTTGTATTCCAAATTGCTGTATTGTTTTTATTTTTTACCATGATAATTACTTATACCTATTAAATATGAAATTTTTAATAATATTCTTTTTTTTAAGTACAAGTGCTTTGGCAAATGTAGAGCAAGTTATTGAAAATCTTGTAATAAATAAAGAACTAAAAAAATACAATAATTTAACCTTTTTAGATGCTAAAAAAAAAGAATTAAATTTAGATGATTTTCGTGGAAATCTGATTTTATTAAACTTTTGGGCAACTTGGTGTGAACCATGTAAAGAAGAAATGCCATCTTTGGATATATTGCAAACAAAAAAAGAATTAGATAATCTTATTATTTTTCCGATAAATGTTGGACAAGATAAAGTTGAGAAAGCTGAAAATTTTTTTCAAAAATTAAAAATTAAAAATTTAGATCTATATTTTGATAAATCTATGACAATGGCTAAAAATTTTACATTAAGAGGAATTCCAACTTCAATTTTGTTAAATAAAGATGGTGAAGAATTTGCAAGAATTATTGGATCTATAAATTTCAATGATAAAAATTTCATAGAATGGTTACGTTCTTATAACTAATTTTTAAAAAAATAAGCAAAGCCAACCAAAACTATAATTGCAATGAACTGAAGCAAAACTCTTAACTGCATAAGCTTGTTGGAATATTTTTTACTTGTTTCTCCACCTTTGAATAGAGTACCAATTCCCAAAATAAGAACTATTCCAACAATTATTAATAATGAAATAGATAAGATTTTTATAAATATTTCAGAAATCATAGATGTATTGTAGGTTGTTTTAATAATAAAAAAACATAAATAAGCATATATGACATTTTGCCTAGACTCAGTTCAAATAAAGCCAGAGAAAAATCAAGAAATAGGAAATGCAATAATTCTACTCCATGGATACGGAGGGGATGGCAAAGATATAAGTATGTTGTCATTAAATTGGAAAAGACATTTGCCGAATACAATTTTTATTTGTCCAAATGGTCCTGAAAAATGTTTGATCAACCCATCTGGTTATCAATGGTTTGATTTAACTCAAGAAAATTCAAAATATATTTTAGAAGAGTCAAAAAAAAGTGAGGAAAAATTAAAAGAGTTCATAAATCAAATTAAAAAAGAGTATAATCTATTAAATAAAAATATATGTTTGTCTGGTTTCAGCCAAGGTTGTATGATGTCTATTAACTTAGGTCTGACATCTGATGACGAATATAATTGTATTGTTGGTTTTTCTGGAAAAATAATTGATGAAAAAGATTTAGAGTCAAGAAAAAAAATTTCAGCAAATATATTATTGACGCATGGAGAAAATGACGAAATTGTATCACCAAATTTTATGTTAGCTGCAAAAGATTTTTTTATAAGGAATAACATTAATAATGAGACTCATTTAATTAAAAATTGTGGGCATCATATTCCTGTAGAAGCTTCAAGTATAGCATTGAATTATATTTCAAAAAAATTTAATAATTCCTAAATATTGAAATAATTTTTTATTTAAGTTAAACTTAATTGATGAATAATTTTATTGAACAGGAAGTTTCTTTAGAAAAATGCCCCGCGCTAGTATTAAATGCTGACTACAGACCTTTAAGTTATTATCCTTTGTCATTATGGTCTTGGCAGGATACTGTTAAGTCTGTTTTTTTAGATAGAGTAATTATAGTAAGTTCTTATGACAGAGTGATAAGAAGCCCTTCTTTTGATATGCAATTGCCTAGTGTCATAGCTTTAAAAAGTTATATTGTTCCACAATCAAAACCGAGTTTTACAAGATTTAACGTTTTTTTAAGAGATAAATTTTCTTGTCAATATTGTGGAAGTGGAGATGAACTTACCTTTGACCATTTGTTACCAAGATCTAAAGGTGGAGAAACAAATTGGGACAATGTTGTTACCGCATGTTCAGATTGCAATGTTAAAAAGGGAGGAAAATTATTAAAATCCTCTGGAATGAAACTTTTTCAATATCCTTATCAACCTTCTACAGAAGATCTTCATCGTAATGGAAAAAATTTTCCACCAAATTATTTACATAAAAGTTGGATGGATTATTTATATTGGGATGTAGAATTAGAAGCTTAAGTTCTACACTTTTTCCGAAATACGAATTGCTATCTTAGAACCTGTTTTAATTATTTTATCCATAATAGAATATAGCCCTTTTTTTGAAGCACCTTCTTCATAAGCTATATCTTTATGATCTAATTCATCTTGTCTAAATTTAGTAATTTTTTTTTTTAATTCTTTTTCCTCTGGGCCTAATTGATTTATTTGATCTTGGTAATGTTTATCTATGACTTCTTCAACAGAGGCAGTACAAAGCATAGCTGCCTTTTTTCCAAGAATTGTAGACCCAAAGCCTAAACTTACACCTAGCAGATCCCATAATGGTAAAAATTTTGTTGGTTTAATATTTCTTCTTTTTATTTCTTTCTCAAAAAATTGACAATGCTCTACCTCATGTTCTTTCATGTCTTCAATTGTTTTTTTTAATTCATCATTTTTTACAATTGTATTTAAAGCTAATAACTGGCCCTCATAAATTTTGACGGCACCTCTTTCGCCAGCATGATCAACTCTAATAAATTCTTCAACTCTATTATTTGTTTTTTTCATATTTATTATAAATTTTTGCTAGGGTTATAATAAAAAATATACTTATTACAATATTAATAGCAGTTAGTGATAATCCTAAAATCCTAAATGTCACATCTTTACAGCTTATAGTCTTTTCACTCAATATATTAAGCAATTCTTCTTTACTCATATTTTCGGAAAAATTTTTCGCACCACAAACATTTGACTCTTGGAAAAAGCCTTGTTCTATACCGAAATGATATAATGAAATTGAAAAAGAAAAAATAAAAGTCAGTATTAATAGCAAAATAAAAAAACTTTCATTTTTTTTCATCATAAATATCAATGATATTAAAATTATACTAAACCAATAGGGGATTCTCTCTATCAAGCATAAATTACACGGTTGGTGGCCCAAAACATGTTCTATAAAATAAGCAGAAATCAAAGCAATTAAACTAAATAGAAAAATTATTCTCAAGTAAATTTCAGCTTTAAGATTAAACATGAGATTTAAAAATTTGATAAATTATTAGGCTAATGATAACAATTAATATTCCAATTATTGTAAACCATTTTGACCCATGCTTATCCATATATTCATTAAATAAATCGCCAAACTTATAAGAAAGATATGACACGATAAAAAATCTTAATCCTCGGGAAATTAAGCTGATTAAAACAAAGATTAAAAAGTTAAAACCTATCAGGCCACTTGCAATTGTAAAAACTTTATATGGAAGAGGAGTAAAACCAGCTAAAAAAAGTACTCCTAACCAAGCATAAAAACCATCACTATTAACTAAGCTTTCTTTAATTCTAGATAACTTATCCTCATAACCATAAAAACTCATAATATGTGTTCCAAATTCAAAAAAGAATGCACCAATTAAATAACCTAGCATACCGCCCAAAACTGAAAAAATTGTAGTTATCAGAAAGATTTTAATGAAATCATTTTTTTTAGATATTACCATTGGAATAACCATCACATCTGGAGGAATAGGAAAAAATGAACTTTCAATAAAAGAGATTATTGCCAAATAATATTTGGAACTTTTGTGAGCTGCTAAATTTAAACATTTTTTATAAAGATTATTAAACATTTTTTGGTTTTAATATAATTTTAGTTCTTATACTATTTAATAAATTATTAAACAATTAAGGGCGAATGGCGGAACTGGTAGACGCGCACGACTCAAAATCGTGTTTCGCAAGAAGTGAGAGTTCGATTCTCTCTTCGCCCACCAAAATATGGAACTAAATAAAATTAATAGCTTAGTAGAACTTTTTTTTAAAAAATATAAAGAAAAAAAAGAATTTAAAAATCAACTATTTTTAAAATGGTTAAAAACAAGTGATGATGTTTTTTTTACATGGGAACAAGTAAAGGATGATATTTGTTTACTGTCCGAGTATTTAATAAAGAGATTATCTAAAGGGGACAGATGTGTTTTATTATCTGAAAATCGGCCAGAGTGGCTTATAGCGGATATAGCAATTATGAATGCAGGAGGTGTAACAGTTCCATTATTTACGACATATTCAGAAAAAGATTACGAATATATAATTAATGACTGCAAACCAAAGATATGTATAGTTTCTAACGATATTCAATTTAAAAAAATTAAAAAGTTTATTTCAAATACAGTAGAAGTTATATCTTTTGAAAATTTTGATAAAAAAATTAAAAGTATTGAAAATATTTTAGAAAAAAATTCTCAAAAAGAAAAAATCAAAATTTCAAACAATTATAACAATGAAATAATAAGAAAAGATCTTGCTTGTATTATTTACACCTCAGGCACAACTGGAAATCCAAAAGGGGTAATGTTAAGTCATGGAGGAATTTTGTCAAATTGTGAAGGTGCTAGAGAAATTTTAGACTCTTTAACTAAAAATGAACCTCCTGTTTTTTTAACTTGGCTCCCATTATCTCATTCATATGAACATACAGTTCAATACGTACAAATAACTCTTGGTGCAAAAGTTTTTTATGCTGAAAGTTTGGAAAAGTTATTACCTAACATGTCAATTGCAAAACCTACAATTATGACTGCGGTGCCGAGATTTTATCAAAATTTATACAGCAAAATTTTTCTTAATTTTTCAAAACAAAAAGGTGTCAAAAAAAATTTGATTAAAAACACTATTTTAATTGGAACAAAAATTTTGAATAATGAAAAACTTAGTTTTAAGCAAAAAATAATTAATTTTTTTTGTGACTTATTAGTTAGAAGGAAAATTAAAAATCAATTTGGTGGAAAATTAAAAGCCTTTGTTTCTGGCGGCGGTGCTTTAGACCAAAAAATAGGTGAATTTTTAAATTCTATTGGATTACCTACTTTACAAGGATATGGGTTAACAGAGGCATCACCGGTTGTTAGTTGTAATATTCCTGGAAAAATTAAAATTGAGACAGTAGGTCCACCTTTCAAAACAAACCAAATAAGAATTGCTGATGATGGTGAAATTTTAGTAAAAGGTGAAAATGTTATGCTTGGTTATTGGAATATGAAAAAAGAAACAGAGGATATAATTAGAAATGGCTGGTTACATACTGGGGATATTGGTGAAGTAAGTAAAGAAGGTAATTTAAAAATAACTGACAGAAAAAAAGAAATTATTGTTAATCTTGGCGGGGACAATATTTCACCATCAAAAGTTGAAAATTTATTATGCTTAAATGAAAATATTAAGCAAAGCTTTGTTTACGGAGATAAAAAAACTTATTTAGTTGCTTTAATTGTAAGTGAGAGTGAAGAAAATAAAAATGAAATTGAATTTTATATAGAAAATTTAAATAAAAGTTTATCCTTAGTGGAAAAAATTAAAAAATTTATCTTGATTGAAGAGGAATTTACAATTGAAAATGGAATGTTGACACCAACATTAAAATTAAAAAGAAAAAAAATTTTAGAAAAATATAAAAATGATTTAGAAAAACTTTATTAAATTACTTTAATAAATTGATTATAATACGCATAAACGCTTACTTTTTTTACATTTCAATAATAAAAATTAAAAAATATTATTTTTGTTTTTAAAAAAATTTAAATTTAAATTTAAGAATTGACATAACGCGTATAAAAAAATAAAAATAACTTAATAGCGAATCAAACTGATTCGTTTAACTAAAAAGGGAGCTAAAGATGCCTAAGAGAAGAAAAAAAGCTAAGAAAGCTAAGAAAGCTAAGAAAAAAGCTAAAAAAAGAAGAAGAAGATAATAAATTAGTATTCTTTTTTAAAAACGCTTCTCATAACTTTTGTGTGAGAGGCGTTTTTTTTTAGTCCTCTATATTCTCATCATTCTCAGCAATTGGTTCATCAACATTAAGATCAGCTGTAGGAGTTTTCACAACTTGAGTGGTTATTTCTTTATTTTCTGGATTTAAATTTCTTTTAAGAGCTTTATCTAATTTTTTTTGTGTGTCTTCTAAAGAAATATTTAAGATTATTTGAAATTCAGACAATATTCTCTCATACGCTTTTTCAAAAAGTTGTCTTTCACTATAGGATTGATCAACCATAAGATCATCGCCTTTATTTAAATCTCTTACAACTTCAGCCAATTCATAGATTTTTCCAGATGAAATTTTTGCTTCATACTCTTGTGCTCTTCTACTCCACATTGACCTTTTAATTTTTGGTTTACTCTTTAAAATTGAAATACATTTATTCACTTGATTAATAGTTGCAAGTGGACGGAGATGAGATTGTTTATTTACTGGAACCATTCCATTTGCTTTATCTTTTTCAAATTTAATTATATAAGTTTCTACATCAATTCCACCGATACTAATCTTTTTAAATTCAGTAATTTGACCTACTCCATGTTTTGGATAAACGACGTAATCTTTTATTTTATATTCTCGTTTTTCGGTTTCTTGTTTTTTTACTTTCTTGATTTCAGGTTTTGTTTCATTAGATTTTGAAATACGTAAATTTTCTGTTTTTAATTCAGATTTTTTTTCATCGACTTTGGCTACTTTTTTTGTAACTTTTTTCTTTAATTTAGATTTAAGTAATTTCTTTTTCTTATTTTTTGAATGAGTAACTCTTTTTTTTGTTACTTTTTTTTTCTTTTTATTAAATGTTTTCTTTAAAATATTTTTCAAACTTATTTTGCTCATCTTTATATTTTTCATGATCCGATGGAGGATCTTTTTTTGCATTTATATTCGGCCAGATTTCAGAATACTTTTTGTTGATTTCTAACCATTTTTCACTTCCAGGTTCTGTATCAGCTTTAATGGCATCAACAGGACATTCTGGTTCGCAAACGCCACAATCTATACACTCATCCGGTTTAATTACAAGCATATTTTTACCTTCATAAAAACAATCAACAGGACATACTTCAACACAATCAGTTAATTTACATTTGATACATTTATCGTTAACTAGATAAGTCATTATGGTTTTTCATTTTTGATTTTATTTTTAATATCCCCCATAGTAATATTGTCAATATATAATAAACCAGCAAGTCGTCTCATCAAGTTAGTCTCGTAAATATCCGCTTCTTTATTTGAATAAATAATTCTCCATAAATTTTCTATAATTTTTATTTTGCTATCAATATCCATATTTTTTACTTCTTTTGTAAATTCTAAAATTTGATTTGAGTCAGCCTCGATTTTTTTTCCTTCTTCAAGAATTTGATTTATATTCTCACTGTTTGCACCTATTTCTAAAAGTGTTTCTCTTATTATTTTTTCCTCAGCAGGTGAATAATTTTCATCAATTTTAGCAGCATGAATTAACAAAGCCGAAATTTTGGTTAAATTATCATTTTCGATATAAATATTACCTTTTTTGAAAAACATTATTTTAGTTTAATTGTAAATCCTTTAAAATTTTAAAAGGACTTTCTTTTGTATTTTTTTTGTTAAAAGTTTTTCTATTTATTTTTTTTGGAATATATTTGAAATAAACTTCATTTTTTTCTTCTTTAATTCTATAATTCATGTTTTTTAATAGATTTATAAAACTCTCCTTGTTACATCCTAAAAGATTTAACATTTCTGGTATCATTTTTATTTCATTTTTTTCTTTAATATCAGAATTAATAATTTGAACAAATAATCTTTCAAGAATATCTATTCTAATATAATAATTATTAAATCTTTCAAAACCACAAAGTAGCATGAATTTTTGATTGAGGTTTTTATCATCCAAAAAATTTAGACCAAATTTTGGAGGGATTAATTTAAAGTATTTTTGGTGAAAATTTTTCCATAATAATGTTCTCAGTGATACTGCTTCTGGTTTAATAAGTTTAAATAAAAAAATATGATATCTGCCAAATTTAACCCCAAGATCTCTTAAAATTTTCCTGTCATTTTGCTTTAGATCTTTTACATATTCTTGTACATTTTCTCTTTTGAGAACCCCATTACTCTCATATAGTTGATAAGCCAAAGCTTTAATTGAGGAATTCTTATCTTTTAAGTTTTTTAAATCTATAAGACTTTTTAGAGTAGTCTTAATTTTATTTTTTAACCACATTTCTAAATAAATCATTAATTTTTTTTTTGGATTTTGTTCTAAAATTTCGTCCACAATTAATTCTAAGTCTGGATTCAAATAATCTCTTCCAGATATTAGTTTTGCTATTGGAGAATTATTCCAGTAAATTTTAAAATCATTGTGTAATTCAATTAATCCTGTTTCCATTATCATTTGAATTCTTTTTTCAAATTCTGGACCAATAGTTTGTCTAGCGGCTTTTTTTAAGGATTTTATATCTGTTTCTAAAGCATTTTTTTTTAAATCTAGTTCTAATTTAAGTCCATTAATTTTACCTATAAACTGATCATCAATCATTACCTTGTTACCTAAAATTTTCACATCAAATTCCATATCTTGTTTTAAACCTCTTGCAAGTATGCTTGCTCGTTTATCAATAAAAGTTTTTGTAAGTTCTTCATGAAGTCTATCTGAAAGTTTATCTTCTAATAATTTAGTTTTTTCAATCCAATAATCTTGGTTTTCTACCCAATTATTTTTATTAGAAACATAAGACCAAGTTCTCACATTTGCAATTCTATTTGATAAAGAATCTACATTTCCCTCCAATTTATTAAGTTTTAGTAGTTGAAGACGCATATAATTTTCAGTTATTTTTCCTTTTTTTTCATTCAAAAATTTAAAAACATTAGCTATTACCTCAAAATGATTACCGTAAGCTTTTTTTACAAAATCTGGTATTTGACAACATTCCCAAAGAAGTCTTAATTTTTCTTCATTCAATTTCATATTTTCAATATTTTTGTCTCTTAAAAAAAATTTGAGAGCCTTTTCATCCTCACATTCATGTATTTTTCTTAACCACCCTTTATTTGGTTTTTCATCTAATGACTTAATAAGATTTAATGGATTTTTAAAATCTAGGTTTGAGTTTCTCCAAAATAAATATTGTATTTCCTCAAATCTATGATTTTCAAGTAAATCAACTTCTTCGGCATTAATTTCTTTGCATTGACCGGTAATTCCAAAATATCCATCATTTAAGTATCTACCCGCTCTACCTGCAATTTGGCCTATTTCTGATAAGTTAAGTTTTCTTAGCTTTCGTCCATCAAATTTTTTTAAATTTGAAAAATATACATGATTAAGATCCATGTTTATTCCCATTCCTATTGCATCCGTAGCAACTAAAAAATCAACATCACCTGATTGATATAATTCAACCTGAGCATTTCTAGTTTTTGGACTCAATGATCCCATGACTATTGCTGCCCCACCTTTCTGTCTTCGAATTAATTCTGCTATTGCATAAACTTCTTCTGCTGAAAATGCTATAATTGCAGTCTTTCTATTAATACGAGAAATCTTTTTATGACCTGAGTACGAGAGTTTTGATAACCTATTTCTATTAATAAATTCTATATCATCCTCTAATTTTGATATTATATTTTTTATTGTGTTAGAGCCCATAAACATTGTTAATTTACTGCCTCTCATATTTATCAAACGATCTGTAAAAATATGACCACGTTCATGATCTGCACACATTTGTATTTCATCTACCCCGACAAACTCTAATTGTTTATCAATTGGCATTGACTCAACTGTGCATAAGAAATATTTCGCATTAGTAGGAATAATTTTTTCTTCACCTGTAATTAAAGCTACTTTGTCTAACTGAATTTTTTTGATTACCTTGTCATAAACTTCTCTAGCAAGTAATCTCAATGGAAAACCAATCATTCCAGTATCAAAAGCTAACATTGTTTCAATAGCCAAATGTGTTTTACCTGTGTTTGTAGGACCTAAAACTGCTGTGATTTTATTTTTTGTCATTTCTATCTTTGGTATATTCTTTTTTTTACCTACCAGATATAGTTATTGCTAAAGAACAAAAATAGACTAAAACATGACCGAATCAGAGGATAAAAAGTTCTCATTTGCTTTATTAATTAAATTTATTTTATCACAATATAGTTTTTACAAAACATTAATTCTGATAAGAAATTATCCACCTGGTCCTAAATTAGATGGCTTAACTTTTAGAATCTTCCAAACTCCTGACGCTGAAGTGATAATTTTATTATCACATTTCAATTCACAGAAAACAAATACTAAAGTTTTTGTTTTTTTAAGAATTTTTACATGCCCTATTATTTCATCACCTAGTTTTGATACACCTATAAATTTTAGATCTAACGAAATAGTTACACAAGGAGCATTATCAGCTGAACGGTGCACTGCAGTTCCTGCCCCTGCATCTACCAATGCAGATAAATATCCTCCATGAGTAATACCCGCAGCATTTAAATGATTTTCATTTATTTTAGATTTAAATTCATATTCTGTTTCTGAAATATTTCTAAACATAACACCACCGTTATGTTTCATAAAACCCTGTTTTAAACTTATTTGCTCAAATTTTGTAGACATAATTCTTTATAGTATAAAAGTTAAGATTAATAAAATTATGAAAATAATTATAAAAAAATATATAACAGACATTTGAAGAGAAGCATTTAATAACCATTTTAACATATATATTACATTTATGGTGCGCCTGCTAGGAGTCGAACCCAGAACCTCCTGGTCCGTAGCCAAGCGCTCTATCCAGTTGAGCTACAGGCGCATTTCTAAATTTTTATTTAATTATAGTATACTAATTTTTAGTGTATTTTAATGCTAAGATAAATTTAAAATTTTATGGTTGATAAATCGAAAGAAGTAGTGATCGTTAGCGCAATTAGAACACCGATAGGTACTTATAAAGGATCATTAAAAAATATACGCTCTGATCAACTTGGATCCATAGTCATAAAAGAGGTTTTAAAAAGATCTAAAACTACCACAGAAGAAATTGATGAAATAATAATGGGACAAGTATTAACTGCAGGAGCTGGACAGAACCCAGCAAGGCAGGCTGCAATAAATGCTGGTATACCAATCTCCAAACCTGCACATATCATCAATCAAGTATGTGGATCCGGACTTAGAGCAGTTGTGTCAGGATATCAATCAATCAAATTAGGTGAGTCATTAAATGTAATTGTTGGTGGCCAAGAAAATATGTCAATTACTCCACACTCAATTTTTTACAGAGATGAAAAAAAATTTTCTGAGGATAGATTATTGGATACAATGCTTAAAGATGGATTAATAGATGCATTTAATAATTATCATATGGGCGTTACAGCAGAAAACGTTGCAAAAAAATTTGATATATCAAGACAAACTCAAGATGAATTCGCATTAAATTCACAAAAAAAAACTGAAAAAGCAATAAACAATAATAGATTTAGTGATGAATTAATTAAAGTAGATCTAGATGGTAATCTTTTAGATTATGATGAGCATCCAAGGTCAGATCTAAAAATGTCTGACTTAGAAAAATTAAAAACAGTTTTTAAAAAAGATGGAACAGTCACACCTGGAAATTCCTCTGGAATAAATGATGGTGCCGCTGCTTTACTCCTAACCTCTTTAAAAGAAGTAGAAGAAAAATCAATTAAGCCATTAGCAAAAATAGTGTCATGGGCATCAGTCGGAGTGGATCCTTCCTTGATGGGTTTAGGTCCCATAGATGCCGTACGCCTAGCTGCCAAGAAAGCAAAATGGAAATTAGATGAAATTGATTTGTTTGAAATTAATGAGGCTTTTGCTGCACAAAGTATTGCAGTAATTCAAGAGCTAGGTATTGATCAAAATAAAGTAAATGTAAATGGAGGAGCAATTGCTTTAGGTCATCCAATTGGGGCATCGGGCGCAAGAATTCTAGTTACTTTGATACATGAAATGAAAAGACAAAAAAAAAATAAAGGTTGTGCAACACTCTGTATAGGTGGTGGAATGGGTATAGCTTTATGTGTTGAGAGAATTTAAGAATTGATCTTTCCGTATTTCTCTTCTAATAAAATTTTTTGTATCCATATTTTAGCATCTATATAAGTGCTAACTTTTGGCTGGATAAGTGTTTTTAATAACTTTTTTATCATTTTTGTAGCATATAACTAAAGAGTGTCAAAAAATTGAGCAGAATGTGTTAAGATTTGCATTTAACAACTTTTTTATAGTGTATAAAACATAAAAAATGACTGAAAAATTATTAGTTCCAGACATTGGTGATTTTGAAAATGTTGAGGTAATTGAATTACTGGTTAAAGAGGGTCAAGAAATTAAAAAGAATGATCCTGTAATTACTATAGAAAGTGATAAATCTAGTGTTGAAATACCATCAATTTTTTCCGGAAAAATTGTGTCTATAGCTGTGAAAGTTGGAGATAAAGTTTCTAAAGATGATTTAATTTTAAATATATCAAGTGTTGAAAAAAAATCTTCTTCTTCACAGGATATTCCAAAAAATACTGAAAATTTAATTGAGGAAGCAGAAAGCTCATTAAAAAAAAATCAAGAACAAAAAAAAACGTTTCAAAAAATTGTTGAGGAAAAATCTGAAATAATACAGATTGCAAATGAAGGAGATATTGATCCATTAGAGACAAGCGAGTGGTTAGAATCTCTTTCGGATGTAATAGAAAAAGATGGAAACCAGAGAGCTCACTATTTGATTAAGGAATTAATTAATAAAGCTTACATGGAAGGGGCTAATATTCCATATACACAAAATACCCCTTATATAAATACGATCCCTGCAAGTGATGAAAAAAAATCAAATGGTGATCAAAATATAGAGAGAAGAATAAGATCTTTAATAAGATGGAATGCTGCTGCGATGGTAGTGCGAGCAAATAAAAAATTTCCTGAACTCGGAGGCCATATAGGAACTTTTGCATCTGCTGCTACTTTATATGATGTTGGAATGAATCATTTCTGGAGAGCCAAAAATAATAAATTTGGGGGAGATTTAGTTTATTTTCAAGGCCACAGCGCTCCTGGTATGTATGCTAGAGCATTTCTTGAGGGAAGATTGAATGAAAAACAGTTAGATAGTTTTAGACAAGAGGTTAATCCAGGTGGTTTATCCTCTTATCCTCATCCATGGTTGATGCCAAACTTTTGGCAATTTCCAACTGTTTCAATGGGGTTAGGACCAATGCTTGCTATTTATCAAGCTAGATATATGAAATATTTGATCAATAGAGGTCTAATTAAAGATGAAGGTAGAAAGGTCTGGGCATTTCTAGGTGATGGAGAAATGGATGAGCCAGAGTCTCTTGGAGCAATAGGTTTAGCTGCAAGGGAGAAACTAGATAATTTAATATTTGTGATTAATTGTAATCTACAAAGATTGGATGGACCTGTAAGAGGTAATGGGAAAATTATACAAGAATTAGAGGGAATTTTTAGGGGCGCAGGTTGGAATGTTATTAAAGTTATATGGGGCTCTTACTGGGATCAATTATTAGCAAATGATAAAACTGGTTATTTAGTAAAAACAATGAATGAAACAGTTGATGGTGAATACCAAGCTATGAAAGCAAGAGATGGAGCTTATGTTAGAGAAAAATTTTTTGGAAAATATCAAGAAACTAAAGATTTGGTCTCTAGTCTTTCCGACAAAGATATCTGGAGATTAAACAGAGGTGGTCATGATCCTCATAAAGTCTTTGCCGCTTATGATAAAGCATCTAAAAATATTGGAAGCCCAACAGTCGTAATTGCTAAGACTATCAAAGGTTATGGTATGGGCAAAAGTGGAGAAAGTGTAAATACAACACACCAAACTAAGAAATTAGATGTTGATGACTTAATGTATTATAGAGATAGATTTGATGTTCCGTTGACAGATCAACAGGTAAAAAATATTGAATATTATAAACCTGATCAAAATTCTCCAGAGATTAAGTATATTAAAGAAAGAAGACTTCAATTAGGTGGATTTATTCCAGAAAGAACTTCCTATGCAAAACCAATTAAAGTTCCTCCTAGGGATATTTTCGATAATATGAAAGTTTCAACTGGTAAAAAAGAAATGTCTACTACAATGGCATTAGTTAGAATGTTAACAAATCTTCTAAGAGATAAAAATGTTGCACCTCGATTGGTTCCTATTATTCCTGATGAAGCTAGAACATTTGGTATGGAGGGTTTTTTTCAAAAAGTTGGGATATATGCTCACGAGGGACAAAAATATGAACCTGAAGACTCTGCTCAATTGAGCTCTTATAGAGAGGAAAAAAGTGGACAAGTTTTAGAGGAAGGAATTACAGAAGCAGGTGCAATGTCATCTTGGATTGCAGCAGGAACTTCCTATACAAACCATGATATTGAGATGATACCTATTTATCTTTTTTACTCAATGTTTGGATTTCAAAGAATAGGGGATCTTGCATGGGCAGGGGCAGATAGTCAGTCTAGAGGATTTTTAATTGGAGCTACAGCTGGAAGAACAACTTTAGCAGGAGAAGGTTTGCAACATCAAGATGGTCATAGTCATCTTATGGCTTCAACAATTCCTAATTGTATATCATATGATCCAACATTTCATTATGAATTAGCAGTTATTTTTAGAGATGGATTAAGAAGGATGCATGAAAAAAAAGAGAATATTTTCTATTATATTACAACCATGAATGAAAATTATCCTCATCCTGCAATGCCTAAAGATAAATCTTGTGAAGAAGGAATTTTAAAAGGAATGTATAAAATTAAAGAATTTAATAAATATAAAAAAACTAAAATTCAATTTTTGGGATCCGGCACAATCTTGAGAGAAATGATTGCAGGTGCTGAAATATTACAAAAAGAATATCAAATAGACAGTGAAATATGGAGTGTAACAAGTTTTAATGAGTTAAGAAGAGAAGGTTTAGAGGTAGAAAGATATAATCTCTTAAATCCAGATAAGGAACCAAAGAAGTCTTATGTTGAAAAATGTTTGGGTAAATCGGAAGGACCTATTTTAGCAGCATCCGATTACATGAGAATGAATTCAGATCAAATTAGGCCCTACGTTAATAAAAGTTTTTATTCTCTAGGAACAGATGGCTTTGGACGAAGTGATACTAGAAAAAATTTAAGAAATTTTTTTGAAGTTGATAAGGAGCATGTTATTACTTATGGATTAAGTGTATTAGCTAAAGAACAGCTTATAGCATCTAAGTATGCTCAAGAGGCAATCAAAAAATACAAAATAGATATTAATAAACCTATGCCAACAAAATTATAATGTCAGAAATTGAAATAAAAGTACCCAATATCGGAGATTTCAAGGATGTAGAAGTGATTGAGGTTTTAGTTTCTGAGGGTCAATCTTTAAAAAAAAATGATCCTTTAATAACAATAGAGAGTGATAAATCAAGCGTAGAAATTCCTTCAAATTTTGATGGTAAAATTAAAACTTTAAAAACAAAGGTGGGAGATAAAGTTTCAGAGGGTGACTTAATCTTAATTTTAGAAAATATTGATGAAGCAGATGAAAAAGTTGAAAAAAAACCAGCAATTGAAAAAGAGATTAAAAAAAATCAAGAAATAAAACCAGAGACTCAAAAAATATTAACTGATCAAAATAAAGTTTTAAATATATCATCCGCAAGTCCAAAGGTTCGAAAATTCGCAAGAGAACTTGGGGTAGATATTAATCAAGTTGTAGGCAGTGAACGCAAAGGTAGAGTTATTGAAAGTGATGTAAAATTATTTGTAGCTTCAAAATCTAATAATTTAGTTAATAATGAGAACAAAAGAAATGAAAAGATAAAACAAGAATATTCTCATTCAGAATTTGGAGAAGTAGATATAAAAGATATACCAAGAGTTAAAAAATTATCATCAAAATACTTGATGAATTCTTGGACAAATATTCCTCATGTAACCAATCATGATGAAGCAGATATCACAGAGCTAGAGGAATTTAGATCATCACTGACTGATATATATACTGGAGAAAAAAAAAAAATTACACCTTTAGCTTTTATCGTCAAAGCTTTGACTGCTTCATTGAAAAAATTTCCTAATTTTAATAGCTCTATCGATGATATTGATATTGGAAAAATGACTATTAAAAAATATTATCATATTGGAATAGCTGTAGATACTCCGCACGGTTTAATGGTTCCCAAACTAAGAAATGCAGACAATAAAAATATTAATCTTATAAGTTCTGAACTTAAAAATCTTAGCGATCAATGTAGAAATCTTAAAATTAATAAAAAAGAATTATTTGGTGGATCTATGACAATAACAAGTTTAGGTGGAATTGGAGGATCTTTTTTTACACCTATTATAAATTTTCCTGAGGTTGCGATATTAGGAATTGGAAGATCTGAAAAAAAACAAGTTTTCTTAGATGGAAAATTCGTTACAAGAACTATGTTGCCTTTATCATTGTCTTACGATCATAGAATTATTGATGGAGCAGAAGCCGCTCGTTTTAACAACGAGTTGAAAGAAAATTTAGGAAAAAACTTTGCTTACAAATTAGCAGTCTAAAAAAAATTATGTCAAAAACAGTCTCATTATTTAGTGCATTATTATGCACATTTATTTGGGGAACCACTTTTATTGCCCAGGATACAGGTATGGATAATATAGGTCCTTTCACATTTAACGCTGTAAGATTTTTTGTCGGATTTTTGGCAATTTTACCTCTTGCATTTTTATTTGAGGTAAAAAAATTTAAATCAGAGTTCAAATTAGACTTTAAAACATTTGCTACACTATCCTTTTTAATTGGGTTATCACTTTTTTTAGGTTCAGCATTACAACAGGTTGCTCTTTTGTATACAGATGTTGCTAACGCAGCATTTTTTACAATTTTTTATGTCCCTATGGTACCAATTATAATTTTTTTATTTAGAAAAAAATCAATACATTGGAGTGTATGGCCATCTGTAGTTCTATGTTTAATTGGTGGTTATCTACTTACGAATTTTTATGATGCAACAGTAAGACTTGGAGATACACTTGTTGTATTAGGCGCTTTGTTTTGGAGCACCCATATCATTTTTACTGGAATAATAGTTACAAAATATGATTTACCTTTAACTTTAGGTGCTATTCAAACTTTATTAGTAGCGTTATTCTCTTTTGTGATTGGATTTATTTATGAAGAATTTATAATCGAAAATATTTTAAATGAAATTGACTCAATTTTATATGCAGGAATTCTCTCAGGAGGATTTGCTTTTGTTTTACAAATTTATGCACAAAAAAATATTACACCAGCTCCAGCAGCAATAATTTTTTCATTAGAAGGTGTTTTTGCAACAATTGCAGCCTGGTTTTTATTAAATCAGATATTAGGAGTTAATAATTTATTAGGATGTTTTTTTATACTATGCGGAGTTTTATTATCTCAATTACTACCTTTAATAAAACGATCAGTTTAAAAATAAATTATTGATAATAAAATTAATGCAATTATTAATCTATAAATTACAAAAACATTTAATGAAAATTTATTCAAATAATTTAAAAAAAATTTTACTGTTATATACGAAAATAGAAAAGACAAAACTATAGCAATAATTACTAATAAATTGATTTCTAAAGTTTCTTTCTGTATATCTTTTAATCCAAGAAAACTTGCTCCTGCTAAAGCAGGTATAGAGAGCAAAAATGAAATTTTACCTGAATCGACTCTGTTGAATTTTAAAAATCTTGCAGCAGTCATTGTAATGCCTGCTCTACTCACACCAGGTACTAATGCAAGTATTTGAAATAATCCAATAAATAGAATAGCTTTTATATTAAGATTTGAAGAAATATTTTGATCAACTTTACTCTGATCAGCAAAGTATAAAATGATTCCAAAAAATAATGTAGTCCATGCTATGATTTTAATATTTCTTAAAAGATGTATTAATTCAGTTGAATGTAGTATGTACCCAAATATGATAAGTGGTATAGAACCTATAATAATTAGTTTTAATAATTTTTGATTATGTTTTATATTAAATAAATCTTTTCTGAAAAAAAATATTATTGCTATTAAAGAACCTAAATGTAAACTTATGTCTATTAATAGTGAGCTTGCTTTAATATCATATAGACTAGACACTATTATCAAATGAGCTGATGAACTTATTGGTAAAAATTCAGATATTCCTTGGACGGCTGATAGTATGAGAATTTCTATAAAATTTTGGAGCATATTAGTGTGGTAGCTCAAATAATAACCTTTTAAAACAATTCGATTTAATCATACTAGGTATGCAAAAAATAAAATTTCTTTATTTTAAGCTTATTTTAGTTAAATATAGGTAATAAATATTGACCTAAATATTTCTTTTACTAATAAAAACAATGTATATTTTGCCATAAATTTGGAAAAAAAATGACTGATAAAATGCTTAAATTTGTAAAAATAGGTCAACAGACTCCACCTAAAAGAGGTATTGAGACAAGAAAAGATGACTTCAATGAAATCTATGATGATTTTATAAAGCAAAAAGCTCAAGAACAATCAAGCAGATGTTCTCAGTGTGGAGTACCATTTTGTCAAGTTCACTGCCCTTTAAGTAATAACATCCCAGATTGGCTTAAGTTAACAGCAGAAGGAAGGTTAAAAGAAGCATACGAATTATCTCAAAGCACAAATAATATGCCCGAAGTTTGTGGAAGAATATGTCCCCAGGATCGTTTGTGTGAAGGAAATTGTGTTATTGAGCAGTCAGGCCATGGAACGGTAACTATTGGGTCTGTAGAAAAATACATTACAGACAACGCATGGAAAAAGGGTTGGATTAAACCAATTGAAGTAAAATATGAAAAGGAACAAAGTGTAGGTATTATAGGAGCAGGTCCAGCAGGTTTGGCGGCAGCAGAACAACTTAGAAAACATGGATATAAAATAACTATCTATGATCGTTATGACCGCGCAGGAGGTTTATTAATTTACGGAATTCCAAATTTTAAATTAGAAAAAAATGTAGTCGAAAGACGAACAAAACTTCTTAAAGATGGTGGTATAGAATTCTTGCATAACTTTGAAGTTGGTAAAGACGCTACATTAGGACAGTTAAGAAAGAAACATGATGCAATTTTGATTGCAACAGGAGTTTATAAGCCAAGAGAGATAAACTTGCCAGGAAGCGATTTAGAAAATATTTTTCCAGCTATGGAATTTTTAACAGCATCAAACAAAAAAGGATTAGGAGATAAAGTTGAATTATTCGATAAAGGAATTTTAAGTGCAGAAGGAAAAAATGTTGTTGTTATTGGTGGAGGAGATACAGCCATGGATTGTGTTAGAACTTCTATAAGACAAAAAGCTAATTCAGTTAAATGTTTATATAGAAGAGACAAAGAAAACATGCCGGGTTCTGCAAGAGAAGTTGCAAATGCTGAAGAAGAAGGTGTTGAATTTGTTTGGTTATCAAGTCCGAAGGAATTCAAAGGTACTAATAAGTTAGAAAAATTAATTGTTAATCAAATTCAATTAGGTGAACCTGATGATTCAGGTAGAAGAAGACCCGAAATAAAAATGGGTTCTGAATTTGAGATGAAAGCTGATATGGTTATTAAAGCTCTTGGATTTGATCCAGAAGATCTACCTTATTTATTTGATGCAAAAGAATTACAAGTAACAAAATGGGGAACTTTAAAGACAAACTTCAATACAATGGAAACTAATTTAGAAGGTGTTTTTGCTGCAGGAGATATAGTTAGAGGTGCATCGCTTGTTGTATGGGCCATTAAGGATGGTAGAGACGCAGCAGCTGCTATGAAAACTTATTTAGAAAATAATGAATTAAAAAAAACAAAAGTAGCATAATGAATAATTATAAAAAAAATCTTAAACTATTAAGTGAAAATCATGTTTATTCAAAAGAGATGGAACATGATGCTTGTGGCGTAGGTGTAATTGCTTCAACTGAGGGAAAGAAATCTAGAGAAATTGTTGAATACGGGATCCAAGCCTTAAAAGCTGTATGGCATAGAGGTGCTGTAGATGCCGATGGAAAAACTGGCGATGGAGCAGGTATACACGTTGAGATTCCTAAAGATTTTTTTATAGAGAAGATTGAGGTTACAGGTCACGACTATGATAACTCTGAAATTTGTGTAGGTATGATTTTTTTACCTAGAAATGATTATTCTTCTCAAGAGGCTTGCAAAACTATTGTAGAAAGTGAATTAACTAAAAATAATTTTAGCATTTATGGATGGAGACAAGTTCCGGTAAATCCAAAAATTTTAGGTGTAAAAGCATTTCAAACCATGCCAGAAATAATTCAGGTTCTATTTAAATCTAACGATTCAAACTTATTAGATAAAAATTTAGAGAGAAAAATTTATGAAACACGAAAAAAAATTGAAAATAAGGCATTTGAGTTATCATTAAACAACTTTTATATATGCTCAATCAGTTCAAAATCAATCATTTACAAAGGGCTTTATCTAGCCGAAGCAATTTCAGACTTTTATTTGGATTTGAAAGACAAAAGATTTATTTCAAGATACGCAATATTTCATCAAAGATTTTCAACCAATACAGCACCAAGTTGGAGTTTAGCCCAACCTTTTAGAGCTATTGCTCACAACGGAGAAATTAATACCTATAAAGGAAATAAAAATTGGATGAAAGTTCATGAACAAGAGATGAGCAGTCCGCTTTTTGATAATGTAGAAAATTTAAAGCCAGTAATTCAAAAGGGTGTTTCAGACTCAGCAGCTTTAGATAATGTTTTTGAATTACTTAATAAATCTGGTCAATCTGCACCTTTAGCAAAATTAATGTTAGTACCAGATGCTTGGTCAAAAAAAAATAAAACTCTTCCAAAAAGCCATCAACAGTTATTCAATTTTTTAAATAGTACCATGGAGCCTTGGGACGGGCCTGCTGCTATAGCAGCTACAGATAACGAGTGGGTTATTGCTGCTAATGATAGAAACGGACTTAGACCTCTTAGATATGCAATTACAAAAGATAAAATGCTTTTCGCAGGTTCAGAAACAGGAATGATAGAATTAAACGAAAAAAGGATTTTGTCGAAAGGGAGATTAGGCCCAGGTGAAATCATTGGAGTAAGAATTGAAAAAGGGAAAATTTTTTCAAACGATCAAATTAAAGATTATTTGGCTAAGGAGTTTAAACACTTTAATTCACAAATAATTGATTTAGATGAAAAATTAGCTATTTCAAATGAACAAAATAATTTCGAAGGAGAAAATTTAAGAAGAAGACAATACACCTTTGGAATAAGTCTAGAAGACTTAGAGCTTATTTTACATCCGATGGCTGAAGATGCAAAAGAAGCAACAGGTTCTATGGGAGATGATACACCCTTAGCTGTTTTATCTGATAGATATAGACCACTTTATCATTTTTTCAGACAAAATTTTAGTCAGGTAACTAATCCTCCAATAGACTCGTTAAGAGAAAATAAAGTAATGAGTTTAAAAACCAGATTTGGAAATTTAGGTAATATTTTAGATTTTGATACTTTAACTAAAGAAAATATTTATGTTTTAAACAGCCCAATCTTGTCTAATTCACAATTTGATAAATTTATAAATTTTTTTGGTAAAAATTCTATAAATTTAGATTGTACATTTTTGCAAAATGAAAATCTAACAAATGCTATCACAAGAATTCAAAAAGAGGCTGAAATTGCAGTGAGACAAGGTGTTAAACAACTTGTTCTTAGCGACAAAGACCTTTCATCAGAAAAACTGCCTATGCCAATGTTATTATGTGTAGGAGCAATAAACACCTTTTTAATTGAAAAAAAATTGAGAGGATATGTTTCAATTAATGTTCAATCTGGAGAAGCTTTAGACACCCATTCATTTGCAACACTTATAGGTGTTGGTGCTACTACAGTAAATCCATATTTAGCGTTTGATAGTTTATATCAAAGATATTCTAAGAAACTTTTTGGTCAGTTTAGTTTTGATGAATGTGTTCAAAGATATATAAAATCAGTAAACGCTGGCCTTTTAAAAATAATGTCTAAAATGGGAATTTCAGTTTTGAGTTCTTATAGAGGAGGATGCAATTTCGAAACTGTGGGACTTAGCAGATCCATTGTTAATGATTATTTCCCTGGAGTTGTATCAAAAATATCAGGTATTGGTTTAACTGGTATTGAAAAAAAAATAAGAGAAATTCACAAAGAAGCATTTGAGAGTACAGAAACAGTATTACCAATTGGTGGTATCTATAGATATAGAAAAAATGGTGAAACTCATCAATATCAGGGAAATCTTATTCACTTGTTACAGAGCGCAGTAAGCTCTAACTCTTATGATGCTTATAAGAAATATGCTGAAGGTATATATAATTTGCCACCAATAAATTTGAGAGACTTAGTAAATTTTAGAAAAAAGAAATTAGGTCCGTCAATAAAATTATCAGAGGTCGAACCCTTAGAAAATATTTTAAAGAGATTTGGTAGTGGAAGTATGTCTCATGGAGCGTTATCTAAGGAAGCACATGAAACCCTAGCAATAGGAATGAATAGAATTAAAGGAGCATCTTGTAGTGGTGAGGGTGGTGAAGATGAAAAAAGATTTAAAGTTATGGATGATGGAGACAGTGCAAATTCAAGGGTAAAGCAGATTGCCTCTGCAAGATTTGGAGTAACAGTAAATTATTTAAATAATTGTAATGAAATTGAGATAAAGATTGCTCAAGGGGCAAAACCTGGAGAGGGCGGTCAATTGCCTGGGTTTAAAGTTACAGATGAAATAGCTCGATTGAGACATTCAACTCCTGGAGTAACATTAATTTCTCCACCTCCACATCACGATATTTATTCAATTGAGGATCTGGCTCAGTTAATTTATGATTTGAAACAAATAAATCCAAAAGCTAGAGTTGGTGTAAAATTAGTTGCATCATCTGGTGTAGGAACGATTGCTGCAGGAGTAGCAAAAGCAAAGGCAGACATAATTTTAATTTCAGGTCACAATGGTGGAACCGGAGCAACACCACAAACAAGTGTAAAATATGTTGGTATTCCATGGGAAATGGGGCTTACAGAAGCCAATCAGGTCCTTACTCTAAATAACTTAAGACACAAAGTTACCTTAAGAACAGATGGAGGCATTAAAACTGGCAGGGACGTGGTTATTGCTGCTATGATGGGCGCAGAGGAATATGGGGTTGCAACAACTGCTTTAGTTGCAATGGGATGTATTATGGTGAGACAATGTCATTCAAATACTTGTCCAGTAGGTGTTTGCACACAAGATGAAAAATTAAGAGAGAAATTTTCTGGTACACCTGATAAAATTGTTAATCTGTTTACCTTTATTGCTTCAGAAGTAAGAGAAATTTTAGCAGAACTAGGCTTTAAATCTTTAAATGATGTTATTGGACGAACAGATTTATTAATGCAAGTAAGTAAAGCTTCACCAAATTTAGATGATTTAGATTTAAATCCTTTATTTGTTCAAGCAGACCCAGGGAACAAGAAAAGATATTGCGAATCCCAGGATATAAATGAAGTCCCTGAAACATTAGATCAAGAAATTTGGCCTGATATAGAAAAGTCTTTAGATAATTCTGAGAGGGTTGAAAAAGAATTTGTAATTAAAAATACAAATAGAGCAGTTGGTACAAGAATTTCTCATCATCTTTTTACAAAGTACGGTTATGAAAAATTAGATGAAAATTTTCTCACTTTAAACTTTAAAGGTTCAGCTGGTCAATCTTTTGGAGCCTTTTCAGCGAAAGGTTTAAAACTAAATCTTAAAGGAGATGCAAATGACTATGTTGGAAAGGGACTTTCTGGTGCAACTATTTCAATAAAGCTTTCTGATGAAAGTAATTTGATTTCAAATGAAAATACCATTATTGGTAACACAGTTTTATATGGAGCTACCTCAGGTAAATTATTTGCTGCAGGACAAGCCGGAGATAGATTTGCAGTAAGAAACTCTGGTGCTGTAGCAGTTATAGAAGGATGTGATTCGAATGGTTGTGAATATATGACCGGTGGAACAGTTGTTATTCTTGGTAACGTTGGAGATAATTTTGCTGCTGGTATGACAGGTGGAATGGCTTTTGTTTATGACAAATCAGGAGAGCTTGAAAAAAAAATAAATTCAGACTCCGTAGTATCACAAAGTGTTGAAACAAATTATTGGATTAATTTTTTAATGAAATTAATCAAAGAACATTACGAAGAAACAGGATCTCAAATATCGAAAAAAATAATTAGCAATTTTACAGAGGAGATTAAAAATTTTGTACAGGTTTGTCCAAAAGAAATGTTAAATAAGCTTAAAAATCCAATTAGTTTAAAGTCTAAAATCAAACAAGTTAGTTAATGATTAATTTTAATTCTTTTTGTAAAATTTTTAACCATCTAGGTGAAGATAAACTATGATCCCCATTTTTGACTAAAACTAATTTTTTCTTTGAATCTACAAACATATTTAAGACTTTTTTTGAGTAAATGATTGGAACAGATTTATCTTTACTACCATGAACCATCGTTACATTGATTTTTTGATGAATTTTTCTATGTAATACTTTATTTTTTCTTCCATCTTTAATAAGTTGAAATGTAATAGGATATTCATAATCTCCATGTTTGAGATTAATTATTCCATTTTTTTTTATTTCTTTTTTCATTTTTTTTGAAAATTTTTTCCACATCAAATATTGTAAAAATTCTGGAGCTGAACCTATTCCAATTAAACCAGAAATTTGATCTTTAAATTTTAAAATCTGATTTAAAGAAATCCATGTACCCATGCTTGAACCAATTAGTATCATTTTATTTTTTTTAACAATTTTTTTTATTAAATATGAAGTTTCTTTACTCCATTTTGAAATATTGCCATTTATAAATTTGCCAGAGGATTTTCCGTGACCAGAATATTCTAAAGCTAAAAAACCTAATTTATTTCTTTTTGCAAAATTAAAAAAAACTTTAGGTTTTTTTCCTTCAAGATCTGACATAAAACCATGAAGAAAAACAAGATAAAGGCTTTTTTTTTGAAAAATCTTTAAATATCTTATCTTTTTATTTTTTGTTATTTTAAGGTAACTGAATTTGGTCATAAAAGTTTATATCTTATATCTAATATTATATAATAATACTTAATGACATCTAATTTAAAAGTTTTACAAGTAATCCCAAAACTAGGATATGGTGGAGCAGAAACAGGATGTTATGATCTGGCACATTATTTACCAGAAAATAATTGTAAATCATTTATTGTTACAAGCGGTGGTGAATTATTAAAATATGTTGATAAAAAAAAAGTAAAATTAATTAGACTACCAGTACATAGTAAAAATCCGTTATTGATGATATTAAATTCGATTATATTAATCTGTATTATTTTAATTTTTAATATTTCAATTGTTCATGCACGTAGTCGAGCACCTGCTTGGTCGTGTCTATTAGCAACAAAAATTACCGGAAGAAAATTCGTAACAACTTTTCATGGAACTTATAATTTCAAAGGAAAATTTAAAAAATTTTATAATTCAGTCATGGTAAGATCAAATTTAATAATTGCTGGTTCAAATTTTATTTTTTCACATATAAAAGACAATTATTCTGAATTTATAGATATTAAAAAAAAACTGTTAGTTATATTTAGAGGTATTAATGTAGATTACTTTGATCCTTCTACAAAACTAGAAATTGAGGAAAAAAAACTTCGTCAAAAATGGGATATTAAAGATAATAAAAAAATTATTTTGCTACCAGGGAGACTTACTGGATGGAAGGGGCAAGAATTATTTCTAGAATCAATTAACTTAGTAAATATAAAACTTGGATATGAAGCATTTTATGTTGTGATTTTAGGAAATGATCAAGGAAGAAATTTATATAAAAAAAAATTAATAGAATTAACCGAAAAGTATAGAATGACAAAACAAGTAAAATTTATAGATCATTGTAATGATATGGCTCTAGCATATAAAGTTTCAGATATAATTATTTCAGCATCAATTGAGCCTGAAGCATTTGGAAGAGTTGCTGTAGAAGCGCAATCAATGCAAAAACTTATTATTGCAAGTAATATTGGTGGCTCAAATGAGACTATTGATGATGAGAAAACTGGTTTATTATTTAAATCTGGTGATGCTAAATCTTTATGTGATAAAATTATTCAAGGATTTACTTTGGATGAAAGTACATTGAAAATCATGGGCAATGAAGGTAGAAAAAACATCATAAAAAAGTTTAATGTTGAAAAAATGTGTTTTTCTACTTATTCAGAGTATAAAAAATTATTTAATTAGATGCCTATAATAACTTTACCAGACGGAAATAGAATAAATTTTCCAAAAAAAGTGAGTGGCATCGAAATAGCTGAAAAAATAAGTAAATCTCTTGCTAAACAAGCACTTATAATGAGTGTTAATGGAGAATTAAAAGATTTATATTTTAATATAGATAAAGATAGTTCAGTTAAAATTTACACCGCAAATGATCCAGAGGGATTAGATGCAATT
The DNA here is from genome assembly GCA_902628195.1 of uncultured Pelagibacteraceae bacterium. GTDB lineage: Bacteria > Pseudomonadota > Alphaproteobacteria > Pelagibacterales > Pelagibacteraceae > Pelagibacter. The sequence goes on from CACOLY010000003.1 coordinate 54,231, forward strand.
AGACATGACACAACTCATATAATGGCAATGGCTGTCCAAGAGTTATTTCCTGGTACAAAATTAGCTATTGGTCCAGCAATAAAGGATGGTTTTTATTATGATTTTTATAGAGAAGAACCTTTTACTCCTAACGATCTTGAAAAAATAGAGATTAGAATGAAAGAAATAATCGAAAAAGATGAAAAAACAAGAAGGGAAGTCTGGGAAAGAGAAGAAACAAAAAAACATTATTCTAAACTTGGAGAAAAATATAAAGTTGAGCTTGTTGATATGATTCCAAAAGATAACGAGGTTTCCATTTATTATCATGGTGATTGGTATGATCTTTGTAGAGGTCCACATTTATTATCAACTGGAAGAATTGGTAAATATTTTAAGCTAACAAAAGTAGCTGGTGCTTACTGGAGGGGAGATTCAAAAAATGAGATGTTACAAAGAATTTATGGTACTGGCTGGGCTTCCCAAAAAGACTTAGATAATTATTTAAAGAGAATTGAAGAAGCAGAAAAAAGAGATCATAGAAAATTAGGAAAAGAAATGGATTTGTTTCATTTTAGAGAAGAAAGTCCTGGATCAGTATTTTGGCATGAAAAAGGATGGGCTTTATTTCAAAAATTAATTAATTACATGCGAGCACGTCAAGATGCAGCAGGTTATAGAGAGGTAAACACACCAGAAGTATTAGATAGATTGTTATGGGAAAAATCAGGACATTGGGAAAAATATGGAGAAAATATGTATACATCAAAAACCCCTGATGAAAAAGTTTTTGCTATTAAGCCTATGAATTGTCCAGGACATATTCAAGTTTTTAATCAAGGTTTAAAAAGTTATAGAGATTTACCTTTAAGAATTACAGAATTTGGAAAAGTTCATCGTTATGAACCTTCAGGAGCACTCCATGGACTTTTAAGAGTAAGAGCATTTACTCAAGATGATGCTCACATTTTTTGTTCAGAGGATCAAATTACTAGCGAATGTTTAAATGTTACAAATTTGATTTTAGACATTTATAAAGATTTAGGTTTTAAAAATGTAGTTTTAAAATATGCTGATAGGCCTGACGTCCGAGTTGGAGATGATAAAGTATGGGATAAAGCTGAGGCATCATTATTGGATGCTGTTAAAGCTACTAAATTAGAATATTCTATAAACAAAGGTGAGGGTGCATTTTACGGTCCAAAAATAGAATTTGTTTTAAGAGATGCAATTGGCAGAGACTGGCAATGTGGAACAGTTCAGGTTGATTTAAACTTACCTGGAAGATTAAATGCTTCATATGTTGATAAAGATGGAACAAAGAAAGTTCCAGTGATGCTACACAGAGCTTTGTTTGGTTCACTTGAGCGATTTATCGGAATATTAATAGAAAATTATGCAGGAAAATTTCCATTTTGGATTTCTCCATTACAAACAGTTGTGATACCAATTTCAGAGGATTTCGAGGACTATGCAACAAATGTATCGGAAAAGATCAAAGAAGCTGGTATGAGTTCAATTGTTGATTTAAAAAACCATAATTTAAATTATAAAATAAGAGAACATTCATTGGCAAAAATACCAGTTTTATTAATTTGTGGTAAAAAAGAAGTTGACAGTAATTCTGTAACCATTAGAAGATTGGATTCTAATAAACAAGAAAATATGGAACTAAATTCATTCTTAAAAAAATTCTCTGCTTTAAACAAAGTATCCCAAAATTAAGTGGCAGACTTCAAACAAAATTATTTTCAAAAAAAAAATAAAGATCGTGGACCAAGATCTAATAATAGAATTTTGTCACCAGAAGTTCAGGTAATATCTAGCGATGGAGAAAATTTAGGTATTTTAAATACGAATGAAGCAATAAATAAAGCAAAAAATGAAGGACTTGATTTAATTGAAATAGCGCCAAATGCTAATCCTCCTGTTTGTAAAATAATGGATATGGGTAAATTTAAATATGATGCACAAAAAAAAGCTAATCAAGCAAAGAAAAAACAAAAAATAATTTCCTTGAAAGAAATTAAAATGAGACCAGTAACAGAAACACACGATTATGAATTTAAAGTTAAAAATGCAAAAAAATTTATTGCAAAAGGTGATAAGGTTAAATTTACTATAAGATTTAAAGGAAGAGAACTTCAGCATTCCCATTTAGGAAATGAATTAATGAGTAAAATTAAAGAGGATATGAAAGATATAGGAAAAGTAGAATTACATCCAAAATTTGATGGAAAACAAATGATAATGGTAATTCAACCTCTATAAGGCCTTAATATAGGTTGTAAATTTATACCTTTCTTTGTATAACGTCGCTCAATTATGCCAAAACTTAAAACAAAAAGCTCAGCAAAAAAAAGATTTAAAATATCTGCCAGAGGTAAAGTAATTATGGCTCAGGCTGGAAAAAGACATGGCATGATTAAAAGAACAAATTCGCAAATAAGAAAATTAAGGGGTACGACAACAATGTCTAAACAGGACGGCAAAATTGTTAAATCGTATATGCCTTACAGTATCAGAGGTTAAGATGGCAAGAGTAAAAAGAGGTGTAACTAGTAAAGCAAAGCATAAAAAAGTTTTAAAAGCAGTAAAAGGACAATGGGGCAGAAGAAAGAATACAATTCGAGTTGCTAAACAGGCAATGGAAAAGGCTATGCAATATGCTTATAGAGATCGAAGAAATAAAAAAAGAGATTTCAAATCACTTTGGATCCAAAGAATTAATGCAGGTGTAAGAGCTGAAGGGCTTACATATTCAAAATTTATTAATGGGTTAAATAAAAGTGGTATAAAAATAGATAGAAAAATTCTTGCTGAAATAGCCTATGATAGTCCAGAAGCCTTTAAATCTATTGTTCAAAAAGCTCAATCTGCATTAAATTAATCTTCTCTATTGTTTTATTTTTCTGAAGAAATAATCTGTAAAAATGTCAGATCTAAAAAAAATAAGAGATGAATTTTTATCTAAATTAAGATCTAAACTAGATCTTTCACAAGTTAACCAACTCAAGACAGAGTTATTTGGTAAAGATGGTTTAATAACAAAACAATTTAAAAAAATTGGATCAATTTCAGTTTCTGAGAGAAAAAAATATGCAACAGAACTTAATAAAATTAAAGATGAGTTACAAAATTTAATTATTTCAAAGATAGGTGAAATTGAAATTTCAGAGGTAAATGAAAAATTAAAAAAAGAAAAAATTGACGTATCTTTACCAGAAAGATCAATTATAAGAGGTAAGATACATCCTGTATCACAAACTATAGATGAAATTTCATCAATATTTTCAGAAATAGGCTTTAGTGTTGAGGAAGGTCCAGATGTTGAAAATGAATTTAATAATTTTACAGCACTGAATACTCCGGACCATCATCCTGCTAGAGATATGCATGATACTTTTTATTTAGATGAGAAAAAACAAAAGCTATTAAGAACACACACATCACCTGTTCAAATAAGAACAATGATTAATAATAAACCACCATTTAAAATAATTGCTCCTGGAAGAACTTATAGGTCAGATAGTGATCAAACACATGCACCAATGTTTCATCAGGTGGAGGGCTTACACATTGATAAAGAAATAAATATGGGGCATCTAAAAGGATGTCTTAATTATTTTATAAAAGAATTCTTTGAGGTTGATAAAATTAAAATGAGATTTAGACCGAGTCATTTTCCATTTACTGAGCCATCAGCAGAAGTAGATATAGGCTACAAAATTAAAGATGGAAAAATTGTTATAGGCGAAGGTGATCAATGGCTTGAAATTTTAGGATGTGGAATGGTTCACCCTAATGTTTTAAAAAATGTGAGAGTTGATCCAGCTAAATATCAAGGCTATGCTTTTGGAATTGGTATAGATAGATTAGCAATGCTAAAATACGGAATTAATGATCTTAGAGCTTTTTTTGATTGTGATTATAGATGGTTAAACCATTTTGGATTTGATCCTTTAGATGTGCCGACAAATTACAGAGGCTTAAGCAGATGAAGATCACATTTGATTGGCTGAAAGATCATTTAAATACAAGCTTAAAAGAGAAATTTCTTATAGATCAACTTACTAATATCGGATTAGAAGTAGAAAGTGTAGAAAGCTTATCTGCAGATAATAAATTATTTAAAGTAGCAAAAATCACTAAAACAAAAAAACATCCCAATGCTGATAGGCTTAAAGTTTGTGATGTTGATGTAGGAGAAAAAGATATGAAAAAAGTTGTTTGTGGTGCAAAAAATGCTACCACAGGATTAATCACAATTTATGCTCCTCCCGGTGCTGTTATTCCTAAAACTAAAACTAAATTAGTAGTAGCTAAAATTCGAGGTGTAACATCATATGGAATGTTATGTTCTGAGTCTGAATTAAATTTATCGGATGAAAGAGAAGGAATTGTAGAATTACCGAAATCTAAATATCAGAAAAGTGTTGGTAAAAATTATTTTCAAAATAATAATCCAAATTCTATTGATTTATCTGTTACCCCTAATAGACCAGATTGTTTAGGTATTAGAGGGATAGCTAGAGATCTTGCTGCTTCTGGTTTTGGAAGATTAAAAAATTCTAAAGAAAAAAAAATTCAATCTAAAATAAAACACACCTTGAGTGTAAAAATTACAAAAGAAAAGGGTCAAGGTTGTAGTGTTTTTGGCAGTTGTTTAATTACCAATGTTAAAAATACAGAAAGTCCTAAGTGGCTTAAAGATAAACTTATTTCAATTGGTCAAAAACCAATTTCAGCAATAGTTGATATAACTAACTATGTTATGCTTGATATTAATCGACCACTTCATGCATATGATGCCGATAAAATTGAAAAAGGTATAATTGTTAGAAATTCTAAATCTGGAGAACAATTTACAGCTTTAGATAACAAAAATTACAAAATGGAAAATGGTATGTGTGTTATAAGTGACAGCAAAGGTGTTTTAGGTTTAGGAGGAATAATAGGCGGAACAAGATCGAGTACGGAACTTGATACAAAAAATATATTATTAGAATCAGCTTATTTTGAACCAAAATCAATTAGAAAAACTGCAAAAAAATTAAATCTTGATACAGATGCAAAGTTTAGATTTGAAAGAGGAATAGATCCATTGTCTATTGAAGATGGTTTAAATAAAGCAGCATTATTGATTAAAGAGGTATGTGGTGGTGTAATTAGCAAGATAGATGTTCAGAGAACTGAAAAATTTAAAGCTAAGACAATTAAATTTGATCTAAACTTATTCGAAAAAGTAACAGGTCTTGTAATTTCTAGGAATAAAATTTTAAAGATTTTAGAAGATCTTGGTTTTAAACTTAAAAAAGAAAAAAGATATCTTAAATTAACAATTCCATCATGGAGACCTGATATTTCCCAACCTATTGATATAATAGAAGAATTGGCAAGAATACATGGATATGATCAAATAAAAACTATTGAGCCAATAAAAAAAAGGCATAAACCTACTTTAAACAAAACACAAAAATTATTTCATTTTTTACAAAGAGCAATTGCTTCAAAAGGTTATGTCGAAGCAATCACATGGTCATTTACAGACTCAAAATATAACAACTTATTCAAAGAAAACAAAAAAGAAATTAAGATTATCAATCCATTAAGTTCAGAAATTGGTGTTTTAAGAAATTCAATTTTTTCAAATTTAATTTTTTACATGCGAAAGAATTTAAATAGAGATATTAAAGATTTATCTTTATTTGAAATTGGACCAATATTCAGTGGTTCAAATCCAGGAGAACAAGAAACTGTTATTGGTGGACTGAGATCTGGAAAAATATCAAGATTATCATGGATAGAAGATGATAGAATTGTAGATATATTTGATGTTAAAAAAGATATTATTCAAACATTAATCGAGGCTGGATATGATAGATCTAAAATTTATATAGATGACACAACTCCCAATTATTATCATCCTGGAAAATCGGGAAGAATTTTTATAAATAATGAAAAAGACAAAATTGTTGGTTATTTTGGAGAAATCCATCCAAATATAATCAAGAAAATTGAAATTAAAACGGAGTCACTTGTAGGATTTGAGATTTTTGTCGATAATCTAAAAAGACCTAAAAAATTATTAAGAGATCAAAAAAAGGTTTATCAAGTGTCAGATTTTCAAAAGTCAGAAAGAGATTTTGCTTTTATAATTGATAGAAACTTTAAATCACAAGAATTAATAGAAATTATTTCAAGTGTTAATCCAAACCTTATAAGAAATGTAGATATATTTGACGTTTATGAAGGCGAAAATATTCCTGTTGATAAAAAATCAATTGCAATAAATGTAGGCATCCAATCGTTAGATAAGCCTCTCAATGATGAGGATTTAGAGAAAGTGAATAAACTGATAATTGATACCGTTGAAAAAGAAACTGGTGCTAAAATAAGATCTTAAAGTTTAATGACAACTATTGATAATATAAGAAATTTTGCAATTATAGCTCATATTGATCATGGGAAATCAACAATTGCGGACAGAATAATCCATCACTGTGGCGGGTTAACAGAAAGAGAGATGAAAGCTCAAGTTTTAGACTCAATGGATATAGAGAGGGAAAGGGGAATAACTATAAAAGCACAAACAGTTAAATTAAATTATAGAGCTAAAAATGGAAAAGATTATATTTTGAATATAATTGATACTCCCGGTCATGTTGATTTTAGTTATGAAGTAAGCAGATCGCTTTATGCATGTGAAGGATCAATATTAATTGTTGATAGTACTCAAGGAGTTGAGGCACAAACTTTAGCAAATGTTTATCAAGCACTAGATACTAATCATGAAATAATCCCAGTGTTGAATAAAATTGATTTGCCTGCATCCGATATTACAAAAACAAAAAAACAAATAGAGGATGTTATAGGTATTGATACAGAAAATGCTGTTCCTTGTTCAGGAAAAACTGGAGAAGGAATTGATAATATCTTAGAGCAAATAATCGATAAATTACCTGGACCAATAGGAAATGCTAACGAAGACCTTAAATGCTTGTTAGTCGATAGTTGGTACGATACCTATCTTGGTGTTGTAATATTGGTAAGAGTAATAAATGGAAAAATAAAGAAAAATATGAAAATTAAAATGCTTTCAACTAATCAAGATTATATCGTTGAAAAAGTTGGAGTTTTTACCCCTAAACCTAAAGATATTATCGAACTTAATTCTGGTGAGATCGGTTTTATTACAACAGGAATAAAAGTTTTATCTGAAACAAAAGTAGGAGATACAATCTGTGATGCTGCTAAAGTTTTAGCTGATCCTTTGCCAGGTTTTAAACCAAGTAAGCCTGTAGTTTTTTGTGGATTATTTCCTGTAGACAGTTCTGAATATCAAAAATTAAAGGATGGTTTAGCTAAATTACAATTAAATGATGCAAGTTTTTCATTTGAACCAGAATCTTCATCAGCTCTTGGTTTGGGTTTTAGGTGTGGATTTTTAGGATTACTCCATCTTGAAATAATAACTGAAAGATTAGAAAGAGAGTTTGATGTTAATTTACTTACAACAACTCCAGGTGTTGTCTATAAAATAAATTTAAATAAAGGAGATACTATTGATTTACAAAATCCTTCAAGTCTTCCAGATCCAACATTAATCAAATCAATTGAGGAGCCATGGATTAAAGCTACAATTATTACACCTGACGAATATTTAGGATCAATTATTAAATTGTGTCAGGACAAAAGAGGTATTCAAAATAATTTAGGCTATTCTGGGAATAGAGCAGTCCTGGTTTATGAACTGCCTTTAAATGAAGTGGTATTTGATTTTAATGATCGTATTAAGTCAATGACCAGTGGGTATGCTAGTTTTGATTACGAAATAATTGGTTATAGAGAAGGTGAACTTGTCAAACTTGGAATATTAGTAAATAGCGAACCAGTCGACGCTCTTGCAATGATGATACATAAAGATTTTGCTCAAAAAACCGGTAGAGAAGTTTGTGAAAAACTTAAAGATTTAATTCCAAGACATAATTTTATGATACCAGTGCAAGCTGCTATTGGAGGTAAAATAATTGCAAGAGAGACAATTAAAGGTTTTAAAAAAGATGTTTTGACCAAAATTCATGGTGGTGGTGCCACAGATAGAAAGAGAAAATTACTTGAAAAACAAAAAAAAGGAAAAGCAAGATCCAAACAATTTGGAAGAGTTGAAATACCTCAGGAGGCATTTATAGGTGTATTAAAGATTAATAAGGAAAAATAATTATCTAATATTTTTTAAAATATTAGATATAATTTTTTGAGAAGGAATTTTATCTGAATTAAAAAATTTAACTTTGTTATAAATTGTTTTGCTGGATTTATTTGTATGTTTTGGATAATAAATACTAAATACCTTCTTTTTTAATGCAGCACCAATACAAATCGGACCTGACTCATTTCCAATAATTAATGAGCAATTATTCATTATCACAATTAATTCATTAAAATTTGATGCGTATGTAAAAAATATCTTTTTTTCATTTTTAAATAAATCTAATATTCTTTTAAAAGTTTTAATTTTTGATGGATCAAAATTGATAAAAATTTTATTAGTAGATCTTTTTTTTAAAATTTGTTTAATTAATTCAATATAATAAATTTGGTTCCAATTATTAGAATCATGTCTTGAGTCAATACTTATGAATACGTTTTTTTTTGATATTTTGTTTTTCTTAAATTTAAGTAAATAGTTTTTATCGAATCGTATGTTTGGTAATTCAATTTTTGATTGTTTAATTATATATTTAGATAAATCTCTTGTATTATCTTTTTTAAAATAAACTTTTTTTTTTGAGTTTGAGAAAATTAAAGGAATTATCAATCTTCTAGTAGGCGCTGTAAGGATGCATATATCAGGTTTTAAGGAATTTATTTTTTTATAAAATAAAAAGGAATTTTTTATTTGTTTTTCTCTTTGAAAACTTATGTATTCAATTTTTTTTATTGATTTATCATTTCTAAGTAAATTTTTAGCTTTATTAACTTTGTTAGTAATTACAGTAATTTTAGAATTATATTTTTTTGACAATCCTCTAATTAAGGGTATATGAAAAATTAAATCACCTATGCCTCTATAAGGAATTACTAAAACTATTTTCATATAAAATTGATGTAATTTTTGACTTTAGTTTAAAATAACCATAAAAAGACCAAAATAAACTTAAAAATCAATTTAAATGAAAAAAGTATTAATTACTGGTGGTGCGGGTTTTATAGCTCATCACATTATTGCATATATAATTAAAAATACAGACTGGAAAATTGTAACAATTGATAGATTAGATATTTCTGGCAATCTTAATAGGCTTAACGAAATTTTAGAACAGTTTTCAATTGAGGATAAAAAAAGATTAAAAATTGTTTTCCATGACTTGAAAGCAGAAATTAATTCTCAGATAGAATCAGCAATCGGCAAGCCAGATATAATACTTCATTTGGCAGCAGCTAGTCACGTAGATAGATCGATTACATTTCCAATGGAGTTTGTCCAAGATAATGTAGTAGGCACAGTTAATTTATTGGATTTTGCTAGAAGATTACCAAAACTTGAAAAGTTTGTATATTTTTCTACCGACGAAATATTTGGAAATGCTCCAGAAGGTGTTTCTTATAGCGAGTATGACAGATATAACTCTACTAACCCATATAGCGCAAGTAAAGCTTCCGCAGAAGAATTCTGTGTTGCGTATGAAAATACTTATAAATTACCAATCAATATTACCCATACTATGAATGTTTTTGGAGAAAGACAGCATCCTGAAAAATTTATACCTATGACGATTCAAAGAGTAAGAGATCAACAAAAAGTTTTAATCCATGCTAATAAAGAAAAAACTAAAGCAGGTAGTAGACATTATATTCATGCTCAAGATGTAGCTGATGGTTTGATGTTTATACTTAATCTTAAAGATTATAATCATAAAGGAGATTTTGGAAATGCTAAATGTCCTAAATTTAATTTAGTTGGTCCTGAAGAAATTGATAATCTAACATTGGCTCAAACTATTGCAAAAGTACAAAAAAAAAATTTAGTTTACGAATTGATTGATAATCATTCTTCAAGGCCAGGACACGATCTAAGATATTCACTTAGTCCAAAATTATTGAAATCTTTAGGCTGGGAACCAAAAATAAAACTTAGTAAAAGAATTGAAGAAGTAGTTGAATGGAGTTTAAAAAATAATCGGTGGCTTTCATAAAAATAAAAAACTGTCTTGCTTGTGGATCTAAAAAAATAACTAAAATTTTTGATCTTAACAAACAACCTTTAGCAAATTCATATTTAAAAAAAAAAAATGCGATAGAAAAAAAATATGAACTTAAAGTAAATACTTGCTTAGATTGTACTCACTTACAATTATCCATAGCGGTTGATCCAAAAATAATTTATAGAAATTATGATTATGTAAGTGGAACAACACAAACCTATCTTAGATATATGAAACAGTTTTATAATTTCTGTATCAAAAATTCATCTAAAGTTGTTTATAAAAATATCCTAGATATTGGTTGTAATGATGGATCACAACTAGATGTTTTTAAAAAAAAGGGATACAAAACTTATGGCGTTGATCCTGCAAGAAATATTTTTAAAATTTCTTCAAAAAAACATAAAATATATTGTGATTTTTTTAATAAAAAGATGATAAAAAAAATTAATAAAAAGTTTGATTTGATAATTCTTCAAAATTCGTTTGCGCATAATCCAAAACCATTTGATTTATTATCTAATTTAAAAAAACTCATGCATGAAAAAAGCACATTAATTATTCAAACCAGTCAGGCAGATATGTGCAAAAATAGAGAATTTGACACAATTTATCATGAACATATAAACTTTTTTAATGTAAAAAGCATGCTTCAATTAACTAAAAGAGCAAAATTAAAATTGCACAATGTTGAAAAAAAAACAATACATGGATCAAGTTACTTGTTTGTTATAAAATTGAAATCAAATTCAAATAAAATTAAAAAAATTATTAAAAAAGAAAAATTTCTGAATTATTCTTATTATAAAAAATGGGCCAATGAATGCTCAAGAAAAGTTAAAATTATTAAAAATAATATTAAAAATATCAAAAAAGAAAAAGTAATAATAGGTTATGGTGCAGCAGCTAAAGCAAACACATTTTTGAATTTTTCTAAGATCAAATTAGATTATATTATTGATGATAATGAATTCAAACAAAACAAATTTTGTCCTGGAAGCAAAATACCTATCAAACCAAGAAATTTTTTAAAAACTTTTAATGAAGATATAGGCCTATTACCACTTGCTTGGAATTTTTATAATGAAATAAAAATTAGAGTTAAAAAAGTTAGACCTAATAAAAAAGATTTTTTTATTCTTTGTTTTCCAAAATATAAATTAGAAAAATAAATTAAATTCTAAAACTTGATTTTTTATTTAGATAACTATTAAGTAATCCTAAAAATCTATGTTTATAAATTAAGTACTTTTTTTTATTAATGAAAAAATAAAAACCTGATTTGAAATATGCTGATATAAATTTTCCAATGGTTAATCTGTAAGCTTTAAAGAAACCATAATGTTTTTTATTATAATAGAATAAAGACCACATGTAATGCCAATTTCTTTGAATTTCCATTTTTTCCGAATAGGTTGGATCATGAGATTTTCCAGCCAAATGTTTTACAAAAATATTTTTTGATATATAGATCTTCTTATTAAGAAGCTTCAATCTTTTACACAAATCAATTTCCTCAAGGTATAAAAAAAAATTTTCATCAAAATATCCAGATATTTTACAATTCAAGTTATTAACTAACATGACAAATCCTTTTACATTATCGACTTCTTCAAAATCTAATTTATCTTGATTTAAAATTTCAGTAATTTTTGTAGTTTCTTTACAGGATAAAATACCAAGATTATTAATGCCTTCAGCAATTTCATACATTTTAAAAATAACATCTGAGTTAATAATAACATCAGGATTTAAATGAAAAATATATTTAGAATTAATTTGTTTTGCACCAATATTAAATGCAGAACCGAAACCTAAATTTGAATTTGTTAATATACATTTAGTATTTTTTCTTTTTTCAATTTTTTTCTTTAAGATTTTATTATCAGAGTTTTCTACAATTGTGATTT
>CACOLY010000004.1 GCA_902628195.1 uncultured Pelagibacteraceae bacterium
GCAAAAGAGTTAAGAGATAAAGAAAAAACTTTAAAACTAAGAGAAGAAGAGCAAAATAGAAAAGATATAGATTTAAAAGTAAGAGAAGAAGAGCAAAAACAAAAAGAATTAAAAGAGCAAAGAAGAAAGAATAGAGAATTGAAAGTTATTAAAGAAGAAGAAAATAAAAAAAGAGAGCTCGAATATATTAAGATTAAAGAATGGGAAGAAAAGTTTGATAGAGAGCAAAAACTTAGAGAACAAGAGGAAATAAGAAGAGAACAAAGATTAATGCAAAAGGAATTAGAAAAAAGAGCTAAATTTGAAACAATTGAAAATGATAAAGAAAATCCGAGAGGATTAGAAAAATTTGATATAGATAAATCAAAAGAAAATTAAAATTGTTTTAAAATTTTATCTCATCTCCGGTATGTATAATTGAAGATGACAAAATTTGGCATCTTAAACCACCTTTTTTTAAAAACTCTTTAATGATATTATCTTGATTTAACATTTCAGAAAGATGTTTGCATGGTCTACATAAATCAATTCCTTCAACTTTTACATTTCCAATTTGAAATTTTTTACCAACAAGATTATTAAGTTTTATTCCTTTTGTAATTATGTTGCGCCTAAAATCTACGTAAGAAATATTTAATCCGAATTTTGTATTATAATTATCAATATTTTCAGACTCTATTAAAGATAGTTGACAGAATGGATCGTTGTAATCATCAAAATGCCTATCACCAACTATACCTTTATCTGCTAAAACTTCTATTGACTCAACCTCTTCAATTTTTTGATTATTACTTTTTGTAATTCCTAGTTTAAAAACTTTAGACATAATTTACTTTTAAAAATAACACTATAATATCTCTTTATAAATGAATAAAGAAAATGCTATTAAACTTTGGAAAATAATTCAAAATGCAGGTGATTATCTACAAGGGCAATTACCTGATCATCCTAATCACCCTAAAGGAAGAAATCCTTATGCACATATTGCAATATGTGTAAAAAATAAATTTAAAGCAAGCTACAAAGATATACCAGATGAAAAATTTCAAGAAGTGATAAAATTTATTGAATTTTTAAAAAAAAATCCAAGTTAATATTTATTGTTTTGGAAAATAATCTTTTAAACTACCTTCTCTATAAACATCAGCTGTGCAACAATGAAGTCCTCCACCAAAGGCATAGGCATCACGCAATTCAACTGGAATTACTTCCATTCCAAGTTTATCAAGTTGTTCTGCTTGATACTTTTCACTTTTTTCAACACAAACTGTTTTTGGATCTAAAACTAAGACATTCATTGAAAGCCAAACAGATGAATAACAAAGTGGTGGTGGCTCATTATGAGCTGGTTGTGCTGCATCAATTATCTTCCATCCATTATTTTCAAATAATTTTCTTTGATCTTTTGGCAATCTTCTTTGTGGATTATTAATAATTAAACCCTCTTTAATAGGTGTAAAGGTAGCATCAATATGTATTGGATAAGGATCTCCTGGAAAGTTTACAGCGTGTATTCTGTGATCTTTGTAATGTCTTTTTAACCAATCTATTCCTTTTAAATTAGTGGTAAAACCATGTTGAATTACTAAATCTTTACCAAATCTTAACACATCAGCAGCATCAAATAATGGTTCTTCCTCTGTAGTCACAAAAAATTTATCCTCAGTCCATTTTAATCTTTTTTGAATGCCTATTTTGTCTGATAAATAATCCTTTCTATAATCAGCATCAGTCAATCTTGGTTTCGGCGCTGACTCGTGCCTCATGTTTGGGTCATTATTATAATATTCCTTTAATAAAGGGCGATAACACAAATATTCAAACCATCGACATCTATAACTCATTGTCGCTTCTAAAATTTCATTTCCTACAGTCAATAAAACATCTCTAGGTGGCATACATCCAAACATAGTCTCTGCTTTCCAATCAGGAGTTGATGTTTTTTGATTGAAATCAATTGGTGTAGGTCTATCAACTTTAATACCTCTTTTTAATAATATGTTCGAAAAATCGTCCAAAAGTTGGTTTGCTTTATCTACAGTATCCTTAGTTCTGGGGCCAAACTGTCCTCTCATATCTGAGTCCTCTGGGACCTTTGCATCAAGAGCAGGTTCTGGTGCAGGTATACAAGTACCATCTGCTCTGCCAACTATTACATGTTTAAGTGGATCCCATTCATTCCAACTGTTTACAATAATTTTATTTTCACTCATTTTACCCTTTAATCACATTGTGTTCTGGTCCGAACGGAAACTTAGTGATGTTTTCAGCTCCATCTCTACCTATAACTAAAATATCATGTTCTCTATAGCCACCAGAACCAGGTGTTCCTTCTGGAATTAAAATCATAGGCTCCATAGAAATTACCATATTTTCCTCTAAAATTGTATCTATGTCCTCTCTCAATTCTAAACCTGCTTCCCTACCATAGAAATGAGAAAGTACACCAAATGAATGTCCATAACCAAAAGTTCTGTATTGTAAATACCCAAGTTCGGCAAATAATTCATTTAATTCATTACAAATATCTGAACACTTTACTCCTGGTTTAATCAATTCAATTCCTCTTTTATGAACTTTTACATTTGCTTCCCAAGCTTTTAAAGATTGATTGTCAACAGAATCTAAAAATAAAGTTCTTTCAAGAGCAGTATAGTAACCTGATATCATCGGAAAGGTATTTAAAGATAATATATCGCCTTTTATTAGTTTACGGTTCGTTTTTGGATTATGAGCACCATCAGTATTAATTCCAGATTGAAACCATACCCAAGTATCCATATATTCTGCGTCCGGATAAGTTTTTGCGATTTCTCTTTCCATTTTGTCTCTGCCACTAATTGCAATTTCTAATTCAGTTGCTCCCTCTTTAATATTTTTTACAATTTCATCACCACCAATATCAGCTATTCTTGCACCATTTTTAATAATTTCTATCTCTTCTTTAGATTTTATCATTCTTAATTTCATAAGTTTTTTTGAAATATCTATAAAAATTGAAAATGTAAAAATAGACCCAATCTTATCTTTCATATCTAATGTTATATGATCATTTTCTATCCCAATATTTTTTGGTGGTGCATCGCGTCCAATTATTGAAACTATTGCTTTTAAAAAATTATCTCTTTTCCAATCAGTATAAATTACATTATCACAATAAGATCTTCTCCAGGGTTGACTTGCATCTATATTTGCAGAAATAGTTGAAATTTTATTATTTGTAATAATGCAACCATAAGGTCTACCGAATGAACAATAAATAAAACCTGTATAATAAGCAATGTTATGCATTGAGGTTAAAATAATCATATCTAAATTATTTTTTTCCATTACAGATCTTAATTTACTAATCCTTTGATTATATTCTTCGCTTGAGAAAGGCAATTTTACTTTATCGCCATTTTTTAATGTAAAAAAATCTGGTCGTTCCATAAATAAAATCTTAATTAAGAGCGATATATCTTTTGTTCCATCTCATAATTAAACTGTAATAGATAATAGAAACAAAAAGAAAAAAACCACCAACAATAGTATTGGTTGACGGAACTTCATTTATTCCAAATAAAGGCAACCATACCCAAAAAATTCCACCAATAACTTCTGTTAAAGATAATAAAGTCAATTCTGCTGCTGGAATTGCTTTTGAGCCTATAGAATATAAAATTAAACCTAGACATACTAAAGTTCCATGTAAGGAAAACATGGTACTATTGTAACTTGTTGCAAAAAATGGTTGATTTTTTGTTAAAATAACCATTGTAGCAACAACAAAACAAAATAGACCGGCAATTGCTACTGTCGTAAACTTTGGCGTTTCTTTTCGCCATCTTAGTGTTACAGAAAATATAGAAAATCCTATTGATGAAGTAATGCCAAAAATAAAACCAATAACAGAATTTTTTTCTGTATTGCCAAATGCCATTATAATTATACCAATAGTTGCAATAAATATTGAAATCCAAACATTCAGAGAAATTCGTTCTTTTAAAAATAAAAATGCTAATAAAGCTGTAAAAAATGGCATAGCAGCTAAACACAATAAAGTAATCGCTGCTGAAGTATTTGTTATTGAGTATATGAAAGAAATCATAGCTATGCCTAAACCACAACCGCCTAATAACCCTGATTTACCAATTTTTCTATAATTCTTATAAAAATTTATTCCTTCTTCAAAATATAAATAAAGATTTAAAATTATAAATATTGTTAAGCCTCTTCCAAATATATATTGCCAAGGCACAAATTGAGGTTGATCCATATACCTAACCACTAATGGACCAAATGACCAAAGTAGGCCTGCAAACAAAACAACCGGAACAGCAATTTTTTCATTTTTAAGTTCAATCATTAACGAATTAATAATTCTTATTTATTTCAACTACAACAAAAATGAGATGTCTTAGGATAAAATTTTATTTGAATGATTTGGAAAAAAACAGTCAACGGTTTCACCTTTTTTAAATTTTGATTTACCTGAAGGAAGCATTACCCAAATATTAGATTGAATAAACGATTTAATTCTAAACGATTCTTGACCTTTCAAAATATGAACCTCTAATTTACCATTTTTAGTTGTACTCAATTTACTTTTTACAAAACGAGTAAAATGTTTTTTTTTTATAAATTCATTTTTTAATATTGCCTTAAAAGAGATTTCTTCTTTAATGCCAAGTAAACTTCTTAAATAAGGGTATACAAAGAATCTAAAACATGCTGCTGATGAAATTGGATTTCCCGGTAAACCAAAAATAACTTTAGACTTACCTTTTATTTTTGCAAACATAATAGGTTTACCTGGTCTTATTAAGACACTTTTAAAATAATTAGACAATTTAAAGTTCTTAATTATTTTAGGAACAAAATCAAATTTACCAGCTGATACAGCTCCTGAAGTTACAATTAAATCAATTTTTGAATTTAACATTTTGTTGATATGAGATTTAAATTTTTGACTTTGATTATCTCTTAAAATACCACCATCCTTAAAATTAAATAAAAAATTTTGATTTAATGAGTGTATGTAATGACAGTTTGAATTTCTTACCTCCCAATCAGAAATTTTTTCCTTTTTTGTAATTTCATTCCCAGTTGAAAAAAACAAAATATTTGGTTTTTTTTTAACTTGAATTTTTTTAATTCCTAAAGTTTTTAATGCTAATATATGATTAGATTGTAAAATTGTTCCTTTAGATATAAGTAATTCACCTTTTTTATAATCAGAACCCTTAAATCTAACATTATCAAACTTTGAAGTTTTTTTATTTAATAAAATATATTTTGCATTTTTTTTATTTGGATAAAAATTTATTTGTTCAATAGGTATTATCGTATCTAAAGATTTAGGTATTAATGCACCAGTCATAATTTCAACTGTTTGAAATTTTTTAATCTTTTTTTTTAGTGGTTTATTACCTGCGGCAATTGTTCCAACAATCTCAAATTTTTGGAGTTTTTTTTTTAAATTAATTGTATCACTAGATTTAATTGCATAACCATCAAATGATGAATTGTTTGCAGATGGATAATCTGAACTAGAGTAAATATTCACTGAACTTACTCTGTTTAAGCAATTTGATGAATTAATAAATTCATTCCCTATTTTAATTTTACCATCTTTTAATATTTTTATTGCTTGGATATAAGATTTCATACTTATATTATATTATCTTATATTTAAATTTAAATGGACTTAGAGATATTAAAAATAGCAACTGATACTAATAATTGCAAAAGTATCAAGAACCACACTCATATTTCTAAATTAAAAAATCCACTTTGTGGTGATGAAATTCAAATAGAGTTAATTATGGAAAAAAATAAAATAATAGATTTTGGCTATCAAGGAAAGTCGTGTATTTATTGTAATGCATCTGCAAATTTATTGTCAAAAATTTCAATTAATGAAAAAAAAAACAAATTGAACAAGTTGTGCGATGATGCAAAATCATATTTTGATGAAAATTCAAAAATAACCGAAAAAAAATGGTTATTTTTAAATAAATTATTTAAAAAAAAAAATATTTCTAGAAAAGAATGTATTTTATTACCTTTTAAAACACTAAAAAAAATAGTATCGATTTAGAACTATGGGAAATGTCAAACAATCTATTCTAGCAGGTATATTCTCTATTTTAACAATAGGGATATTAACTTTCTTAACTTACAAAACAGATTTTGGAGTATTTTTATTAGCTTCATTTGGTTCATCAATGGTTTTACTTTATGGTTATCCAGAAAGTCCTTTTGCACAGCCAAAAAATGTATTTTTTGGGCACCTGATTACTGCAATCGTTGGCTTAATTGTTTTACACTTTGTGCCTTTACCACTTTTTATTATAGTTCCTTTAGCTGTAGGTTTTGGAGTTGGTTTAATGATTTTATTTAATGTTACTCACCCACCAGCTGGAGGAAACCCCATTATAGTCATAATAGGTAGTGTATCATTTGATTACTTATTAAGCCCAGTAATTACAGGTTCTATAATAATAATTATATCTGCAATAATTATTAACCGATTTGTTTTAAAAAAATCTTACCCAAATAAAAAATAATTTATTTGCTAGAGACTTCAAAATAATGTTAGATGCCTTAAATAAATATTTAAATACACAGGAGAATAAATGAAAATATTATGCGTTTTATATGATGATCCAAAAGGTGGAATGCCAAAATCATATGCACTTTCTGAATTACCAAAAATAGAAAAATACCCTGATGGAATGACCTTACCTTCACCTAAAGGTAGAGACTATACTCCAGGACAATTATTAGGATGTGTGTCTGGTGAACTAGGATTGAGAAAATTTCTAGAAAGTAATGGACATGAATTGATTGTGACGAATAGTAAGGATGGAGACGGGTGTGAAGCTGACAAACATATTGTTGATGCTGATATAGTAATATCTCAACCGTTTTTTCCATATTATCTAACGAAAGAAAGAATTGAAAAAGCTAAAAATCTTAAAATGGCAATAACAGCAGGTATTGGTTCTGACCATGTTGATTTACAAGCTGCCATGGATAATAAAATTGATGTTGTAGAAGTAACTTATTGTAATTCTAGATCTGTGGCTGAACACATTGTTATGATGATTGTTTCAATGGTTAGAGATTATCATAATCAACATAGAATTGTTAATGAAGGTGGCTGGAATATTGCCGATGCAGTTCAAAGATCATATGATGTTGAAGGTATGCATATTGGAACTGTTGCAGCTGGTAGAATTGGTTTAGATGCACTAAGAAAAATGAAACCATTTGATGTTCATTTGCATTATTTTGATAGACATAAGCTGCCCGATTCTGTTGAAAAAGAACTTAATCTTACATTTCATGAGTCTGTTGAGTCGATGGTTAAAGTCTGTGATGTAGTTACTATTAATTGCCCTCTTCATCCTGAAACAGAGAACTTATTTGATGATAAAATGATAAGTAAAATGAAAAAAGGAGCTTATATTGTTAATACTGCTAGAGGAAAAATCTGTAATCGTGAAGCAATTGCGAAAGCATTAAAAAGTGGTCAATTAAGCGGTTATGCTGGAGATGTTTGGTTTCCTCAACCAGCTCCAAATGATCATGTATGGAGAAGTATGCCAAATCATGGAATGACACCTCATACATCAGGAACATCTTTGACAGCTCAAGCAAGGTATGCTGATGGAGTAAGAGAAATATTAGAGTGTTTTTTTGAGGGAAAAGAGATAAGAAATCAATATTTAATTGTCAAAGATGGTCAATTAGCTGGTATGGGTGCCCACTCATATAGTAAAGGTTCTGCAACTGGTGGTTCTGAGGAAGCAGCTAAATACAAGAAAAAATAAATTTCAAATTCAAAAAAAAGCGGTTTATAGTATTAAAACCGCTTTTTAATGAGTAAAATCAATTGGAATTTTAACAATACTTACTTTAATTTATCAAGATCTTTTAAAGAAGATATAGATCCTGTACCTGTAAGAAATCCTGATTTGGTTTTGCTTAATGACAAATTGGCATCATCATTAGATTTAGATTTTTCAAAAATTAGTCATAAAGAATTATCTAAAATTTTTTCTGGAAATTTGTTACCGGAGGGAAGTAATTCAATAGCTCAAGCATATGCAGGTCATCAATTCGGACATTTTACAATGCTGGGTGATGGTAGAGCAGTTTTAATTGGTGAACATACAAATAAATCTAATATAAAATATGATATTCAATTTAAAGGGTCAGGTAAAACTGCTTTCTCGAGAAATGGTGATGGACGAGCAGCATTAGGTCCAATGTTAAGGGAATATTTAATAAGTGAGGCAATGTTTAATCTAAATATCCCCACGACAAGAAGTTTAGCAGTTGTTAAAACTGGTGAAGATATAGTTAGAGATACACCTTTACAAGGAGCAGTTCTTACACGAGTGGCGTTGAGTCATATAAGAGTTGGAACTTTTCAATATATTGCAGCAAGGCAAAGAAAAGACGAATTAGAAATACTTATGAACTATGTAATAAAAAGACATTATCCAAATATTGAAAATTCTCAAAATAAAGCATTAGATCTTTTAAAAGCAGTCATGGAAAAACAAATTGATTTGGTAATTAATTGGATGAGAGTTGGTTTTATACATGGTGTAATGAATACTGACAACATGAGTATATCAGGTGAAACAATTGATTATGGTCCCTGTGCTTTTATGGATATTTATGATCCAAAAACAGTGTTTAGTTCAATTGATCGAATGGGAAGATATGCTTATTGCAACCAACCTTTTATTACAAAATGGAATCTCTCAAGATTTGCGGAGTGCTTGATATCATTAATTGATAAAGATCAAAAAAAATCAATCAAGTTGGCCACTGAAATAATCGATACTTTTGAAAAAAAATATGAGGAAAAATGGCTTAATATGATGCGAAATAAGTTGGGTCTTTATGGTGTTGATGACAAAGATAAATCTTTAATTTTAGATCTGCTTACTTGGATGCATCAAAAAAAAAAGGATTATACAAATACTTTTTGTCATTTAATGAATTTAAAAAACCAAAAAGATAAAGACTTTGAAGATAATGATTTTCAAAATTGGAAAAAAAGATGGCAAGATAGATTAAAAATAAAAAATAATACCTATGAAAAATTTATAAAATTAATGAGAAGAGTGAATCCACTTGTGATACCAAGGAATCATAAAGTTGAAGAAGCTTTAAACGAAGCTAATCAAGGAAATTTAAAACCAACTATTCAATTTTTAGATATACTAAAAAATCCTTATAATGAAAAAAAAAATATTGATGAATATCAAATGCCCTCATTATCAAATAAAAATTATAAAACTTTTTGTGGAACTTAGCTTGATTTGACAATTCAATTAAAGTGTTTTCCAATTTTTAAAAGGGGTAACTAAATGCTCCATATTCTCAGAATTTTTTGCAGCTATAAAAATATCTGCTGATAATGATATCCTATCGTTATTTTTTACATTTGGTTGAGTTTGATGTGATGTTTTTGAGGGAAAAATCACTATTTCATCCTCTTTAGCCTCAAAAACTATAGCGCCACTATTTGCTATATTTCTTTTCTTGATGATTTCTTTTTTGTTAGAACTTGGTGATAAAAATAAACCAGGTAAAAATTCATTATGTTTAGTTTCGTCTACAAAAAGTAAATTTGCATCTCCTTCACTTTTTTTAAGGTAATACGCAAAAGATAAGTGAGATTGTAAATGTTTATGTAAAGCAATATTTTCTTTTTCCCTTGAAATTGTAGCCCAAGATCTTTGAATAAACATTTCTAATTGATTATGATCAATCTCAAGAACATTCAAATATTCTATAATAGCTTTTTTTACTTCTAAAAAAAAATCATCAAATATAGGATTATTGTGAATATATTCAAAACCTTGGGTATCTCCTGTCCATGCACTTGATTGATTCTTATAATCAATATTTTTACTTTTTTTTTCCATAGTAAAAATTTCTTCGATCATTTGCATTTTTTTTTCATTAGTGAGATTAATTTTTGATTTAAAAATTGTTAACGGAAAAAAATTTAAAACTTGTCCCATCAAAGCACGTAAGGTTCAGGTCTAGCTTTTTTACCCAGAACTCTTTCTACAGCCATATTTGAAATATCTATGGACTGATAAGCGCCAGTTGTAATTAATTCTGTTAAAGCTCTTCCTATACCTGGCGCCTGCATCAATCCTCGACCAGTAAAACCTGTGGCTAAATATACATTATCAAATTTTGGATGTTTACCTACTACTGCATTATTGTCTAATCTATTACAATCATAATAACCAGCCCATCCCCCTGTCAATTTGAGTTCTTCCATTGCAGGTATTCTTTGCGCCAATGCAGGCCAAACAAGTTCTTCAAAATCATCCCATGCAGGTTCGAGGTCATCAGCATCAAAAACAGATTTTGGTGATCCAGCTAAATATTCTTTTCCTTCCGGTCTCCAATAAACACCAGTAGTCAAATCACCTGTCAAAGGCATTTCGGGAATATGTTTTGGACACTTTACTCTAAACACAGTATGTTTTTGAGGCTCAACAGGTATATCTTCTAAAAGTTCTTTAGTCCAACATCCCGCAGCTGAAATAATTGTTTTTGCTTTTATTTCTGAGAGAGATTTAACTTCTCCTTTAACAAATTCAGCGCCAAGTTCTGCAGCTTTACTTTTTAAGGCACTATGAAACATAAAAGGATCAATCCAGCCTTCACTTTTGTTATCAGTAAATGTTGCAGTTTCAATTCCATCACAGTTTATATATGGAAAAAATTTTGTTAATTCGGATCCTTTAATATTTTTTGTTCCAGCTTCACATGCTTTATGATTTTCCAAAGCTTTGTATTGTTCCGCCGCATGTTCTGGACCAAACATCAATAAATATCCATTTGTAACCATACTTGCTGTTGGTTTAGGATTTTTTTCAGTTTTAAGCAATTCAGGTATTTGAAAAATAAATTCTCTCGCAAATTTTCCAAGTAAAATATTTTCTTTTTGAAAAAACTGTCTTCTGAAACCACCAAGCGAAAGTGGAAAAGATGCAGATTTATATGTTGGATCTCTTTCTATTACTTTTACTTTTCTGCCCTCTTTAGACAAAAAATAAGCTGTTGCAGCTCCAATTATACCACCACCAACAATTACAACATCATCCATTTAATTTAATATAAATAAGTTAAAATTCAGAAATAGTGCATAGCAACACCAAAGTAAATAGGGAATCATTAGATAATAACTTATAAAATTGACACGTTTAAACCTTATAATAAGAATGATTATTAAAGAAATCAGAATCATCAAAACTACTAATGCTAAAAATATTTGATGAAAAGCAAAGAAGACAATACTCCAAGTTGTATTAAAAATTATATGAATAAAATAAATATAAACTGTATTCATGTCTCGATTCTTTGAATGCCAAAAAAACCAAATGGCTAATGTCATCATCAAATACAAAGTAGTCCAGACAGGAGCAAAAACCCAATCAGGTGGATTAAAATTTGATTTTATAAGCTGTGAATACCAAGGTTCTTTAAAACTAATTGTCGCCATTCCCCCAATAAATGATGCTGAATAAGTAATAATGAAGAATAGAAAAAACGATATAAATTTATTTTTTAACATTATAGTATTATACATCACTATAAAATGAATAAAAAAACTATTTGGATAACAGGTGGAAGCACGGGTATTGGCAAGGCTTTAGCAGTAAAATTTGCTAGTAAAGGATGGAATGTTGCAATTTCAGCAAGAAGAGAAAATCTACTTAAAGAGATTTCAGATAATAATGAAAATATTCATGGATTTCCATTAGATGTAACTGACAAAAAAAGATGTAAAGAAGTTTTTGAACAAATAAGAAATAAATTTCAAAGTGTTGATGTATGTTTTTTTTCTACAGGAACATGGAATCCAAAAAAAGAAAAAGATATTGATGTTGAACAAATAGAAGATGTATTTAAAGTAAATTTTTTTGGAACATTAAACAGTATCAAGGCTGTAGAAGAATATTTTAAAAATAAGAAAGAGGGTATCATCACAATTGTTTCATCTATTGCTGGATATAGAGGTTTACCAAATTCAACTGGTTATGGACCCTCAAAATCAGCATTAAATAATTTAGCAGAAAGTTTATATTTTGATTTTAAAAGATCTAATGTACGAGTTTGCCTTGTATCACCAGGATTTATTAAAACTCCAATGACTGATAAAAATGATTTTAAGATGCCTTTTTTAAAAACTACAGACTATGCAGCTGAAAAAATATATGACGGTTTGATAAATAAGAGCGTTTTTGAAATTCATTTTCCAAAATCTCTTACTATCATACTTAAAATACTTAGTTTTTTACCAAGTAAAATTTATTTTGCTTTAGTTAGTAAGATGACCAAATATCAAAAAAAGACTAGTCTTTAACAAAGACAACTGTCAATTCAGCAACTTTAAAACCAAATTTAGTCATGGTTGCTTTATTAATTGCAACACGTTCATCTTGTTTGAATATCCAATCATCAAATGTAATTTTCATTTCTTTTCCTTTAACTGGAACTAAAAGAACATACTCAAACTTAAATGCTGGTCCATAGGAGTAGCCTTTTGCTTTTCCAACAACATCACCTGCAGTGCCTTCATAATTATTTTCATCAATTTTATTTATTTGCCATTGTCTGTTTTGAATTTCACCGTCATCCCAATTAAATATTTCGTCAAGAATAAGTTGTTTTCCATCCCATTTTCCATTTAAGTCAGCGGAAAACTGTCTTATAACTTTACCAGATCTATTTTGGAGCACACCCCATGCCTTTACATTTCCTGACAAATATTCCTCAATAATTAATCTAGGTTCTTTATTTTTAAAATCTTCTGGTTTCATAGAGATGTTTTTAGAACAACTTGTAATTAAGAATAACGAAATTATCAATAAAATTGATTGGATAGATCTTATGTCACGCATTTATTTCCTTTGGTTATTTATTTTGAATTGAAAATTGTATTAGATCGATATTTTTTGATTTAAAACCAGCTTCACAGTAGCATAAATAAAATTCCCACATTCTTTTAAAAGTTAAATCGAAACCATGATTTTTAATTTTATCCCATTTTTTATTAAATTCATTTCTCCATAAAGTTAATGTGCTAGAGTAATGATCTGCATAGGAATCATATGATTTTATGCTCAAATCGTTATCTGATACATATTTATTTATACTGTTTTTACTTGGAAGGAATCCTCCTGGAAAAATGTATTTTTGAATAAAGTCTTGTTTTTTTTTATATCTATCAAATAAACTATCGTCTATTGTAATCGCTTGAATAGCAGCAGTACCACTGTGAGCTAAATTTTCTTTAATAGTTTTAAAATAATTTTGTAAATAATTTTGTCCAACTGCTTCTATCATTTCAATTGAGGCAATGGAGTTATACTTATCTTTTAAATCTCTGTAATCTTTTATTTGAATATTTACTTTTTCATTTAAACCACATTTATAAATTCTTTCTTTTGCATATTCGTACTGTTTTTTAGAAATAGTGATGCAATCTAACTTTACATCGTATTTTTTTCCTAAATATTCGGCAAACCCTCCCCAACCACATCCGATCTCCAAAACTTTATCTCCATTCTTAGGTTTGATTAAATTAATTAATTTTTGATATTTATTGTTTTGGGCGTCAGATAAATTTTGATTTTTTTCTTCAAAAATTGCGCTTGAGTATGTGAGCGTTTTATCTAACCAAAGTGAAAAAAATTCATTTCCTAAGTCATAATGTTTTGCTATGTTTTCTTTACTTCTATTTTTTGTATTTTTTATTAAGACATTTTTAAAAAAATTTATTATTGGTAAATCTAATAATCCTGAAAATTTATAAATTATCTTTATATTTCTGGCAGTGATTTCAATTAAATTTGATAAATTATTTGTTTCAAATTCATCTCTCATATATGACTCAGCAAAACCAATACTCCCACCTTTAATTAAATTAAACGTAAAGTTAGGTTTCTTTATTTTTATATAAGCCTTTAAAGAATGTTTAGGATTTCCAAATCTTATAAATTTACCATCTAATTTTTTTATTTCTAAATATCCATTATTAATTTCTTGTAAAATCTTAAATACTATTTTATCCGAAATACTGTACAAATTCATTAATTCTCAAAAGTAATATTATTTTTAATTTTTAATTTTTTCTTTATAAATTTTATTCCTTTAGTCCACAATTTAAACGCTTCAAAATGTATCGCTGAAATAATTTTAAATGTCATTAATGGATGTTTTAAATACGATTTCATTAATTCTGCACTTGTGAGATCTGCTCTTTTACCATCTTGAGAAGCAAATAGTATTTTCTCACTTGATTGATATTGATCAATTATGACTGATATTTTTTCTGAAGGTTTTAATATTCTAAAAAAATAATTACAATTCATTTCAATAAATGGTGAAACATGAAATTTTTTTTCACAATTATGTTGTAAAAGATTATCATTTTCAATTTTAAAAATATAAGTATGCTGTTCTCCAAATGTATTTTTAACCTCATATAATATTGAAATTAACTTTTCATTATTATTATAAATATAAAAAACACTTAAAGGATTAAATACATAACCTAAAATTCTTGGATAGCATAAAAGTCTAATCTTAATTTCTTCAGCATCTATATTGTTTTCTCTTAAATTTTTTTTTACCCACTCAATAAGAGATGTTCCATCTCTCTCACCGTGATCTTTATCAAAAAAACTAATAAGGTTAAATCTATTGTAAGAAAAGAAATTAATTTTTTTATCTAAAGTACTTAATTCTGATAAATCAATTAAAAGTGAAAATACTTTATATCTAAAAAAATGTATCCTTGGTTTGAATCTTTTGTGAACAACTGTACCGTTATAAATTGAACTAATCATTAAGGTTTTTTAGCATTTCAATAGATGATTTTATTCCATCTTCATGAAAACCGTAACCAAAATAACTACCACAAAAAAGAATATTTCTTTTATTTTGTAAATTATTAAGTTTGCTCTGATGATCTAGCGCTAACTGATCAAAGTATGGATGGGTAAATCTTACTTTTTTTAGTATCTTTGATTGATCTATTTCATAATAGGGATTTAAAGTAAGAAATATATTATCATCACATTTTAAATTTTGTAATAAATTTAACCAGTATGTGATTGAACTTTTTTCAATCTCATCTTTTTTTAAAGATGAATTCCATGAACTCCACGTTTTTTTATTTTTAGGCATTGCTTTCTTGTCTGTGTGAATATAAGCAACATTTTCTCTATAACTAAACTTTGATAAAATTTCTTTTTCCTCATTAGTTGGATTATCAATTAATGACAGTGCTTCATCAGCATGTGTTGCTATAACAACTTTATCATAATTAAAAAACTCGCTTTCTCCACCATAAAATAAATCTATACCTGAGGATTTACTTTTGATTTTGTTAACAGCATAATTTTTAAAATGTTCTCCACTTATCTTTGAAAGAATATTTTGCACATAAGATCTACTTCTGTTTTTAATTGTGTACCATTGAGGTCTATTTTTTAATTTAAATAATCCATGATTTTGAAAAAATTTTAAAAAAAAATTTAATGGCATTTGATTTGCTTCGTAAGGAGGCATAGACCAAATAGCAGAAACCATAGGAATTAAGTGGTAATTTATAAATTCTTTTGAGAGTTTTTCTTTCTCTAAAAAATTACCAAGTGTTACATTTTCATTAAACGTATCAAAAGTATCACACTTTTTGTAAAATTGAATTATATCATAAAACATTCTTAAGAATTTAGGATTAAATAAATTAGATCTGTTTGCAAATATGCCATTTAATCCTTTGCCACAATACTCAAACATTGTATTTCTTAATGAAACAGAGAAAGACATATCGCTTTTTTCTAATTCAATTTTATTTTCATTAAAAAATTTAACTAAATTTGGATATGTTCTAAAATTAAAAACAATAAATCCAATATCTACAGCAACTTTTTTAGTACCAATGTTTAGATCTATTGTATGTGAATGACCTCCAAAATGATTTCCTTTTTCAAATAAATCAACATGATGATTTTTTGATAAATAATATGCAGCACTTAAACCTGAGATTCCTGAGCCAACAACAGCAATTTTCATTAATTGCTATGCTGCATCCTCTTTGAATTCATCCATACTTGGACATGTACAAAAAATATTTTTATCACCATATACGTTGTCTACTCTTGCAACTGGTGGCCAAAATTTATTAGCTTTTAAAAATTTAGCTGGATAAGCTGCTTCTTGTCTCGTGTATTTGTGTTCCCAATTATCAGATGCAAGCTCAGAGTCTGTATGAGGAGCATTTTTTATTGGATTATCAACTTTATCAAATTCACCAGATTTAATCTTATCTATCTCTTGTTTAATCTTTATTAAAGTATCGCAAAATCTATCGAGCTCCGACAAACCTTCACTTTCAGTTGGCTCTATCATCATAGTGCCAGCTACAGGCCATGACATAGTCGGTGCATGAAATCCAAAATCTATTAATCTTTTTGCGATATCTTCTTCTGTTACTCCTGTTTCTGATTTAATATTTCTAATATCTATAATACATTCGTGTGCAACATTGCCATTTGAACCTTTGTACAAAATTGGGAAGTGATCTTTTAGTCTATGAGCAATATAATTCGCGTTTAATATTGCAACTTGAGTAGCAAGCTTTAATCCTGCTGATCCCATCATTTTAATGTACATCCAAGAGATCGAAAGAATACTTGAACTACCCCAAGGAGCTGCTGAAACGGCTCCAATTCCAGTCGTTGGTCCACAATCTTTTATTACTGGATGATTAGGCAGATAGACTTGTAAATGTTTTTTACAAGCAATAGGTCCCATTCCAGGTCCTCCTCCGCCATGAGGAATACAGAATGTTTTATGTAAATTAATATGACAAACGTCTGGACCAAAATTTCCAGGCTTTGCAACTCCAACTAAGGCGTTTAAATTTGCTCCATCCATGTAGACTTGGCCACCATGTTTATGAACTAACTCACAAATGTCACTTATTTTTTCCTCAAAAACTCCATGAGTAGATGGATAAGTTACCATTAATGCCCCAAGGTTTTCAGAATGTTGCTCTGCTTTTTTCTTTAAATCATGAAAATCAACATTTCCCTCTTTATCACAATTTATGACAACTACTTTCATTCCAACCATTTGTGCACTTGCTGGGTTAGTGCCATGTGCTGAACTTGGTATCAAACATATATTACGATTAGCCTCACCTCTATCTAAGTGATACTTTCTGATAACCATTAAACCTGCATATTCACCTTGAGCACCTGCATTAGGTTGTAAAGAAACACCTGAAAAACCAGTTATTGATCGCAACCAATTTTTTAGATCAGTAAATAAATCTCTAAACCCTTCCATTTGTTCAATTGGAACAAACGGATGAGGCTGTGCAAATTCTTTCCAAGAAATTGGTATCATTTCTGCAGCAGCATTTAACTTCATTGTACATGAGCCAAGTGCTATCATAGTTCTATTTAATGCTATATCCTTATCCTCTAATCTTTTTAAATACCTTAACATTTCAGTTTCTGAATGATATAAATTGAAAACTGGGTGTTCCAAATATTTTGAAGTTCTTAATAAATTTTTTGGTAAATTGGGTAAACTTACTGAAGGATCCTCTTTTTTGATTGATTCTGCTGCATTAAAAATTTTTAATAATTGATTTACTCTATAAACATTTTTTCTCTCATCAAAAGAAACTGCAAGCATTTCGGAATTTACTTTTCTTATATTTACTTTTTGATTTAAAGCATTTTTATAAATTTGATCAGTCTTTTCTTTGGTAATAATTGTAACAGTATCAAAAAAATAATTGGAGTAAAGTTCATATCCAGATTGTTTTATTTTATCAGCAAAACTTTTTGCTAATTGAGAAACTCTTTCAGAAATATTTTTTATTCCTTCTGGACCATGATAAATAGCATATGCTGCTGAAACAATTGCTAATAAAGCCTGAGCAGTACAAATATTACTTGTCGCTTTATCTCTTCTGATATGTTGCTCTCTGGTTTGTAAGGATAATCTATAGGCCTTATTTCCATGTCTATCAACTGATACACCGACAATCCTTCCAGGCATTGATCTTTTGTACTCATCCTTTGTTGCAAAAAAAGCTGCGTGTGGACCTCCATATCCCATTGGAATACCAAATCTTTGGGAGCTTCCAACTGCAATGTCGGCACCAAGCTCTCTTGGTGTTTTAAGTTTTGCCAATGCTAACAAATCACAAGCTAATACAGCCTTACCATTCTTTTTGTGGATTTTACTAATTGCTTCACTTGGGTCCTTAATATCTCCTAAAGTTCCAGGGTATTGTAAAATCCCACAAACTAAATCTTCCTTTAACTGGTCTAAAACCTCATTTTCTTTACCAACTAAAACTTTTAACCCCATTGGTTCTGCTCTTGTTTGAATTACATTTATTGTTTGAGGATGACAGTCCTCAGAAACAAAAACTAAATTACTCTCTTTTTTATTTAATCTGTGACTTAGTCCCATGGCCTCTGCTGCTGCTGTGCCTTCATCTAACAAAGAGGCATTAGCAATATCCATTCCTGTAAAGTCAACGATCATTTGTTGAAAGTTCAATAACATCTCAAGTCTTCCTTGAGCTACCTCAGGCTGATAAGGTGTATAAGAAGTATACCAGCCTGGATTTTCTAATATATTTCTTAAAATTACGTACGGTGTATAAGTTCCATAATAACCCATACCAATAAAATTTGAGTAAACTTTGTTTTTCTTTGAAATTGATCTTAATTTTCTTAGCGCCTCATATTCAGAATTCGACTCACCGATATTTAGTTCACCTTTAAACAGTATTTTTTCTGGAACAGTGCTGTCAATTAAGTCATCTAGTGACTGATAATTTAATTCTTTTAACATTTTTAATTGGTCTTCTTTAGAGGGTCCAATGTGTCTTTTTAAAAAATCTTTTTCAGAATTAGGTAACATTATGCTGACGTCTCCTTTGCAAATTTATCGTAATCATCTTTATTCATTAATGTGTCCATTTCAGATGGATCTTTTATTTTAAGTTTAAAAAACCATGCTGAGTTCTCAGGATCTTGATTAATTTTTGATGGATCATCTACTATGGCTTGATTTGTATCAACTATTTCACCACTAACAGGAGTGTATACATCACTAGCTGCTTTCGTCGACTCTACAACTCCAGCTGTTCCATCTTTTTCTACACTAGAGCCTTTTTCAGGCAACTCTGCAAACACTATATCTCCTAACATCTCCGTTGCATGCTTTGTTATACCAATGGTTGCAACATCGCCCTCTAATTTTATCCATTCATGTTCTTTTGAGTATTTTACTTCACTCATTGGTTGACTCCTTTCACATAACTTTTTTTATAAAATGGTAGACTACAAATACTTGCTGCATGTTTTTTACCTCTTACCTCTAAAAATACTTTAGTATTTTTTTTTGAAAATTCATTTTCCACATAACCCATTGCCACAGGTCCATTAACACTTGGCCCAAATGTACCACTAGTGATTTCTCCAATAAGAACATCTGATTGATTGAATATTTTTGTTTTTTCTCTTGCTATTATTCTTCCTTCAGGTTTTATTCCAACTCTAATCTTACTTACACCATCAGTTAATTGTTTAATAATTATATCAGAGCCTATAAAGTCTCCTTTAGATATTCTTTCTTTTGAGATTGCCCACTTTAAATTTGCTTCTACTGGAGTTTTATCTTTATCAAGGTCATGGCCATATAAACACAAACCAGCTTCTAACCTTAGAGTGTCTCTTGCTCCTAACCCTACTAACTTAGAACCTTTGTTGATTAATTCTCTGGTTAATCTATCTGCAAAATTATTCGGGATTGATATTTCAAAACCATCCTCACCTGTATACCCAGATCGAGTAATATATACTTTTTGATTTTCAAATAAGAACCAATTTCCCGACATAAAATTTAGATTTTTTACTCCATCAACAATTTCATTTAGTATTTGTGACGATTTTGGTCCCTGAATTGCTATTAAAGATCTATTTACATCCAAAACCATTTTGTGCTTTTCGTTTAACAATTCCTTTAAAATCTTAAAATCATTGTCTTTACATGCTGCATTAAGAATAATTAAAAAACCCTCATTTATTTTTGTAATTATTAAATCGTCATGTATCCCAGCATCTTTATCCATTAAGAAACTGTATTTTGAATGATTTAATTTTAAATTTTTCAAATTTAATGGAAAGATTTTTTCTAAATCTTTAATTAAATCTTCGCCACCATAAATAAATAATTGACCCATATGTGAAACATCAAAAATACCAGAGTGATTTCTTGTGAATTTATGCTCTTCTACAATGCCTTCGGAATATTGAATTGGCATTTGATATCCTGCAAATTCAACAAACTTTGCATTACTATCTTTGTGTAATTGGTACAGCGATGTTTTTTTTGTTTCCATATTAACTCTTAGTACCCATCTGTATATTTGCCTGAGAGTTTTGCTCCTTCGGCGAGAATTTAATCTCTTTCCAGAGTTAATATGCTACGGTCCTTTTTGCCTGAGAGATTCCTGGGTGGTTGCTCCTTCGGCGCTACTATCTTCTGTAGTCTCTCCCGTAAAGCTATAATCCTACAAGTAGATTAATATGTCAATGGGAAATAGTTTTTTCACTTTTTTTCATAAGTGTATAAAACTGTATTAAAACAGCTAAAAGTATTGTTGCTCCTCCAATTAAACTAAAAATTGAAGGTCTTTCACTAACAAATAAAAATGCCCACAAAGGTCCCAAAACAGATTCGGATAGCATTATTATACCAACCATTGCAGACGGCGTAGTTCTTGCACCAATGGTAATAAAAATAAATCCAAATCCAATTTGAAAAAAACCAGCTAAGAAACCTAAAAAAATATCATGATAAGAAATCATAATTTTATTTGAAAGAAAGTATCCAATAATACAACAGCATATACCCGCTACAAATTGCGCGGGAACCATATCAATTGAAGGATATTTTCTTACAATAATAATTAGCACTGCAAATGTAATAGGCATAGAAAAAGCTGCCAAATTTCCAGTTAACTCTCCAGGAGTTAAGGAATTTCCAACCATGATTAAAACACCAACCATTGCTAAAATTATCGAAAATAATGTTGTAGGGGAAATTTTTTCTTTTAAAAAAAAATATCCAAAAACTGCTAAAAATAAAATTTGTAGTGAAATTATGAAATTAGTATTTGCTACAGTAGTACTATACATGGCTACTACATAACCACAAAAACCTAAAGACAAAATTACTCCTGCAATAAATCCCGGAAGTCCAGATAAGTAAAATGCATTAAATAATTTTTTTTTGTAAGTAATTATTAAAAAAACCAAAACTGTAATGGAGAAAAAAAATGATCGCCAAAATAGTATCTGCCATAAAGTTGCGCCTTCAAAAGATTTAACAATCAGTCCACCAAAACTTAAACTTACTGCTCCCAAAAAGACTAAGAAAGGACCAGGTAAATTTTTGATTAAATTCATTAAATTCTAGAAATTAAATTTTGAGTTTCCAATTCATACAATTTAAATAATGTCTCTGCATCAGATAATTCGACTTCTTTGAATTTTATTTTTGATCCTGGCGTAAGTTGTACTAATTTGTCATAATCTGCACTTATAACAACTCCTAATTTAGGGTATCCACCAATAGTTCCATGATCAGATAACATTATAATTGGATTACCATCAGCTGGTACTTGTATTACACCTTTTATTAATCCCTCAGATTTAATGTTTGTATTAACTATATTTTCAATTTTAGGTCCCTCTAATCTCATTCCCATACGATCTGATAACTTCGATACAGTAAATTCTTTTTCAAGAAAAATTTTTTTACCTTTTTCTGAAAAGTAGTCAAAATTTGTACCCTTAATAATCCTAATATTTTCAATTTTAGTATTTATATAATCTAATTTATAATTATTTAGATTTTCATTTATTTTTGAAATATTTATTTTTTGATTTTCTTCTAATTTTTTTCCATTATTAGCACCTATGTTTGCTTTGGTATTAGTTGAACAACTTGCCCATTGATATTTTAAATCTATTTGACCACCAATACCTAAATATCCATAAACAGATTTATTCGTTGAAATAATGTCTAACTCATCACCATTTTGGATATTAAATGTTTGATAACATTTGCCATCAATAATTATCTCACTTCTTTTTATTTTAAAGTTTACATCGCCAGTTATTGCAATACTTATTTTGTTTCCGTAGTATTTTAATAAAGGGCCTTGATAAGCAAATTCTATAGCTGGGTGATCTAATTTATTTCCAGTTAATTTATTTACTAACAAGTAATTTCTATTATCCATAGCTCCACTAAATGGTATACCTATATGGTAAAGGTTGTTTCTACCTTGATCTTGAAAAGTTGTATTAATCCCTGCTCTCTTAATTTCAAAATAATTTTTAGTCATTGTAATTGTTGTATTGATCTTTTGTAATTTCTTTAAAAGAAATTATGTCTCCTGGATTAATCAAGTTTGGATCTTTTTCTTTTGAGTTATTAAAAATATTCTTTGGTGTGTTGCCTATAATGTTCCATCCTCCAGGACTTTCATATGTATAGATATTTGCAAATTGTTCAGTTAAACCAATAGATCCTTTTGGTACTTTAACTCTGGGTGTTTCAAGACGTTCAGCTCTCATATTATAATCTAAATCTCCAAGAAATGGCATCCCTGCTATAAAGCCGGTCATATAACAAAAAAATTCTTTATTAAAAAAATTTTTATAAATATCTTCGCGACTTAAATTCAAAATCTGCTCTAATCTCTTAATATCTAGCGAAAAATTTTCATGAGTACAAACTGGGATTTCAATCTTTTTATTTTTCAAATCACTAGAGTTTGTAATTGTTAAGTTTTCAATTATATTTTTTAGATTTTTAAAGTTTGTTTTTTTTAAATCGAATGAGACTATAAGCTTATTATATGACGGAGTGAGGTTATTTATACCCTCTATATTTTTATTTTGAATACTTTTAAAATATTTTATTACTTGTATATTTGTTTCTTTGTTAACGTCCTTTCCAAAATCACAATATAAAGCTGCGTCACCAAGATTTAATATATTTTTTATCATGTCATGTTATACTTAGAAATTATGACTATGGAAATTAATATAAATTGTGATTTAGGTGAAAAATCAAAACATCACTCAAATAAATATGATCCAGATTTATTAGAAATTGTGAACTCTGCAAATGTTGCCTGTGGTTATCATGCTGGAGATGAGGAAACTATGAATCAGGTTATAAAAATTTCCAAAAAAAATGGAGTAAGTATTGGGGCTCATCCGTCCTTCAATGATCCAGAAAATTTTGGGAGAGAAAGAATAAATTTAAATTCGTCTGAAATTGCTGAACTAATCATGGATCAATATGAAATCCTACAAAAGATTGCAGTAAATCACGGAGAAAATGTTTCACACATTAAACCACATGGAGCTTTAAATAATATGGCATGTGAAGATATAGAATTAGCTACAACTCTAGCGAAAACAATAAAAGGTATAAGTAAAGATTTGATATATCTAGTTCCAACTGGATCAAAAATGGAAAAAGCGGCTAAAAAGTTAGATATGAAAATCGCATGTGAAATATTTGCAGATCGAAATTATGAGGATGATGGAAATCTAGTATCAAGAAAAAAATCACATGCTTTGATTACTGACCCAGAACAGGCTCAAAAACACGTATTGAAAATGGTTAAATCTCAGTCGCTTAATTGTCACAGTGGAAAACAAATACCTTGTGAAATAGATTCTGTATGCATACATGGAGACAATCTCAGCTCGCTAGAAACTGCTAAATGTATTAGAAGAAACCTAGTTGAAAATGGATTAAAATTGGTAACATTAAACAAAATGAAAAAATTTATATGATTAGAAAAATTATAATTACCCTCTCGATTTTTTTTATGATTTCAACAAATTTGTTAGCTGCTGGATCTTCAGGTAACGATAGTAACGGAGGTAAAAAAACCTCAAAATATGATCAAGCGGTTAAATTAATCAAATCAGCAAAAAAATTAGAAAAAAAAGGTAAAACTGAAAAAGCAGAGAAAAAATATTTAAAAGCTCAAAAACTATTAATTGCCTCAAATAAATCAAAGCCTAACAAACCTAACACATTAAATTATTTAGGTTTTACAACTAGAAAAATTGGTGATTTTGAAAATGGAGAAAAGTATTATCTTCAGGGTTTAGCAATTGATCCAAACCATATTGGCATTAACGAATATCTTGGTGAATTGTATGTTGCAACTAATAGACATAATCTTGCAGTTGAAAGACTAGAAGTTTTAAAAGGTTGTAATTGTGAGGAGTATGATCAGCTAAAAGCAATTATAGCTGGGGAAAAAGTTTCTAAATACTAATTTAGATTTTTAACCATTTGTTCAGGCATCCATAGTGCAATTTCTGGGAAAATTACAACAAGTATTACTGCTAAAACCATTAACATAAATAAAGGAAAAGCACTTTTTGCTATATATCCCATATCTTTATTTGCCATACCTTGAAGAACAAATAAATTAAATCCTACTGGAGGTGTAATCTGTGCCATCTCAACTACAATAACCAAAAAAATTCCAAACCAAATCATGTCAAATCCGGCTTGCCTTATCATAGGCTCAATTATTGCCATCGTTAGTACCACGGCCGATATTCCGTCAAGAAACATTCCTAAAATAATATAAAAAATCATTAATACAAAAATTAAAACATAAGGTGATAGATCCATATTTTGAATCCAGATTGCTAAATTTCTAGGTAAGCCAGTAAAACCCATAGCTAATGATAAAAATGTTGAGCCAGCTAATATGAATGCAATCATGCAAGATGTTTTTGTTGCACCTAATAAAGAAGATTTAAAAGTTTCTAAAGTTAAACTTTTTTGAAAATATGACAAAATCAAAGCTCCTACTACACCCAAAGAAGCTGCTTCTGTAGCAGTTGCTATTCCAGTATATATTGATCCTATAACACCCAAAATCAATAGTATTACTGGCAAAAGTTGTTTGGACCTTTTTACTTTTTCAAAAAATGAGTATTCCTCTAAAATTTTTGGCATGTCTTTTTTATTGATTAATGACCAAATAATTACATATGACATAAATATTAAAGCAATCATTATTCCCGGAATAATTCCTGCAATAAATAATTTTGCAATAGACTCCTGTACTGCAACTCCATAGATTATTAAGATAATTGACGGTGGAATTAGTAAACCTAAAGTGCCGGAACCTGCCAAACTACCTAATAAAATTTTTTCTGGATAATTTCTCTTTCTTAATTCTGGAATAGACATTTTACCCACTGTTGCGACTGTTGCTGCAGAAGATCCTGAAATAGCCGCGAACAATGCACAACCTACAACATTTACATGAATTAACCCACCAGGTAGTTTTTGCATCCAAGGAGATAAACCTTTAAACAAATTTTCAGATAGTTTTGTTCTAAACAATATTTCTCCCATCCATACAAATAATGGTAATGCCGTTAAGGTCCATGATGAAGATGTGCCCCAAATTGTAGTTGCCATTGCATCGCCAACTGGCCTAGACGTAAATAACATCATTCCAATTGCAGATACACCAATCATACTTACTGCAACCCAAATACCTGAGCCTAAAAAGAAAAGTAAAACACTTATAAAAAATATAGTTAAAAGTATCTCAGCCATTTAATTTTCTCTTATCTTTAAAATTAATTGATGAAAAACACTTATAAAAAATATTGTTGATCCAATAGCTACACTAGTTTGCGGTATCCAAATTAAAATTTCATCAGCACCTTCGCTTCTCTCTTGAAATTTATATGAAATTATTAACATTTTGATAAAATAGAAAGCCAAATATCCAGAAAAAAAACTAGCTATAATTAAACACCATGTCTCTACTATTTTCTTTTTAAAACCAGATAACTTTTCCAAAAAAAGAGTAATTCTTATGTGCCCACCTTCAACGAATGTATACGCTAAAGCAAAAAAAGATGCTGAAGCCATACAGTATCCTGAGTATTCTGCTAAACCTCTTATATAAAAACCAAATATTCTTGATGAAATTCCGATTAAGATAAAAACTGCTACAAAAATTAAAAATGTTGCAGCGATATAACCAGAGAGTCTATAAATTTTATTTAAATTTTTATCTAAAAACTGAAACATAATGATTTAAGGCCACTCTAATTAAAGTGGCCTTAACAGTGATTTAATTATTTGTAAGCTGATAAAACAGAAGCACCTCTTGATCCTGCTTTTTGAGACCATTCCTTGGCCATAGTCTCTCCAACTTTTTCAAAATGAGATTGTAAAGATGCATTAACTTTTCCAACTACCATTCCAGCGTCAGCTAAAGCTTTCTTATCTCCAACATTTCCTTGTTTTGATAATTGCCAACCTTTTCTTTCAGCTAAAGCTGCTTGATTCATTACTAGATCTTGAGTTGCTTTATCTAATTTATTCCAAGCATCTTTATTTACAATAATCATATTTTTTGGAAACCATGCTGCTATGTCATAAAAATATTTAACCCCATTTTCCCAAATCTTAGAATTTTTTCCAGTAGTTGGGGATGTGATCATGCTTTCAACAGCTCCTGTAGAAAATGCCTGACTTATTTCAGCAGCTTCTATTTTTGTTGGTGCCATTCCAGTTAATTCAGCAATTCTAATTGTTGCAGAATTGTAAGCTCTAAACTTTAAACCTTTAAGATCATCGACAGAATTAATTTCCTTTTTACTGTACAATCCTTGTGCTGGCCATGGTACAGCGTATAAAAAAACTAAACCTTTCTCATCTAATCCTTTTACTATCTCAGCTTTTGAAGCTTTGTATAATTTCATAGCATCAGCATAAGATGTTGCAAGGAATGGTTGAGAGTCCACTTCTAGTAACGGATCTTCCTTACCTAAAGCCGACATAAATCTTTCACCAATCTGAGCTTGTCCAGTTCTTACGGCTCTAAAAATTTCCCCGCCTTTAAACAATGAACCTCCAGGATGAGTAACAATCGTTAACTTTCCTCCACTTTTTTCAGTTACATTTTTTGCAAATTCTGCTGCATTCGCAGAATGAAAATTACCTGCTCCATAAGCAAGAGCCATATCCCATTTTTCTGCATTTGCTACGCTAATTGACAAAATTATTGAAACTAAAATAGTAAATAAATATTTTATAAACTTCATTTATCCTCCATTTTTTTTAAAACCATTTCATTATGTATTAAAATAATTATCAATAAAAAAATAATACTACTTTTAATTGAATTATTATAAAAAATTAAATAGTATGTCGCTACTTTGTTACAAGAATTAATCATATTAGCGCAAATTATATTCATCACAATTATCTTAACAGCAGATAATGCGATTATCATTGGTGTCATTTCAGCTAATTTCATTCCGAAAAATAAAAGGCAAATAATTTTATGGGGTGTCTCTGGTGCTCTAGTTTTTAAAATTATATTTGCAATTTTTGCTACTTATTTATTTGAATTTTACTTTATAAAAATATTGGGTGGTCTACTTTTAATTTGGATAGTAAATGATTTGAGAAAAGATCTTTTTGAAATTAAAAAAATTAAATCTCCCACAAAAAAATCAAAAGAACCATCTTTCATAGAAAGTGTTTTTAAAGTTTTATTTGCTGACATAATGATTAGTTTTGATAATGTAATTGGAGTAGTGGCGGCATCAAAAGGAAATTTTGGCTTTATGATCTTTGGACTTGTTCTTTCTGTCGTTCTTACAGGAGCTCTAGCAACATATCTTGCAAACTATATACAAAAACATTTATGGATTGTTTACATTGGTTTAGTTTTTATTTTACTTGTTGCAATTCAGCTTGTAATTGGTGGTCTAGTAGATTTAGAAATTCTATCAATCAACGAGCAATTTAAAAAATATTTCTAATAAGAATGTTTTTTTGTTGGATATTTTTTTGATTTAACTTCAAAAGCAAATTTTTTTAGTCCTGAGTTGATATATTTCTTTACATTTAAAAATTTTTTTACAAATTTTATATTTGTCTGATTTAAACCAATTAAATCATCTGTCACAAGAACTTGACCATCGCAATGAACAGAAGATCCAATTCCAATCGTGGGAATCTTTAAATCTTTTGTAATTTGTTTTGCTATTGGTGCTTTAACGCACTCTAGAACAATTGCAAAAACTCCAGTCTTTTGAAGTAACAAAGCATCACTCATAAGTTGTTTTATTTCTTGGGTAGTTTTTCCTTTAGATTTAAATTTTCCTTTCACAGATTGGGGAAGCAAACCTAGATGACCTAGCACTGGGATCTTATTCTTAATCAAAAATTCAACTTGTTTAATAATTTTTTTTCCTCCTTCTAGCTTAACAGCATCACATTTTGTTTCTTTTAATATTTTTTTCGCATTTTTTAATGCTGTATTTTTTGTAGTATAAGTTTTAAATGGCATATCAACTACCATAAGACTTTTTTTTACTCCCAATCTCACACTCTTAGAATGATTTATCATTTCAGTTAAAGTAACTTTTCTAGTAGATGAATAATTATATAGGACTGAACCTAATGAGTCTCCAACTAGAGTAATATCAACATATTTATCAATTTCCTCAGAAATATTTTTTGAGTAAGCTGTTAAACAAACAATTTTAGATTTATTTTTTTTTTTAAGAATTTTTCTTATTTTACTCATTCTAATTCAATAGTACTTGGTGGTTTAGATGTAACATCATAAACTACTCTATTTATTCCTCTAATACTATTTACAATTTTATTTGAAATCATTTGAATAAATGGTTTTTTAAATTCATAAAAATCTGCAGTCATACCATCTTCTGATGTAATAGCTCGCAATAAACATAAATATTCATAGGTTCGATTGTCTCCCATTACTCCAACAGTTTTTACAGGAAGTAACGCTGCATAAGCTTGCCAAATTTTATTGTAAAGACCATGATCTTTTAATGCTTTAATAAAATAATAATCAGCCTCTTTTAGAATTTTAATCTTTTCATGTGTGATTAATCCTGGCATTCTAATAGCTAAACCTGGACCCGGAAATGGATGTCTATTTATTATTTCTTTATTTAAATTAAGCTCTAAACCCAATTTTCTTACTTCATCTTTAAATAAAAAATTTAGAGGCTCAATCAACTTTAGCTTCATTTTTTTTGGTAGACCTCCAACATTGTGATGTGATTTAATTTTAGAAGTTTCACTACCCGTAACTGACTTACTTTCAATTAAATCTGGATAAAGAGTTCCTTGTGCTAAAAATTTTACATTTTTAATCTTTTTTGCATAACGCTCAAATATATTTATAAAAAGTCTACCTATAATTTTTCTTTTTTTTTCTGGGTCTGAAATTTTTTTTAATTTTCTAATAAATTCTTTTTCAGCATTGACATAGATTAAATTTATTTTTAATTTCTTTTTAAAAGTTGCTAAAACTTGTTTTTCCTCATTTTTTCTTAAAAGACCTGTATTCACAAAAATACAATACAATTTTTTACCAATTGCTTTGTTTAATAATTGCGCAACTACACTACTATCTACACCTCCTGATAAAGCACAAATTACCTTATTTGCACCAACTTGATTTTTAACTTCTCTAATTAATTTTATTTTTTGATTTTTTACTGACCAATTTTTTTTAATCTTACAAATTAAAAAAATAAAATTACTTATGATGATCTTTCCTTTTTCTGTATGAGTTACTTCAGGATGAAATTGTACTCCATAAAATTTTTTATATTTATTTTCAACTATTGCATATTTTGAATTTTGGCTCGATGCTACAACTCTAAAATTTTTTGGTAATTTTGAAACTTGGTCAGCATGACTCATCCATACTTTTGCAAACTTTTTATTTTTAAAAAATTTTTTAATTAAAAGACTGTCATTTTTTTTATAAATATTTGCTAATCCAAACTCTCGATGCTTAGATTTTTTTACTCTTCCCCCATTTATTTTTGAAAGAATCTGATGTCCAAAACAAATACCAAGAACAGGAATTTCATTTTGAATTATTTTTTTATCAAATGAATATTTATTTATTTCATAAACATTGAGTGGACCACCCGACAAAATTATACCTTTTATAGATTTGTTGATATCTTTTTTTTTTATTTTTTTGTGACTAATTATTTCCGAAAAAACTCCAAGCTCTCTTATTCTTCTTGCTATTAATTGTGTAAATTGTGATCCAAAATCTATTATTAGGATTTTGTTTAAACTTAAATCAAGACTCATTTTTTGGTTCTATATTCGCAAGTGTCTCTAATATCTCTTTATTTTCATTGCATAATTTTTTGCAAACCTCTGTAAATGTTTTTGATAAATCTTTTACTTTAGAATAATTAGATCTTTTTAAACCTATTTTCATTAACATCAATATTGCTTCTTCGTTTTTTGGCTCAATTAATAGTGTTGCATCTAAATTCTTTTCTTCTTTGTCTTGATCTTCTTGAAAATTATAAATTTTTGCTAAATATAAATATGAGTTTGAATCTTTTGGATTAAAAACAATACTTCTTTCAAACATAAATTTTGCATCATCAAGTTTTTTATCTTTAAAAAGCTCTAAACCTTTTTTAAAAAAATCTTCATTACTAATTGCTTTTGAGGAAATGCCCATTACAAGAAAAAAAGTGAATAAAATTTTATAAATTTTTTTCATAATACTAACTTTCATCATTCACAACATCTACATTATGAACCATACTTTCGTAAAATCCTGCTTTAGTAATTTTTACAAATTGTGGTTTTTTTCTTAAATGTTTAATTTGTTTGGATCCTAGATAACCCATCGAAGATCGCAAACCACCAATAAGTTTTAAAATTACATTGTTAACTTTGCCCTTATATTTTGCAAGACCTTCAACGCCTTCAGGAACATATTTAGATGAATCTTTTTGTTTTGGTTGAAAATACCGATCTGCTGAACCCTTGTTCATTGCTCCTACTGATCCCATGCCCCTAAAACTTTTGAATAATTTTCCATTTTTCTTGATTAATTTGCCAGGAGCCTCATCAGTTCCTGCAAATAATGAACCTATCATAACAGCATCTGCACCTGCTGCAAAAGCCTTAGCTAAATCACCTGAATACTTAATACCTCCATCAGATATTATTTTAACATTTCTATTTTTAACTCCATTTTTTACATTTAAGACAGCTGTTAATTGAGGAACACCAATTCCTGCAACTAATCTTGTGGTGCATATTGAACCCGGTCCTATCCCAACCTTAATTATATCAACACCCAATTTAGATAAAAATCTTCCTGCTTCAGCAGTAGCAATATTTCCTGCACAAAGGGCAGTTTTTTTATTTTTTCTATTTTTTATAAACTTAATAATTTCAGAAACTTTTTTCGTATGTCCATGAGCAGTATCTACAACAATCATATTAATATTTTCTTTTAAGATTGCTTCTGCTCGTTTAAATTCTTTTGGCCCAGCTCCTACTGCTGCTCCTACTAATACTTTTTGTTTT
The DNA here is from genome assembly GCA_902628195.1 of uncultured Pelagibacteraceae bacterium. Lineage (GTDB taxonomy): Bacteria > Pseudomonadota > Alphaproteobacteria > Pelagibacterales > Pelagibacteraceae > Pelagibacter. Next base: position 31,561 of record CACOLY010000004.1, read on the forward strand.
TTAACTTTTCTAATTTCTTGTATTTGCTTATCAATATTTAAATTTCGGTGAATTACTCCTATTCCTCCCGCTTTACCAATTTTAATAGCCATTTTGCTCTCCGTAACAGTGTCCATAGCTGAAGATAATATTGGTATTTTTAGTTTTAGATGTTTTGTAAGTATTATGCTTGTATCAACATCAGACGGTAAAATTTCTGAAAACTTTGGTACTAATGTAACATCATCAAAGGTAAGTGCTTCACTTTTAGAAATCATAATCTTTTATATATGATTCCTTTTAAATTTAAAGAGTCTATCTAATTTTTTTACAAATAATAAAATTTTCCTTAGATTCTTTTCGGCTCGATTGAGGTTTAAAAACCCTAACTTCTTTAAAAATCTTTTTTGCAAGTGCGACAATTTCATTAAAAGTTTCCCCCATAAAAATTTTTGATATAAAAAATCCATTATTTGAAATAACTTCCTTTGAAAAAACTATTGCTTCTTTACATAATTCTCCTGTTTGAATAGAATCTATATTTTTTATACCAGTAGTGTTTACAGCCATATCTGACATAACTACATCAATTTCTTTACTTGTGTAAGATCTAATTTTTTTTTGGATATTCGGATCAGTAAAATCACCTTTTATTTGAATAGTGTCTTTTATCTCTTCCATTTCTTTTAGATCTATTGAAATTATTTTTCCATTTTTAATAATTTTTGAGGCATATTGAGACCAACTTCCTGGAGCTGCTCCAATATCCAAAACAATCATACCTCCCTTAAAAATCTTAAATTTTTCGTTGATCTCGATTAATTTATAAGCTGATCTGGCTCTATAGCCATCTACCTTTGATTTTCGAACATAAATATCTTTACGCTGCTTGTTGACCCAATTTTTTGAAATTTTATTCTTTTTCAATTAATTTTTATATCTTAAACTTTTTAAAATCTTTTTTCCGCTTAAAGACTCAATTTCAATTTCAATATTTTTGTCGACTCTCATATCTATACCGTTTTTCCAAATTCCAGCAGCAAGATGCATAATCCCAATTTTGTGATTTGGTAGATATGGCTCTACAAATGTATTTTTAGTTTCATCAAATTTTGGAAGTAAATTGCTTGTAATCCAGTTAAAATTTAGAGGTAAAAATTCTGTTTCTAAATTATCAATATAAACTGCCATATTAATGGCCAATCCTTCAGATCCAAAAATATTTCCCGCTTTTAAAGTTTGTTCTAAATTTTTTTGCCAAATTTTCCAACCAACTGAATTTTTTTCAAAAGAAAACACTCCAATATTTATGTGTGGTGCAAAAGCTAATTTACGGGCTTTTTCATAAGGGATTTTAGACTTAATAGCATGTTTAAAATTTTGAGATTTAATTACAGCTAATTTACCAAATAACCAATTAACTTTTGATGTAATTTTATATCCTGGACCAATAGTTTGAGTAATACCTAGCTTGCCATTGTCACAAGCCTTAAAATAAAGTTCGATGCATTCCCAATCATTTACCCAAGCATCACAATCTATCCATAGATATTTCTCATAATTGGGAAAATATTTTGGCAAAAAAGCTCTAGAAACCTGACTCTTCAACCACTCTTTATCTTTTACTTTATATCCAGGAACTTCAATATCCCACTCAGCGACTTTTATTTCATCTATCTTTTTAAAAATTTTTTTTTTTTGGTCTTCTGTTAATCCAGCATCTAAAATACAAATTGCTATATTCTCACTTTGCTTAAATCTTTTAATTGAGTCAATTAATTCTTCTAATAAAGAAAAATAATTAGCATCAGCTAAAGAAACAATTACATTTTTTTTCATCAAAGTATATCTTCAAGATCATCTTCGTCTTGAAATTTGTCATTTTCATGATGTTTTTTTAATTTTTGATAATGAAAAAAACTTATTGGTAACAATAATAAATAAATAATTGTACTTATTGCAATAACATTGAAAGTGTAAATTAGTAAAAGACCAAAAAATAATACAATGCTAAATAATAGGAATATTGTTGTTCTTCTTGGAATTACTATCTTTTTAAAAGAATAACTCGGAAATTTGCTTATTAATAAAAACGACGTCAAAATAAAAAAAATTGGAACTATTACATCATAATTTAATTCTATTATATTAAATCCACTTAAGCTGACAATTAACGGCGTTAAAACTAAAATAGCACCTGCTGGAGATGGAACACCCTCAAAGAAGTTATCTCTCCATGATGGATCTTGGTTAGAATTAACATTAAATCTGGCTAATCTTAATGCAACACAAATTACATATATTAAACATAATAACCAACCAAATCTTCCTAAAGTATTTAATTTCCAAAAATATAAAATAAATGCTGGAGCAACACCAAAACTTATCATGTCAGTAAGTGAGTCTAATTCTTTTCCAACTTTAGAAGTTCCTTTAATTAATCTGGCAATTCTTCCATCTAATCCATCAATTAATGCCGCAAAAATTATAGCTATAATTGCAAATTCAAATTTTTCATCTAAAGCAAATCTAATTGAGGTAAGACCTATACAAACTCCAATTAAAGTAAGCATATTTGGCAAAATAACTCTTGCACTTTTTTTATCTGTAATAATCTTAAAATTTTTTTTTTGTGGTTCCATTATTTTTTAGCTAATAAAGTTTCACCTGCGATAGCTGTTTGTCCAACTTTTACAAGAGGTTGATAATTTTCATAATATACATCTGCTCTACTTCCGAATCTTATCATTCCGATACGATCACCTTGTTTTAAATCTTGATCTTTGTTAGTTTCACAAACAATTCTACGTGCGACTAGGCCAGCGATTTGTACTACTATTATATCATTATTGTGTATATCTTTAATTTTGTAATAATTTCTCTCATTATCTTCACTGGCTTTATCCAAAGAAGCATTCAAAAATTTTCCGGGTTTGTATAAAATTTCGTCGATTTTTCCACTACATGGAATTCTGTTTACATGGCAATCAAAGACATTCATAAAAATACTTATCTTCCTAAAACTTTTATTTTCTAAACCCAATTCTTTAGGTCCACTTACTTCCTCAACTTTTATAATTTCTCCATCAGCTGGGCTAACAAGATAATTATCATCATTAATGATTATTCTATCTGGATCTCTAAAAAAATAATAAACCCATATTGTTAAAACTAAACCAACTAATCCTAAAAAGTTACTAAAGATATAAAAAATTATAGTTATAATCCCGGCAATAACTAAAAATTTATAGCCTTCTGCGTGTATCTTTGGAAATATCTTACTAAACATATTCTTCTATTTGATAATTTGTCATTAATATGTATATAAAATCGCGAAATTCAATTAATAAGATAAATAATAAAGTGAGTAAAATTAACGTAAAAAACCCTGTTGTGGAGCTTGACGGCGATGAAATGACCAGGATCATTTGGGAATTTATTAAAAATAAATTAATACTTCCATATCTTGATTTAGGCATTGAATATTATGACCTTGGAATGAAAAGTAGAGATAATTCAGACGATCAAATCACAATTGATGCTGCTAATGCGATAAAAAAAATTGGTGTTGGAATTAAATGTGCAACTATTACCCCTGATGAAGATCGTGTAAAAGAATTTAGTTTAAAAAAAATGTGGAGGTCACCCAACGGAACTATTAGAAATATTATAGGTGGCACTGTATTTAGAGAGCCAATAATTTGTTCTAATATTCCAAAACTTGTTCCATCATGGTCAGATCCTGTTGTAATTGGAAGACACGCATTTGGGGATCAATATAGGGCAACTGACTTTAAAGTACCTGGAAAAGGTAAGATGGAAATTAAATGGACTTCTGAGGATGGAAAAGAAGAAATCAAACATGAGGTATTTAATTTTACAGGTCCAGGAGTTGCACTCTCGATGTATAATTTAGATAAATCAATTGAAGATTTTGCAAGATCTTGTTTTAGTTATGGTCTAATTAAAAAGTGGCCCGTATATCTATCTACAAAAAATACAATTCTAAAAAAATATGATGGAAGATTTAAAGATATTTTTGAAGAAGTTTTTAATAATGAATTTAAGAAAAAATTTGAGGATGCTAAAATTAATTATGAACATAGATTAATTGATGACATGGTAGCTTGTGCAATGAAATGGAGTGGAAAATATATATGGGCTTGTAAAAATTATGATGGAGATGTTCAATCCGATACAATGGCTCAAGGTTATGGCTCCTTAGGATTAATGACTAGTACATTGTTGACACCTGATGGAAAAATAATGGAAGCTGAAGCGGCTCATGGAACTGTTACTAGACATTATAGAATGCACCAACAAGGTAAAGAAACTTCCACAAATCCAATTGCCTCGATTTTTGCATGGACAAGAGGATTAGCACATAGAGGAAAACTTGATGGTAATGACGAACTTATAAAATTTGCAAATACAATTGAAAAAGTTTGTATTGAAAGTGTTGAAAATGGCTCAATGACAAAAGATCTTGCAATATTGGTTGGACCTTCAAGTAAATATTTAACGACTAATCAATTTCTGGATGTGATTGATAATAATCTTAAACAGAAGCTAAATTAAAGCCTTTAGTCTTTCAAAAGCTTCATCAATTTTATTTTTATCCTGTCCCCCTGCTTGGGCAAAATCTTTTCGACCACCACCACCTTTACCACCAATAATTTCCGAACCTAATTTTGCAAATTTTACAGCATCATATTTATCAATTAGCTTTTCAGTAACACCAACTCCTAAACCAACTTTATCTTCACTACTTGCAAAGACAATTACAATTCCGTCGCCAAGTTCTTTTTTTCCACTATCAACTAATTTTCTCAAATCTTTAGGGGGTAAATCTTGAACTTTTTGAAATCGAACTTTTATATCTTTTATTTTTTGATCATTAATAATATTTTTTGTTTTATCTTGAAGTACTGAATTAACATTTAATTGTTCGAGTTGTTTTGAAAGATTTTTTATAATTTCTTTTAAATCTTTATTATCAACTTTCGGTTTACCTCCAAGTTTGATTATTTGTGATGACAAATCTTTGATGGTCTCCTCATCTTTTTGTACAGATAAATTTGATAGCTTTTCTTTATTCTTAATAAAATCCTCAAGCTGTTTATCTCTTAAAGCTTCAACTCTTCTTACTCCTGCAGCAATAGATGATTGACTAACAGTTTTAAATTTCCCAATATCTCCAGTATTTTTTACGTGTGTGCCACCACATAATTCTGTTGAAAAATAAGCATCTTTTTCCTTACCCATTGAAACAACACGAACTTCTTCACCATATTTTTCACCAAAAAAAGCTAACGCTCCCTTTTCTATTGCAGCTTTAGGTGTCATAATTCTTGTGGTCACCTCAGAACCATTTTTAACGTATTCATTTACTAATTTATCTATTGTCTCTAATTCCTGATCGGTAATCGGTTTCATGTGACTAAAGTCAAACCTTAGACGATCCGGTGCAACTAATGATCCTTTTTGCATCACATGCTTACCTAAAGTTCTTCTTAAAGATTCATGAAGTAAGTGAGTTGCAGAATGATAAGCTTTTAAATTATTTCTTCTCTCAACATCAATTTTCATTTCAACTACATCATTAATCTTAATTTCACCAGTTTTTACCGATCCATAATGAACAAATAAATCTCCAAGTTTTTTTTGTGTATCCTCAACTTCAAAAACTGAATTTCCTGACACTATTGCGCCTTTGTCACCAAGTTGTCCTCCTGACTCACCATAAAAAGGAGTTTGATTAGTTATAATCATTCCTTCTTCTCCTGTAGCTAATGATTTTGACACCTGATTGTTTTTAATTAAATTTAACACTACTCCCTCAGATTGATTAGACTCGTAACCCAAAAATTCTGTTGGACCAGTTTTATCTTTAATTGAAAACCAAATCGCTTCCTCTGAGCTGTCCCCAGATCCTTTCCAATTTTTTTTTGCAAGTTCTTTACTTTTTTTCATCAACTCATCAAATTTTTTGTGATCAACTTTTAATGATTTATTTTTTAAAATGTCTTCAGTGAGATCTAATGGAAAACCATAGGTGTCATACAATTTAAACGCTACTTCACCTGATAAAACTTTATCAATTTTTGAAATTTCATCATTCAGAATTTTAATTCCTCGATCAAGTAATACTAAAAATTTTTCCTCTTCCATTTTTAATGTTTCTGTTATCAAAGACTCGGATCGCTCTAACTCTGGATAATTTCCAGACATTTCATTTTTTAAAGATTCAAAAATTTTATAAAAAATAGGTTCTTTTGATCCTAGTAAATGAGAATGCCTCATACCTCTTCTCATAATTCTTCTTAAGACATATCCACGACCTTCATTGGATGGTAGAACACCTTCGGCTAAAAGAAATGAACTTGCTCTTAAGTGGTCAGCAATTACCCTAAAACTCGATATATTATTATCGGCTTGTTTAACTTTAGTTACATCTGATATCGTGCTTATTAATTTCTTAAAATGATCAGTTTGATAATTATCGTGTGTGCCCTGTAAAAGAGCAGCTATTCGTTCCAATCCCATTCCGGTATCTACAGATGGTTTAGGTAAATCTACTCTTTTATCTTTTGAAACTTGTTCGTATTGCAAAAATACCAAGTTCCAAATTTCAATAAAACGATCTCCATCTTGATCCTTTGTTCCTGGTAAACCACCTTTTAAATGATCACCATGATCATAAAATATTTCTGAGCAAGGTCCACAAGGACCTGTTTCACCCATTGACCAAAAATTATCTGATGTCGAAATTCTGATAATTTTATCATCACTAAAACCCGCTATTTTCTTCCAAAAATTGAAAGCTTCATCATCTTCATGAAAAACTGTTACATAAAGTCTATTTTTATCTAAACCAAAATCTTTAGTGATTAAATTCCATGCAAGTTCAATTCCTCTTTCTTTAAAATAGTCTCCGAAAGAAAAATTTCCTAACATTTCAAAAAAAGTATGATGTCTTGGAGTATAACCAACATTTTCTAAATCATTATGCTTACCCCCTGCTCTGACACATTTTTGAGAAGTGGTTGCTCTTTGATAATCTCTTTTTTCTAATCCGGTAAATACGTTCTTGAATTGAACCATTCCAGAGTTTGCAAACATTAATGTAGGATCATTATTTGGAACTAAATTACTAGATTCAACAATCTTATGATCATTCTTCTCAAAGTATTTTAAGAACGTACTTCTTATCTCATTTAATGATTTATCCGCCATACTTTAAAATACAGCTTTTTTATTCTATGTCTAGTTAGGGATAAAGTGGGAAAGGCGCTTATATCAAGCGCCTTTTATAATTTAAAGATGACCTTTAATTTTAGTTCTTTTTAGAGGGAGTAGCTTCTTTTGCAGCCTCTTCTTTTTCAGCTACTTTCTTCTCTTTTTCAATTTTTTCAGGACTTAATGGATTTCCTTCAATTTTCTTTGAAATTACACCTGCTTTTTCTCTAATCGCCATTTCTATTTCTGCAGCAACTTTAGGATTTTGAGCAAGGTAAGTCTTTGCATTTTCTCTTCCTTGTCCAATTTTCTCACCTTTATAAGCATACCATGCTCCTGATTTTTCAATAATGTCAGCTTTAGCACCTAAGTCAACTAACTCACCCATTTTGCTAATACCTCTGCCATACATTAAGTCGAACTCAACAACTTTAAATGGTGGTGCAACTTTATTTTTAACCACTTTCACTCTTGTAGTGTTACCAATAATTTCATCTTTATCCTTAATGGCACCAATTCTTCTGATATCCATTCTAACTGATGAATAAAACTTAAGTGCATTTCCTCCTGATGTTGTCTCAGGACTTCCAAACATAACTCCAATTTTCATTCTGATTTGGTTAATGAAAATCATCATTGTATTTGTATTTGAAATTGAACTTGTTAATTTTCTTAAAGCCTGACTCATTAATCTTGATTGAAGACCAACATGATGATCTCCCATCTCTCCTTCGATTTCAGCTTTAGGAGTTAAAGCTGCAACAGAGTCAATTACGATCACTGAAATAGAGCCCGATTTTACTAACGTATCTGCTATTTCTAATGCTTGCTCACCAGCATCTGGTTGAGAAATTAAAAGCTCTTCAGTATTCACTCCTAATTTTTTCGCATAGACTGGATCTAAAGCATGCTCAGCATCAACAAATGCACAAATTCCACCTGCTTTTTGAGCTTCGGCAACTACTTGTAACGCTAATGTAGTTTTTCCAGAAGACTCTGGTCCGTAAACTTCTATAATTCTTCCTTTAGGCAATCCACCAATTCCTAAAGCTAAATCCAAACTTAAAGATCCAGTAGATACTGACTCAATATCCATTGCTCTTTTTTGGCCAAGCTTCATTACTGAACCTTTTCCAAAATTGTCTGTGATTTGGCTAATTGCTGCTTCTAAAGCCTTATTTTTCTCTTTATTTTCCAATTCTTGATCTTTCGTAGATTTAACTACTTTTAAGTTATTTTTAGTCATTTTTTGCCTCTTTTTTTGCTTTTTTTAACACTCGAATCATGAATTAAATGTACACATTTTGTTCTCTTTGGCAAGATTAATTTAATTAAAGTCTAAAAAGCTTAATATTACTTAATTTTTAGATAGTCACTATTCAATAAGCCCACAGATTTTAGAAGATTAAATTGAGAGAGAATGTAATTTTTCTCAGAGTCAACCAGTGAAATTTGGGCATTCAACAGTAAAGAATTAGATTGGATAACTTCCAAAGTTGTCCTATCTGAACCACTATTGTACTCAGCAACTATTCCTTCGTTAGCTATTTCAGCAGCATTAACTTGTGCTTTAACTGAATTTAATAAACTCTTATTAGATTGATATAAAGTCCAAGAACTTGCTACATCTGTTTGATTTTTTTTAATTGCATTTTCTAAAAGCAAACTCTTTTGTAATTCAGCACTTTTATTCTTTTTTAAATTTGCATAATTTTTACCACCTGAAAAAAAAGGCCAAGTAACAGTTGCTTTTAAAGTATCTTTATTTCTTTCATCATAAGTAGAACTTAAATCATTAGTTTGCGTTCTATCAAAAGATAAAGTGGCTGAAGGAGCCATGTCTGACTTTGCACTATTTGTGTCTTTTTTTGATTGTTCATATTCCAATTTTGCAATTATAAGTTCTGGATTTCTTTTTTTGGAAATTTGAATTGCCTCTGAAAGTTGTTTTGGTAAATCAACAATTGAAATTGATGATTTATCTAAATTTTCAATATTTGGTAAATTTCCAATTACATTTTCATAATTTAACTTAGTGGTTAGTAGATTATTTTCTGCCTCTATTAATTTCGCTTGTGCTTCAGCAAAAGAGGACTCTGACTGAGCAACATCTGAAAGGCCTATTTGACCTCTTTCAAGTCGAATTTTGTCTGTTTCAACTTGTCTATCTAATAATTCAACATTAGATCTATTAATCGACAATTTTTCATTGGCTGAAATTAAACCTGTATATGCATCAATAGATTTTAGTAAAATTTCTTGCTCTTTTTTAAGAAGTTTCGCCTCTGCTAAATCAATTCCAATTTTACTCTTTGCTAATTCTGAACCTCTTCCTAAATCAATTAATGTCTGAGTTATTTTAATTGATTTTGTCTCTGGACTTACATCTTCAATAGAAGCATCCGATCCATTTTGATTTGTAAGTTTATCAGTGTCTTCATCACTTTTAGTGCCTTCAATTGTAATAGTTGGAAGATAAGAGCTTTTTGATACATTGTGTTCTTGTTTTGAAATATTTAAAGTTTCCCTCTCTGCATTAAGTTCTGGGTTTGTTTCGTAAGCTCTTTTCAGTGCTGATGTGAAAGTTTCAGCTAATACAACATTATTTAATAAAGCGAATACAAATAATATTTTAAAAAATATTCTCATTTTTTTTTATATACAGCAGATTTAATTTGATGGTTACTATTTAAATTGAATATAACTGATGCATATTTAGGCATAGATCTAAACATGTTTTGAGTTATTCTCTGATAAGTTTGCATGAAATTTAATACATCTCCCTTACTCATAATTTTTGATTTCACCTTACTTGTGACCCAAAGTTTTCTTTCTTGTTTTAATCTCCATTTTTGTAACAAACTAAAATTTTTTGCTTTTAAATAAACCAAACAATTTAATTGCGAATATAAGTTTTTGTACTTTGATTTCAATTGATGATTAACATATTTTCTCCAAATCTGTTTTTGATCTTGTGCCTTTTCCAATGAATTAATTGTTTTCTTTAAAGTATTATTTTTTTCTGATTTTGCACCAACACACCATCCTTCAAAAATAATAACATCTGGTCTCCTTTTTAAATTATACCATCTTTTTTTATCAAATCTGTCATCGATAGCTTTATTGAAAGTCGGTAAACTTAATCTTTTAAATTTCTTACTTTTTGACTTTTTAAAGAAATTTAACATCATATTAATATCATGAGTTCCGGGAACTCCTCTTGTTAAAAGTATAGGATGAACTTTTTTTGATAAATTTATTCGCTCTTTTCTTGTTTTATAGAAGTCATCTATTGAAATTCTAAAAACATTTAATTTAAAGTATTTTGTTAATATAATTCTGATTAAAGAACTGATTGTAGTTTTACCAGTTCCTTGCCCTCCTGCTAATCCTACAAAATATGGTTTTTTTTTATCAGCTTTTTTACCGATCCAAAAACATAAAGGAATTAAGAAAGATTTAATCATTCTTTCTTTATTTTTAAATTTATCTGCTTTTGTCTCTTGAGATTTGATAAACTTTAAACAGTCTTTTTTTACCTTACTGAAGCATAAACTGAATTTTTGCATAAAAATTATTTTTTATCTAATGGATGATTTTGACCATCATTTACTGGAACTTCTTTCATATCAAAAGTATTTATTTCATCAATACAGCCAACATTGAATCCAGTCATTGCTGGATTTATTCTTGGGTTGTGATGAGTATAAATTCCACATTCAGAGCAAAAATAATGTTTGGCAACTTTTGAATGAAATTGATAAAGTTTTAATTTGTCTTCTCCTTTGGTAATTTTAAAATCTTCATTTTTTACCATAGACATGATTGCTCCTTTTCTTTTACATATAGAACAATTACATTTAATTACTTTAGCCAAATCTCCATCTAAATTAATTTCTGCTTCAACTGCTCCACAATGACAAATTAGTTTTTTCATATTGATATTAAATCAAACTATCCTTGGTTGAAGTTATCCACAAGCATACAAAATGTAGTTTTGATGTTCACGTTTTGATTCACTTTTGATTCAATTACGGACTCAAAATACAACCTCTTGCGTGCATTGTATAAATGCGCTATAAATTAGAACAAAACAAGAACATGAAACTAACTGTCCCTTATTATCTACATAAAGCTGGTGCTGGTTTTCCATCACCTGCTACTGATTATATCGAAGAAGACATTGATCTGAACATGCATTTAATCAAAAATGTTCCGGCCACTTTCATTATTAGAGTTCAAGGAAAATCAATGGTCGATGTTGGAATTAATGATGGAGATTTATTAGTTGTCGATAAAAGTTTAAAGCCAAAAAACTTTTCAACAGTTATTGCAAATGTTCATGATGAACTTGTAGTTAAAACTTTAGTTCAAGAAAGAGATAAAAAATTTCTAACATCTGGATCTAAAGATTTTTCAAATAGAATTTTAATTAACGAGGAAGAAGATGTTTTTATTTGGGGGGTTGTGACTTATGTCATCCATTCAACATACTAAAAAATTAGCTTTAGTTGATTGTAATTCTTTTTATGTTTCTTGTGAAAGATTATTTAATCCAAGAATAAGAAGAAAACCTGTTGTAGTTTTATCTAATAATGATGGCTGTATTATTTCAAGATCTAATGAAGCAAAAGCTTTAGGAATTAAAATGGGTGAACCCTATTTTAAAGCAAAAGATGTCATTGTTAAAAATAAAGTTGAAGTTTTTTCATCAAATTATTCTTTATATGGAGATTTATCTAGAAGAGTAATGAGAACTCTTAAAAGATTTAATACAGAAATAGAAGTTTACTCAATTGATGAGGCATTTATAGATTTATCTAATTTTCCAGACTCTGAAGTTGAAAAAGTTGGAAGAGAAATTAGAGAAACAGTTCTACAATGGACTGGAATCCCGACTAGTATCGGCATTGCTAAAACTAAAACTTTAAGCAAAGTAGCAAATCATATTGCAAAGAAAAAACAATCAGGTGTTGTTAGCTTAGTTGGCATAGAAAATTTAGATCCAATTTTAGAAAAAGTTGAAATCAATGATATATGGGGTGTTGGTAGGCAACTTACAAAATTTTATCAAAAAAATGGAATTTATAATGCAAAGCAACTTAAGAATAAATCTAATACTTGGATTAAAAAATGTTCTAATGTTTTAAGTTCTAGAACTGCAATGGAACTTAGAGGCATTCCTTGTATCAATTTAGAAACCACACAAACAAAAAGAAAAAGTTGTGTCGTGTCAAGATCGTTTGGTAAAAGAATTGAAAAGTTTCAAGAACTAAAAGAAGCAGTTGCAAACTATTGTTTAAATGCATCTGAAAAAATTAGATCCGAGTCTTTAGTTGCGAAAGCAATTACGGTATTTGTTAGAACTAGTCCTTTTCAAAGAGATTATGGTTATTATTCAAATGCAAAAACAATCGACTTTCCAATTGCAACAAACAATAGTATTGAAACAGTTAAAACTGCAGTTTCAATTCTAGAAAGTATTTTCAAAAATGGTTATCGTTATCAAAAAGCAGGTGTGATGCTCACAGGATTACGTAATGATGATGTAAGAAAAAATTTATTTTCATCTGAAAAAGATGAAAAAATAAAAAGTTTAATGCGATCAATTGATAATACTAATTATAGATATGGCAGATCAACTTTAAGTCTTGCAAGTGCTGGGGTTCATAAAAGATGGAATATGCGAAGACAATATTCTTCTAAAATAGATACTGCTGATTTCTATTCATTACCAAGAATAAAAATTTAAGGTTTATAATTGTTAATTAGTATAATTTTTTAAAGACCCTACATTACTTCTTATTTTTTAAAATTATATTAGTGTATGTAAAAGTAGTGGTTCCAGTATCTCCTATACGATACATACCTATTTTGATATAAGGTTTATTTGGACCATACGGGCCATCTGTTCTTTTTTTAATTATTGGAACATTCAAGTTTTGAATTATTAACTCTCCCTCTAAAAAGTACTTGGCAGAAATAATTTTTTCTTTTTTATTATATTCAATCTCAGCTCGGAATTTTTTATTATCTCCTGGTTTTAAGTATGCGTCATAGCTGACTTGTTTACATTTTGGTTTAAAACATTCAGTAGCATGCTGATTTCTGACAGCCCAATCTCTACTAACTTGAACCATTGAAGGCGGTTTTCCAGAAGATCTACCATCATGTATTTGAAAAAAATGAGACCGATACTGTGGTGCTCCATCAGGCTGTATATTAGCTTCAAATATTGTGAAACCTGGGCTAAGTTTATGAGTAATTTCTTGTCTACCGGAATATTTATATCCTCCTGTTGGTTTTTTGTCTGATTTACATTTACCAATTTCACCTTTGTCTAACTTGAACACTGCGCTTTCAACTTTAAATGAATTTTTATTATAACTTTTTTTTGGTTTTCCATTAATCACTAAGGCTTCTTTGTCTGTTAGGCCACAAGAAATCTTCCACTTATTTTGAATTTTCCATTCATCAGCAATAGAAAAATTATTAAATAAAAAAAATAAAATTGTAGTTACAAATAATTTTTTCATTGTATTAAATTATTTAATTTCTTCTATACTATCTATATTGGATAATGCCTTATCAAATTCATCCATATTTTCTCTTAAAGCTAAACTTGAAATTGAATAAATCATTATCAATAAAAATACTAAAGGTATGGCTGTAATAACGCTTGCATTACTTTTTATAATCAAAATATAAACAATTATAAATAAAGCTGAACGGACCAAAACTGTTTTTCTAAAAACACTTATAATTGAAAGAGAATGTTTTAGAAGGTTAAAAAAACTCATCTTTGAAGGTCCAAAATATCTAGGACCTCTACTAGACGGTATTGGTAATAAATCTTCCTCTAGTTTTGTCAAAGAGCCAGAAAAACTATTCCATGTAGCTTTTTCGTTAATCATTTTTTCAACAATAGTTTTTGGCAAGCAAGTATAATTTCCAAATCTAATCGATTTACCTGTAAAAGTTAAAGTAATTAATTTATGCATTTGATAACAAATTTTAAAAATCAGACCCTCTGATCTTTTTACTCTTTGTCCTATAATAGCTCTACCATTAGACTCATCTATTTTATTTAAAAATTCTTTTATTTCTTCTGGTCTATCTTCTCCATCTCCATCCATAGGAATAATGTAATCAAATTCTTCTTTTTGATAAATATATTTTAATCCAGTGGCAATACATCTTGCGTGACCTTGATTTATTTTCATATTGATAATTTTTAAAGATTGAAAATTTTCGTAATCTTTTTTATTATTTGGACGATCATGATTTGATGCGTCATTAACTATGATTATAGAAATTTGAAATTTTGGATCAATCGATAAACCATTGATTTCGTCAATTAATTTAAAGGTTGATTGCCAATCATTATATACTGGAATTAAAATTTTGATTTTCATCAATTAATTTTTTTCAACCATTCATTCTTTGTTTTTTCGTCCAAAAAAGATGATTTAAAGGAATTCTTAATCAATATTTTTACGTGGTTTAATTCTAAATTTAGAGCATTTGCAGTATCAATTAAATTTTTATTTAAGTAACCACCAAAATATGCAGGATCATCTGAATTCACCATTGCTCTTAAGCCTTTATCTAACATTTGTTTTAAATTGTGATTTTCTAATTTGTCAAAAACACATAACTTAACATTAGATAATGGACATACGGTTAATGGAATTTTATCTTTTTTTAATCTATTTACCAACTTTTCATCTCTAAGACATTGTACACCATGATCAATCCTTTTTACTTTTAATAAATTTATACTATCCCAAATATATTCTGGTGGACCTTCTTCACCAGCATGTGCAACTGTTAGAAAACCCTCTTCCATAGCTTTTTCAAATAATGACTTAAATTTTGTTGGAGGATTTCCTTTTTCAGATGAGTCCAAACCTACACCGATAATCTTATCTTTATATTTACATGCTTCTTTTAATACTTCAAAACAAGAATCTTCGTCTAAATGTCTTAAAAAACACATTATAATTTTAGAAGAAATATTAAATTCTTTTTCAGCTTTTTTTAAAGCTTTATCAATACCATTAATTATTTTATCAAATCTAACTCCTCTTACTAAATGCGACTGAGGATCAAAAAAAATTTCAGTATGGACAATATTATCTTCCTTGCATCTTAAAATATATTCCCAAGTTAGATCAAAAAAATCTTCTTCATTAATTAAAACGTTAGAACCTTCATAATAAATTTTTAAAAATGAATCTAAATTAGTAAAATTATAAGCAGATTTTATCTCCTCAACTGATTTAAATGGAATCTCAACTTTGTTACGTTTAGATAACTTAAACATTAATTCGGGCTCTAAACTTCCTTCAATATGAAGGTGCAATTCAGCTTTAGGTGTTTTATTAATATAATTAATAATTTGTTCAGACATTTTAATTTCCAATCATACAAAAACCTTGTTTTTTAATCTTACCATATATTCCAGGACATACTTGTTTTAAAACATCCGCGTTTCCAGTATAAACAACTCCCCCATCTTTATCTAACTTGTCGGCTTTGCCTTTAATTGAACTAAACCATATGGGTCTTGATGAAATATGATAAGATAAATTGCCTGCATGCCACTCATCACCAACTACATATTTTATTTCATTAGAAAAATTTTTGTCCCATCTTCTCTCAACTAGTTCTGCTATTTCTCTTCCAGGATAATCTGTTCTTTTATTTTTTTCTGAAATAGAAACGTAAGAATAGATAGACGGAGATAATATAAATAGAAATAAAAAAGCACAAAGAAATGATCTTATCTTTTTTAAGTTTATTTGGGATTGAAATATGTAAATAAATAATACACCAAAGAATAAATAAAATGGTGTCATCCACATTGTTCTTATTCTAGATCCCATTAAAATAGACGTAGCCAAAATTAAAAATATTGGAAATAAATTAACAAATAATAAAAAGATTAATTTTTTATCTTTTAAATTTAATTTTAAATTAAATTTATTTATAATTAGTAATCCTAATACCAAAAATGGTATTAATGTTCCAATTTGTTTAACTAAAAATATTCCAGGATATTTAATATGATTAAATAGGCTTGAACTGTCTAAACTTGTTCTTTTTAAACCATAACTCAAAGTAACGAAATCATTATTAAATAACCAAATTAAATGTGGTACCAATAAAACTAAAAATACCTCTATTATTATAAGATATTTAAAATCAAATTTTTTTAATTTTTTTACAAAGATTATATAAATGAATAATGCAACAATTGATAATAACAAATACAAAAATAAATATTTTGATAGAAAACCAATTGCACCAAATAAACCAATTAAAAAACAATGAAAAAATTTTATATTTTTAGCATTATAAATTTTCCAAGAATAATAAACAGTTAATGACCAGAAAGGTAATTGACAAACATTTACATTAAACTCTGGAGTAGTAAAATTAAAAAAATAAATAGACTCTATCAACAAAACAGATAATAAACCCAGTTTAATATTTTTAAAAATTTCGGTTGAGAGCTTGAAGACATAATAAAAAGCAATCACAACAAAAATTTGACTTAATAAATAAAAAGCCCAATCTTGCGCTCCAAATATTTGAAAAAACATTTCTGGAAAAAAAGCACTTCCTGGTGGATGTTTGTTAAAACCCCAGTCTAAATTACTTCCCCAAGCCAAAGCTTCTATTACATCCAAAGGTAAGTTTTTATTAGTAATAGTTGGAACAGCCGTCCATATAATTAAGTGGGCAAGTATAAATATAAAAAAAATATTTGTAATATTTCTTTTTAAAACATTCATTACCGATTATTTACAATAATTAAGCTGCCTTGACACTATTAATTTGCTGAATATACTGCCTCGGTTTAAATTAAGATATGCCTAAAACTAGCAAAGTAAAAAAAAAAGTATCAAAAGTAAAATCAGTAAGTAAAGCTAAACCTAAAAGGTTACCTAAACCTAAAAGTTTATCTAAAACTCAAGACGTAAATAAAGGTCCAATTAAAATTTCAAAAAACTATATTCCAAAAGAAACTGAAAAATATATGTGTGAAAAACATAAAGTTTTTTTTAGAATGAAATTACAAGAATGGAAAAAAGAATTAATCAAATCGAATAATGAAGCTCTTTACAATGGAAGTATGGATGACAACAGTATTTCAGCTGATATTGTGGATCAAGCAAGCTCTTATACTGACAAAAATGTTGAAATGAAAGCTATTAACAGACAAATTAAACTTATTTCTGAAATTGATAAAGCTTTGGCCAGAATTAGAGAAGATACATATGGATTTTGTTTAGATACTGCAGAGCCAATTGGGCTAAAGAGATTAATGGCTAGGCCAGTAGCAAAATATACTATAGCAGCTCAAGAAAAACACGAAAAAGATGAAAAGGTGCATGCTGATGACTAAAAAAAAAAGAAAAAATAAACCAGTCCATAATCCAATTACATACAACTTTACAAAAAAATATATTTATTTTTATTACGCTTTTTTTTGGATTCTTTTGTTAATATTCGTATTTACTAGATGAACAAGAAATTTATTTTAATAATTCTTGCAATTGTAGCTATTGAAATTTCCGGTCATGGCATTTTTGCTTCTTTATTTAGATTACTTAGCTCAATGAATTAATTAAGGTGAAGGCGGATATTCATCTTTATTCATAAAAGAAAAACCTTTTTTTACTGCATCTCTTTTAGATATTTCAACATACCATCTGGTTAAATTTTTAAATTTTTTTAAACCGATGTCATGCCATTCATGTCGAGCAATCCATGGAAAAGTTCCTATATCGGCTATTGTATATTTATCACCAGATAAAAATCTTGATTTTGATAATCTTTCATCTAATTCTGTATAAATTCTTTCTGATATCTTAAAATATCTTTCTTCTGCAAATTTACTTTTACCTGGGTTGTAATGATGAAATTGATGATGTTGACCAAGCATTGGTCCTATGTAACCCATCTGAACCATTAACCACTGATTTATTTGTAATCTATTTTCTTTGTCATAAAATTTTCCACTTTTTTCAGCCAAATAAATTAAAATTGCACCAGACTCAAAAACTGTCTTATCAGAATTGTGATCAATGATTACTGGTATTTTGCTTAATGGACTTATTTTTTTAAATTCAGGTTTAAATTGATCACCTTTGTCTAGATCAACCTTGATCACATTAAATTTGTGTCCAATTTCTTCAAGCATAATACTAATTTTTTTCCCATTAGGAGTATTAGCTGAAAAAAGCTCAATCACTTTTTACACCGAGACGATCTTTGATAGTTTTAGATGAAGTTGTGAATTCAAATCTGTATTTTTCATTAGGTCTTGCCAGTTTAAAACATGCTCTCGCTGCTAAAGCACCCTCATGAAAACCAGACAAAATTAGTTTTAATTTACCAGGGTAATTACATATATCACCTACAGCGTAAATACCTTTTTGATTAGTCTCAAACTTTTCTGTATCAACTTCAACAGTTTTTTTGTCAATATTAAGACCCCAATTAGCTATAGGTCCCAGTTGCATAATTAAACCAAAAAAACCTAAAGCATAATCTGTTTTCAGTGTTTTTACCTTTTTATCATCACCTGTAATATCTATGCTTTCTAAATTTTTTTCTCCTTTTATTGCAGTCATCTGATACTTAGTAAAAATATTTATTTTTCCTTCTTTTGCTAACTGTTTTGCTTTATTTACTGTAGCTTGTGCTCCTCTAAAATCATCTCTTCTATGAATAAGATTTACTTTCGAATTTTTTGACAATTCAACAGCCCAATCTAATGCACTATCACCACCACCAAAGATAGAAACAGTTTTACCTTCAAAAATTTTTTTGTCTTTTATTGAATAAAATACTGATTGATTTTCAAATTTTTCACAATCCTTTACAGGAAATTTTCTAGGCTCAAAAGAGCCCACACCACCTGCTATAATTACATTAGGAGTTAAAAATGTTGTACCATTATTTGTCTTAACAACCCAATTATCTCCATCTTTTTTTACCTCATCTACTCTCTCGTTTAAATGAAACTTTATATTAAAAGGTTTAATTTGATTTAATAAGTTATTAGTTAACTCTCCACCAGTGCACTCAGGAACTGCAGGAATATCATAAATTGGTTTATCTGGGTAAAGTTCTGCACATTGTCCACCAACTTTATCTAGATTATCAACTATCTCACAATCTAGTCCAATTAATTTTAGTTGATGAGCAGTAAATAATCCTGTTGGACCTGCTCCAATAATTAATGCATCAGTTTTTTTCATATTTATCCTTGTTTGGATGGAATATTTACAATAAGACCATCAAGCTCATCTGAGACTATTATTTGACAACTTAGTCTACTATTTTTTTTTGGTTCGAATGCCATATCTAACATATCTTCTTCTCCATCCTCTTTAGTTGGAAGCTTATCAAACCATTCGTTATTTACATATACGTGACATGTCGCACAAGCCATACCCCCGCCACAATCTGCATCGATACCTGGAATATCATTTTGTACAGCACCTTCCATGACAGTTAGTCCGTTCTGAACATCAATAGTATGATTTTGGTTATCGTGGGTAATGTAAGTTATTTTTGCCATTGATGTTATATAGTTATGCAAAAAAATAGGGCAAGTATGTGAAAACATACTCGCCCTAAAATTATTTAATTACTTAGTAATTATCTGCTTCTAGCACCAGCTGAACTTACTGCAGCAGCCCAGATTACTAGACCGAATGCAATTTTATTTATAAAGTCAGCTAAGTTGTAAACAACGTTTAGTGAATTAGCATCTACACCACCTGTTAGGTAACCAAATACATAACCTAATGGGTAAATTGCCCAACCTACAGTTACAATCATTCTCATTGCACCGAACGCAGTTACTAGAGCTTTGTTACCGCTCTTAGCAGCAGCTTTTCCAGCTTCACCTGAGAATATTTCATAAAGAATGTATACCCAACCTGCCATACCGATTACGAAACCAAGTGTAGCGTTGATGTATCCAGCTTCTCCTAAATATCCACCGATTAACATTACTAATGAACCAATTAACAATCTCCAGAAAATTCCAGAGTTTGCTTTTCTTACAGCTACTAGAATTAAATAAAACTCTATCATCTGTAGTGGCACAGTAATTAACCAGTCAATATATCTGTATACAGTTGGTGAATCACCAGTCATCACCCATACTTCTCTCATGTACATGTAATGGATGAATGCAATACCAGTTACAAGACCTGCAACAGTTACTGACGTTTTCCAGCCAGGAGCAACAGTGTTTCTTTCCATAAAAAAGAAAGCTGTAGCAGCCAACATACCCATTGAAATTACCCAAAAAGATATTCCAACGAAGTCATCTTGAGCTAACATAGTAGCAGATGCTGCGTTTGCTACACCTGTAATTCCCAATAGGGCTACAGCTGCTAAAGCAAACAGTTTAAGTTTTTTCATAAAAAACTCCCTCTTTAGTTAGTTTTTACTTATTTAGTTTATATAAACTAAGCTTAGGCTTCCCTAAGCCAAAGTTGAGCGTTAAATACCAAATATAAAGAGATTATTGAAGACTTAAATGTCATTAATTTACATTGATTTTACTGACTTTTTAAAATTAAATACAATTTATAATTTAAAAATCTAATAAAAAGGCACTATCGAATCAAAAAACCTTATGTCCTCAAATTTCACTAAAATTTACCAAGAATCCATTAATAACCCTGAAAAGTTTTGGAAAGATGCTTCAGAAGATATCTTCTGGTTTAAAAAGCCCACAAAAATTTTAAATAAATCCAATCCACCTTTCTACAAATGGTATGAGAATGGGGTAACTAATACATGTTACAACGCACTAGACTTGCATATTGATCAAGGTAAAGGAGATAAAACTGCTCTTATTTACGATAGTCCTATAACAGGAAACAAAAGTGAGTTTACATACAAAGAGTTAAGATCGAAAGTATCAAAATTTGCAGGTGCACTAAAAGACCAAGGTGTGAATAAAGGTGATAGAGTTATAATTTACATGCCAATGATCCCAGAAGCTGTTGTTACTATGCTAGCATGTGCAAGAATTGGAGCAATACATTCGGTTGTGTTTGGTGGATTTGCCTCTAATGAACTTGCAAGTAGGATCGATGACAGTAAAGCAAAAATTTTAGTTACTGCTTCATGTGGTTTTGAGCCTGGGAGAACTGTTGAATACAAACCACTTGTAGATGAAGCAATAAAACAAGCTCAACACAAGATTAGTAAGATGATCTTGTTCCAAAGAAAAGGTCATGAAGTTAAATTAAATGCCCCAATGGAAATAAGTTGGGATGAGGCTCATGCAAATGCTAAAGATACTGATTGTGTTGAAATGAATTCAAATGAATTCGCTTACATACTTTATACATCAGGCACTACTGGTACACCAAAAGGTATAGTAAGAGATATTGGAGGTCACATAGTTGCCTTAAAATGGACTATGAAAAATATCTATAACATTAATGAGGATGATATATGGTGGTCAGCGAGTGATATTGGTTGGATAGTTGGTCATTCTTATATTGTTTATGCACCATTGTTTAAAGGGTGCACAACAGTTTTATTTGAAGGTAAGCCAGTTGGAACACCAGATGCTGGTGCTTTTTGGAAAATTATTTCTGACTATAAAGTAAAATCTTTATTCACAGCTCCAACTGCCTTTAGAGCAATTAAAAAAGAAGATCCTGAAGGAAAATTCTTTTCAAAGTATGATTTAAGTAAGTTTGAAAGTCTTTTTCTTGCAGGTGAAAGAGCTGATCCAGATACAATTAAATGGGCAGAAAATTTATTGAAAGTTCCAGTTATTGATCACTGGTGGCAGACTGAAACTAGCTGGGCAATAAGCTCAAATTGTACCGGTATTGAAATGATGAAAACAAAATATGGTTCAGCTTGTAAAGCAGTTCCTGGATATGATGTAAAAATTATAAAATCTGATCAAACTTTAGCCAAACCAAATGAAATGGGAGATATAGTCGTAAAACTTCCTTTGCCACCTGGAACTTTCCCAACTCTTTGGAATGCAGATCAAAGATATAAAGAAAATTATATGTCAAATTATGAGGGTTATTATCAAACATATGATGCAGGTCATATTGATGAAGACGGATATATCTGGATTATGTCTAGAACAGATGACATAATCAATGTGGCTGGTCATAGATTGTCTACTGGGGCTATTGAAGAAGTTTTATCTGAACATCAATCAGTTGCTGAATGTGCAGTTCTTGGCATTGCTGATAAATTAAAAGGTCAATTACCTATTGGGTTAATTGTTTTAAAAGCTGGTGTAGATAAAAATAATGAAAGTATTTCAAAAGAATGTATTCAAATGGTGCGTGATAAAATAGGTCCAGTTGCAGCATTTAAAGTAGCAATAGTTATTAAAAGACTTCCAAAAACAAGATCAGGTAAAATTTTAAGAGGAACTATAAGAAAGATTGCTGACAATGTTGAATACAAAATGCCTCCAACAATTGATGATCCAGCTATATTAGATGAAATAAAAGAGGATTTAATCAAAAATAAAATTCTAAAAAGTGCTTAAAACTTACTTATTTTTAATAGGAGCAATATTTTGTGAAGTTGCAGGCACAATGTTATTGCCAGTGTCTCAAAATTTTACAAAGTTCATTCCTACTTTTGCACTTGCTATCTTTTATTTAACCGCATTTTATCTTT
Organism: uncultured Pelagibacteraceae bacterium; assembly: GCA_902628195.1. GTDB lineage: Bacteria > Pseudomonadota > Alphaproteobacteria > Pelagibacterales > Pelagibacteraceae > Pelagibacter. Next base: position 54,484 of record CACOLY010000004.1, read on the forward strand.
TAACTTTTGTAGTGAATAAATTACCTATAGCAATTGTTTACGCAACATGGAGTGGTCTTGGAATATTCACGATCGCAATATTAGGTTACATATTTTTTAAACAAACATTAGCTTGGCAAGCAATAGCAGGATTATTTTTGATAGTCGTAGGTGTTATTTTAGTTAATACTTTTGCTGGAAAGATTAATTAAATTTTAATGGAGTGCCCTCAGGATCTCCTAAAATTTTACCATCTTTCATTTTTATTTTACCTGCAATTATTGTTGCAACTGGCGTTCCTTTGAACTCAGTTCCATTAAAAGGTGACCATCCACATTTACTTTCAATATTTTCATTTTTAATAAGAATTTTTTTATTCATATCCACAATTGTAAAATCAGCATCATAACCTTCTTTAATGAATCCTTTATTCTGAATTCCAAAAATTTTAATTGGGTTTTCACACACTAGATTTATTAGTTGAGTAAGTGATAATTTCCCATCATTAATATGATTTAACATTACTGGCATAAGAGTTTGAACACCTGGCATGCCAGATGGAGAGTTCGGATATTCTTTATCTTTATTCACTTTTAAATGAGGAGCATGATCTGATCCAATAGTGTCATTCAAATTATTTTTTACAGCATACCACAATCTATCATAATGAGATTTGTCTCTAATAGGAGGATTCATTTGTGCGTATGTTCCAAGTTTATCATAACAATCTGGTGCATAGATTGTTAAATGTTGAGGAGTAATTTCAAAAGTAATATTTCCTTTGTGTTGAGATAAAAAATCTATCTCTTGCTTTGTTGTGATATGAAGCACATGAGCTTTCTTATTGTACTTTTCAGCCAGTCTAACAATTCTTCTTGTAGATGACATTGCACACTCTTCACTTCTCCAAATAGGATGGGAGTGTACATCTCCATTTTTAATTAATTTTTTATTCTTATTTAAAACTTCCTCGTCTTCTGAATGAACTGCAACAACTTTTGAACAATTTTTAAATACCTTATCTATATCTTTTTCATCTGCTACCAGAAGATTACCAGTTGAAGAACCAGCAAATAATTTTATTCCACAACAACCCTCTAAATCTTTTAATTCAGCTAGTTGATTTACGTTATTCGCTGTTGCACCAAAATAAAAAGCGTAATTGCAATACATTCTATTTTTTGCAAGATCTAATTTTCTTTGAAATTCTTTAATGTTTGAAGTGGGTGGATTAGTATTAGGCATTTCAAATACTGCTGTTATACCTCCCGCTACCGCAGCTCTACTTCCAGAATGTAGATCTTCTGTATCGGTCGAGCCTGGTTCTCTAAAATGAGTTTGAGTATCTATACACCCTGGAAGCACAGTTTGATTTTTTGCATCATAAACTTCTTTTGAATCTTCTGATACCTCACCAATTTTTAATATTTTACCATCTTTAATAGCAATATCTTTAGCCTCTAACTTACCATCAATATAACATTGGCCATTTTTGATTTTTAGATCTAACATTTTTGAAAAAAGTTATTATATTAAAATCTGGTATCAATCAAATATGAATAACAGTGTTTATATATTAGATGATAGAGCTATACTTTATATTAATGGCTCCGACTCAAAAGATTTTCTCCAAAATCTAATTAGTAACGATATCAATAAGATTACTGATAGTTCTAGTTGTTTTGCATCGTTATTGACACCTCAAGGAAAATTTCTTTATGAATTTATAATATTAAAACATAAGCAGGGATATTTTATTGATTGTGAAAAATCTCAAGCAGAAAACCTATTTAAACAACTAAATAGCTATAAAATAAGATCAAAAGTTGAAATATTAAATTTAAGTAATGAGTTTGTTGTTGCAAGCTTTAGCTACAAAAAATTTTTATCCATTGAAGGATCTAAAGATTTATTAGGCTATACTTTCAAATATCGAGAAGATCCAATTATTCTAGATCCACGAAACAAAAACTTAGGAGCAAGACTAATTATCAATTTGGAAAAACTTTATCTATCATTAAAAAAATTGAATCTTAAAAACGATGAAATAAAAAATTATCACAAAAAATGTCATGATCTTGGAGTAGTTCCAAAAAACTTTAATCTATTGCAAAATAAAATATTTGGAATTGAATGCAATTATGAAGAACTAAATGCAATAGATTTTAAAAAAGGTTGTTATGTAGGTCAAGAAAATACAGCCAGGATTAAACTTAAGAATAAGTTGTCAAAAAGATTATTACCAATAAAATTAATTAAAGGTAAGATAAAAGAGGATGAAAAAATTTATAGTAATAATGTTGAGATTGGAAAAATTCTTATTGATGGAGAATATCCCTTTGCCTTAATTAAATATTTGGATAAAAGTTTTAGTCGAGACAAAATTTACCAAATTAATAATTCAAGTTTTAAAATTATTGTACCATCCTGGTTAACAATCTAAATTAAAAACTTAGATAGATCAGGCTTAAAATAATTAGGTCCTTTCATAACTTTTCCAAATTCATTATAAATTGGCTTACCATTTTCATCTAACTTACTCATATTTGAATTCTGTACCTCATCAAAACATTTATCTAAATTTATTCCAAATGCATGTCCGGCTCCATAAGTTACATACAAAATATCAGTAAGTGCATCGGCAACTTCTAATAAATCTTTATTTTTCATAGCCTCTGTAAGCTCATCAAGCTCTTCTCTAATTAAATCCAACCTCAGCTTATTGATTTTTTCCGAACTAAATGATGCTTTTGTTTTTACCTCTTGGCCAAAAGTTTTCATGAAAGTTCCTACTTTATTGAAATTTGTCATTTTGCTCCTGTAAGTTTAAATAAAACTAATATATACTTATAGTATATAGTTTAAAAACAATATTCATGAAATTTAGAAAAGAATTCGACAGTATTGGAAAAATCAGTGTACCAGATAGTAAATATTGGGGTGCTTCCACACAAAGATCAAAAAAATATTTTGATATTGGTGAATTTTTAGTAAGACCGATATTGATAAAGTCTATTGCTATAATAAAAAAAGCAGCTGCAATAATTCACGGAAAAGAAAAACAAATTTCACCAAATATTTCAAAAGCAATTATAAAAGCATCTAATGAAGTAATATCAGGAAAATTAAATGAACATTTTCCCCTGAAAGTATGGCAAACAGGATCGGGTACTCAAACTAATATGAATGTAAATGAAGTAATAGCAAATAGAGCAATTGAAATTTTAGGAGGAAAAAAAGGTTCAAAAAAACCTGTACATCCTAATGACCATGTAAACAAATCACAGTCCACTAACGATGTATTTCCAACAGCAATGCATATTGCAATAGCTATTGAAACTAAAAATAAGCTTTTACCGTCTCTAGAGTTATTAAATAAAGAATTAAAAAAAAAAGTTACAAAATTTAAAAATATAGTCAAGGTAGGAAGAACTCATTTACAAGACGCAACACCTTTATCTTTAGGTCAGGAATTTTCGGGGTATCAATCTCAATTAGAGGATTGTATTTCAAGGATAAAAAATGGCCTTAAAGAAATTCATTCATTGGCACAAGGAGGCACTGCTGTAGGAACTGGTATTAATAGTAAAAAAGGTTTTGATAGAAAAATTATTAACGAAATAAAAAAAATAACTAATATTCCATTTAAACCAACAAAAAACAAATTTGCAGCTTTAGCTGCTCATGATGAAGTTGTAAATTTTTCAGGTACATTGAATACTACCGCTGTAAGTTTAATGAAAATTGCTAACGATATAAGATTTCTAGGTTCAGGACCAAGAGCAGGGTATGGTGAATTAATTCTACCTGCCAATGAACCTGGCTCATCAATTATGCCTGGTAAAGTAAATCCAACCCAATCTGAGGCAGTAACAATGGTATGTGTAAAAGTTATAGGAAATCATAATGGTATAACCATGGCTGGGTCTCATGGACACTTCGAATTAAATGTATTTAAACCTTTAATTGCTCATAATATTCTACAATCTATTGATCTTCTTGCAGATAGCTCAAGAAATTTTGCGATGTACTGTATTAAAGGTTTAAAGGCAGATAAAGATAAAATAAAATATTACCTAGATAATTCCTTAATGCTTGTAACAGCGTTGGCACCAAAAATTGGTTATGATAATGCGGCTAAGATTGCAAAAAAAGCCCTTAAAAATAAAACAACTTTAAAACAAGAAGCCATAAAAACTGGGCTTATTAATGAAAAAGATTATGATAAAATTATAAATCCAAAAAAAATGATTTATCCATCGTAACTTTCAAATAAATCATTTACAAAATTTCTAAATCTAACTTTGTTAAAATTTTTTTTTGGATAAGCGTTGTAGTCATTTACAAAATCATTCAATTCTAAATTCTCTTTATTATCAATAATAATATTATCAAAATTCAATTTTGAATTACTAATGTTATAATTTAAATCAAATTCAATTTTTTTAATTGCTTTTCGGTTTTTTCTTGGAACCTGAAAGAAACTAAAAAAATCCATAGCATCTTTTAAGTTTATAATGATTTTAGATACAAGATAAATTTCACTTTTATCGTAAATCAAATAACTTTCATCCAACTCTATTTTTAAATCATCTTTCCACATTACACTAGAATTAGAGGGACTTATATTTCCCTCTGATAAGGAAAGATTTAAATCCAATTGATTAAATTCATTTACATCGTTTATATTCTCAATTTTAAAATTAGTATTAATATTTAAATTTTTATTATTCAAAATTTCAGATTTAAACAAATCTATAATAATTGAATCACTTTTTAATAAATTCTTTAGCATCATATTTTCATAATTAAAATTTGCTGAAAAATAAAATGGTTTAAAATCTAAGTATCCATTATAATTTTTTTTTTTATCTAGTGAATTAAAAATCATAGAATTATTTGTAATTTCATAATTTAGTTTTGTATCCTTATTAATTAATAATATACTAAGTAATCCTTTTTTAACTTTTTCTTTATAATCAAATTCATTTTCAATATTAAGTCTTATTTTTTTTGAGTTAAATGTTGATGTAAATTTTTTTTCAACTGGTTTATTTCTTATTTTAAATTTAAATGGAATATTAAAAATTTCATTTTTAAAAAATAGAATATTTTGTAAATTTTTTTCGTCATAAAAAAGATTGATGAAATCCACTTTATTGATAAATAAGATCTCATCATTCTCATTATTAAAAAAAATATTACTTTTTAATATTGATAAACTATGATTGTTTGGTTCAATAAACAAAAGCTTTTTAAAAAAATCTAAATCATCTAAGTTAATATTAAAATCTGCTTTAACAAATTGTACATCTTTAATTAAAAGATAGTTCATTTCAAATAACCTATTAAAAGAAATGAAAATTTTAAAATTTTTTACTTTTGCAATATTTTTATTTTTTTCAACAACAGATAAATTTTTAGAATAGAAATTAGGTTTTGGAAAAAAACTATACTTAATATCTTCATTAAAATTTATTTCCACACCATATCTTTCTAGCATTTGATTCTTAATTTTGGCCTTAAGGATATTTTTATCATAAAGAGTTGGCATTAAAAAATAAGCCAAAGTTAAAATCAATAATGCACCTAAACCATAGAAAAGTCTGCTATTAGCATCAAATTTTGTTTTTTTTAAATTTGTTTTAAATGATTTAATTTTATTGAAATAGTTTTCTATTGAATTATTTATTAATAGAATTTGTTTTCTGAGCTTTTTTGCTAATATTTTACTTTTCTGCATAAAGTTTTGGAGTATTTATATTAAAATAAGTTAAATGTTAAACTCTGATTTTTTAAAAAACCTGAATAAAAACCAAAAAGAAGCAGTGATGCACCTTGATGGTCCATTATTGATCGTGGCTGGGGCTGGTTCGGGGAAAACTAAAGTTTTAACTACAAGGATAGCAAATATTATTAACAGTAAAAAAGCTTTTCCAAACCAAATATTAGCAGTGACGTTTACAAATAAAGCGGCAAAAGAAATGCAAACAAGAGTAAGTAAAATTCTAGGCTCTACTGCAGTTGGTTTATCATGGTTAGGTACCTTTCACTCAATCTGTGCTAAACTTTTACGGAAACATGCATCAGCTGTAAATCTAAATTCAAATTTTACAATTATAGATACAGACGATCAAATAAGATTAATAAAAAATATTTGTAAAGCAGAAAATATTGATGTCAAACAATTAGCGCCTAGATATATTCTTGCAATTATCGATCGTTGGAAAAATAAAGGTTTTTATCCAAGTGAGGTAATAATTAATAAAAAAGATATTTATGAAAAAACCATATTACCAATTTTCAAAATTTATCAACAAAAACTAATAGATTTAAATTCTTGTGATTTTGGTGATTTAATTTTGCACACTGTTAAGATTTTAGAAAAAAATTTAGATATAAGAGAAATTTATTCGAAAAATTTTAGATATATTCTAGTTGATGAATATCAAGATACAAATTTTATACAAAATAAATGGTTAAAATTGTTAACTGAAAAAAATAAAAATATTTGCTGTGTTGGTGATGATGATCAATCAATTTATAGTTGGAGAGGTGCAGAGATCAAAAACTTTTTAGAATTTGATCAAATTTACAATAATACAAAAGTAGTCAGATTAGAGCAAAATTATAGATCAACTCAAAATATTTTAACAGTTGCATCAAATTTAATTTCCAATAATCAAAATAGAGTTGGTAAAACTTTAAAGTCAACTCAAGAAGATGGAGAATTAATTCAATTAAACTGTTTTAAGAATGGAAAAGATGAAGCTATTGGAGTTTCTGATAAAATTGAAAAGATAAAAAAAAAATATTCTCTTAATAATATATCAATTCTTGTTAGAGCTATTTATCAAACTAGAGAATTTGAAGAAAGGTTTTTAAAAATAGGTATGCCTTATAGAATTTTAGGTGGTATTAAATTTTATGAAAGAGCTGAAATCAAAGATTGTGTGGCCTATCTACGATTAGTTCATCAAAACAAAGATGACTTGGCTTTTGAAAGGATAATTAATAATCCAAAACGATCAATTGGAGAGAGTACTATTAAATCTATTCATGAATATTCTAAAAAAAATTCTATGTGCCTAGAAATTTCATCAAAAAAAATGATTGAAAATAATTTAATTAAACCAAAAGCTAAAGTTGGTTTAACAATTTTTTTAGATCTTTTAAAAAAGTGGAGAGAAAATTTAAATAAAAATAATTTTAATCATGTCAAATTACTTCAAATAATTCTTGATGAGTCTGGCTATTCTGCAATGTTAAAAAATAAAAAAGATTTAGAAAATGAAAATAGACTTGAAAACATAAAGGAATTACTTAGTGCAATGAAAGAATTTGATAATTTAGAAAGTTTTTTAGAACATGTTGCTTTGGCTACTTCTGTTGATCAAGACTGGGATGGACAAAAAGTTAATATGATGACTATGCATGCTGCCAAAGGTTTGGAGTTTGATGTTGTATTTTTACCTGGTTGGGAAGAGGGTTTATTCCCTCATCAAAAATCTATTGAGGAAAAAGGTCAAAATGGCCTAGAAGAAGAGAGAAGACTTGCTTATGTTGGTATCACCAGAGCAAAAAAGAAAGCTATAATTTCATTCTCTATGAACAGATTCTATCAAGGTGATTGGATTGATAGTATGGCCTCTAGATTTATTGATGAGCTTCCTGAGGATTATTTGGAAAAAAATTCTTTTTTTGATGAGACAAATGATATGGAGGAAGATTTTGATTTTAATCAAGATTTCGAGGAAAATGATAATATTAGAAGTCCTGGATGGATAAGGTATCAAAAGCGAATTAAATGATTGAAAAAAAGATTGAAGAATTAAGAAAAAAATTTAATTTTTTTGGAATTGACGGCTACATTATTCCAAAAAATGACGAATTTTTTGGTGAATATGCTTTAAATGATAGATTAAAAAAAATATCTAACTTCAGTGGATCAGCTGGATGTGCAATAGTTTCAAAAAGTAAAAATTATCTATTTGTTGATGGCAGATATACAATTCAAGCAGAAATTGAGTCAGGAAAATATTTTAAAATAATAAATTATGAAAAAATTATAAATTGTAAAATTTTTAAAAATCTCAAACTTGGAATCGATCCTAAAGTTTTCACATCATTAAAAATCAAAAAATGTTTTAATAAAAATAACAAAATTAAAAATATTAAAAAAAATTTAGTAGATCTAATTTTTAAAAAAAATATACCAAAACTAAAATCTTTTTATTCACTTAGTAAAGATGTTACAGGGCAAAGTCACTTAATTAAGATTAAAAAGGTAACTAATTACATGAAAAGGAATAAATCAAAATATCTTTTTATTAGTGCGCCAGAGAATGTCGCTTGGTTACTAAATATTAGAGGATACGACAATCCTACTAGTCCAATTCCAAATTGTCGCTTATTACTAGATGATAAAAGAAAAATTTTTTTAATTGCTGAAGAAAAAAAAGTAAAAAAATTGATTAAAGAAAAAAAAATTTTTAAACAACAAATTATTGAACCTAAAAATTTTGAATATTTAATAAAAATAATAAAAAAAGGTAAAATAATTATAGATAAAAATAGTTGTTCAATTTATCATGAAAACTTAATAAAAAGAAAACTAGATATTAAAAGTAATGAAGACCCAATTTATTTTTTAAAATCCTTGAAAACTCCAAATGAAATTAATTCAATGATTGATGCACATATTTCAGATGGAGTTGCATTAACTAAATTTCTTTACTGGATAAAAAATGTGAATAAAAAAAAAATTTCAGAATTTGATGCCCAGAATAAATTAGAGTTTTTTAGAAAAAAAAATAAAAAATATTTATACCCAAGTTTTAATACTATTGCAGGATCTGGAAAAAATGGAGCTATTGTCCATTATAGAGCTAGTAAAAAATCAGCAAAAAGAATAAATAAAAAAGACATTTTTTTATGTGACTCTGGTGGCCAATATAAATATGGAACAACTGATGTTACAAGGACGATATGTTTTTCTAAACCAAAACAAAATATCAAGAATGTTTTCACAAAAGTTCTAAAAGGACATATAGCGGTAATTACTGCTGATCTAAAAAAAAATTTTAATGGAAAATTGATTGATGTACTTGCAAGAAAAAGTTTAATAAAAAGTGGTCTAAATTATAAACATGGAACTGGACATGGGGTTGGATTCTTTCTTAACGTCCATGAAGGTCCTCATGCAATATCAAAATTTAATACTATAAAAATACGAGAGGGAATGATTGTGAGCAACGAGCCAGGCTATTATAAAAAAGGAGAATTTGGTATTAGAATTGAAAATCTTATATATGTTAAAAAAAATAATAATAAATTATTTTTTGAAAATTTAACGTTAGCACCGATTGAGAAAGAGTTAATTAATTATAAAATGATAAATGATAAAGAAAAAAATTATTTATTTAGATATCATTTAACAGTTTACTCTAAATTATCTAAATTTCTTAACAAAAAAGAAAAGAAATGGTTAGCTAGTTTTATTTAACATTTTAAGCCAATCAGATTGGTTTAAAATTTTAATATTTAGTTCTTTAGCACTATCAACCTTTCTTTTGGTTGGTTTATCTCCAATAATTAAGTAATCAAGTTTTTTTGATATATTGCTAATAATATTTCCTGAATTCTGCTCAATTAAAGATTTGGCCTCTGCTCTACTCATATTTTCCAATTTTCCAGTGAGCATGAAATTTTTATTTTTCAACAGTCCATCTTTTTTAATTTCTGTGCTTTTATTTATTGAAATTATTTTTGAAAGTTCGCTCAAAACCTTGATATTTTCTTGATTAGAAAAAAAACTTTTAATTGAATTAATTTGAGTTTCACCAATTCCATCGATGTTTAATAGTTCATTAAAATTTTTAGATTTAGATAAATTAATAAAATTTTGAAAAGATTTTAAATTTTTTGCTAACAATTTTGCATTTTCTAAACCAATATGTCTTATACCAAGAGCAAAAATAAATCTTTCAAATGAAATTTTTTTTCGTAAATCGATAGAATATTTTAAATTTGCAACTGATTGTCTCCCCCACCCATCAAGATTTTCAATTTTCAAGTAATCTAATTTAAAGATATCCTGTGGAAATTGAACCAGTTGTAAATTCCAAAAATTTTCAACAATTTTTTTTCCAAAACCTTCTATGTTAAAAGCATCTTTTGAAACAAAATGCTTAATTTTTTCAATAGAAATTTTTTCACATTTAAAACCTTCACTAGAACATCTTCTCACTGCATCTTTTTTTTTGGTTGTAAGATTGTATTCCTTAATTGTTTCTGATCCACATGAAGGACATTTTTTTGGGAACACAAACTTTTCTGAATTTTTTTGTCTTTTATCTAAATCTACAGAAATTATATGGGGTATAACATCTCCTGCTCTCTCAATAATTACTGTATCTCCCACTCTTATATCTTTTCTGTTAATTTCATCCTCATTGTGTAGTGTAGCATTTGAAACTATAACTCCACCAATATTTATAGGCTTGATTTTTGCAACAGGTGTTAATGCTCCTGTTCTACCAATTTGAATATCTATATCTAAAATATTAGATACTCCCTTAGTTGAGGAGAATTTATGTGCTACGGCCCATCTTGGAGCGTTCGCTACGTTTCCTAACCTTTTTTGAAGTTTAAAATCATTTACCTTATATACAATTCCATCTATATCAAAGTCTAGTTGATCTCTTTTTTTTTCAACCTCTAAATAATTTTTTAATAAGTTTTTTATACCTACTATAGTTTTATTTAATGGATTAGTTACAAATCCCCATTTTTTCAAATTTTTTAAATATTCACTTTGAGAATTCATTTTCATATTTTTTTCAAATCCATAAGTATAAGCAATAAATTTCAATGGAATTTTTTTTGTCTCATTAGGATTTTTTTGTCTTAGAGAACCAGAGGCAGCATTTCTTGGATTTGCAAATTTGTCAGATAGATTTTTAAAATCCGAATTTTGTATAAAAACTTCTCCCCGAATATCTATTTCTTGAGGAAAATTTTTTGCATCAATTTTAAGTGGAATATCTTTTATAGTTTTCAAATTTTCAGTAATATCTTCGCCTTCATTTCCATCACCTCTAGATAATCCAGTAATAAATTTTCCTTTTTTATAAAATAAAGATGCTGAAATGCCATCAATTTTAGGTTCAGCACTATACTCTATTTTTAAATCATTTTTTTTATCAAGAAAATTAATAATTCTTTTTTCAAAATTAATTAAATCTTCTTCATTAAATGCATTTGATAAAGATAACATTGAAACTTTATGTTTAACTTTTTTAAAATTTTTTGAGGGTTTAAATCCAACAATTTTTGAGGGAGATTTATCACTAACTAAAAAATTGTATTTTTTTTCAAGATCTAAAATTTCTTTTTTTAATTCGTCATAATCCTTATCAGATATTATAGGAC
>CACOLY010000005.1 GCA_902628195.1 uncultured Pelagibacteraceae bacterium
CTGATGTAATTGAGAAAAATCTTAATGTTTTAGCAACAGCAGAATGTTTAGATAATGGTAAACCAATAAGAGAATGTATGGCTGCTGATTTACCTCTAGTAATAGATCATTGGAGATATTTTGCTGGAGTAATTAGAGCAGAGGAAGGTTCAGTTGCTGAAATAAGCAATAGTGAATATTCTTATCACATTCCTGAACCACTTGGTGTAGTTGGTCAAATTATACCATGGAACTTTCCATTATTAATGGCAACTTGGAAACTTGCTCCAGCTTTAGCGGCAGGAAACTGTGTAGTGCTAAAACCAGCTGAGCAAACTCCAGCATCAATCATGTTACTTATGGAACTAATAGGAGATTTATTACCTCCAGGTGTGGTGAACGTAGTAAGTGGTTATGGTTTAGAAGCTGGTAAACCACTAGCATCATCTAAGAGAATCAAAAAGATTGCTTTTACGGGTGAAACAACGACTGGTAGATTGATTATGCAATATGCATCACAAAACCTAATACCAATCACGTTGGAGCTAGGTGGAAAATCTCCAAACATTTTCTTTGAAGATGTCATGGCTAAAGACGATGATTTCTTTGATAAATGTCTTGAAGGTTTTGCAATGTTCACTTTAAACCAAGGTGAAGTTTGTACTTGCCCAAGTAGGGTACTAGTTCAAGAGTCTATCTATGATAAGTTTATGGAAAAGGCTATTGCTAGAACAAAAGCTGTTAAGCAAGACAATCCTTTAAAAATGGAAACAATGATTGGTGCACAAGCATCATTAGAACAAATGGAAAAAATCAAATCTTACCTTGATTTGGGTAAGAAAGAAGGTGCCAAAGTTCTATGTGGTGGAAATGTTGCTAAAATCAATAGTGGTTTAGAAAAAGGAAATTATATTGAGCCAACTATTTTTGAAGGTAATAATTCAATGCGTATCTTCCAAGAAGAAATTTTTGGACCAGTAGTATCGGTAACTAAATTTAAAGATGAAGCAGAGGCATTAAAAATTGCTAATGATACACTTTATGGTTTAGGTGCAGGTGTTTGGACTAGAAATGGAAACATTGCATACAGAATGGGTAGAGAAATTCAAGCGGGTAGAGTTTGGACAAACTGTTACCATGCTTATCCTGCGCATGCTGCATTCGGTGGATACAAACAATCTGGTATCGGAAGAGAAACACATAAAATGATGCTTAATCACTACAGACAAGTGAAAAATCTTCACGTGTCTTATAGTGAGAAAAAATTAGGCTTCTTTTAAAAGATAACTTATATATAATGGCCCGTGAGGAATCACGGGCCATATTTTTTTATGAAAGTAAAAGCTACAGACTCAGCACTAAAACTCATTGAAGAGCTTAAAGCTCAGCATGGTGAAGAGTTATTATTTCATCAATCAGGGGGTTGTTGCGATGGAAGTGCACCAATGTGCTATCCAAGAAACGAGTACATGGTTGGGTCAAGTGATGTAAAATTGGGAGAAATTGGCGGCGTTCCCTTTTATATGAATGATGATCAATACGAAAAATGGAAACATACTGATTTAACAATTGATGCTGTTAAAGGTATTGGCGGAATGTTTTCTCTAGATAATGGAACAGGAAAAAGATTTTTAACAAAATCTGAAATTTGTTTAGTAGTCGATAACGATAAATCTACTAATTAATTTTGATGTCTCAAATGTGGTTTTTAACCATAAGTTTTTTATAAATTTTAAATGAGTAATAGAGTTGATGAAAAAATTTTTGAAGAAGCTTTTGATTGGATAAATATCAATAATAAAATTGCTTTAGTCACCGTAATCAAAACTTGGGGCTCATCTCCAAGACAAGTGGGAAGCAAAATGATTGTAAATGAAAAAGGTGATTTTTCAGGCTCTATTTCAGGTGGATGTGTAGAGTCAGCTGTTGTTGGAGAATGTATTGATTTATTAAAAAAGGATAAACCTTCAAAAAAATTAGATTTTAAAGTTTCTAATCAAACAGCTTGGGATATAGGTTTAGCTTGTGGCGGTGAAATATCAGTTTATCTAGAACAAATTAAAAAATGAACATAGAAATTTTAAAATCAATCATTGATAATAAAAAAAAAAATTCAGATTTTGCAATTATTACCAATCTAATGACTGGTGATATAAGTATATTTAAAAAAGAATTACCCTTGAACAAAAACTTGGAAAATTATTCATCTGAAATAAACGATTTTTTTAATAATAAAAAGACGGGCATTATTGAGAACTCTGAATTATTTATAGAAACCTTTAGGAGACCAACAAAAGTGATAGTTGTTGGCGCAGTGCATATTACTCAGTATCTTATCGATTATATCAAAAACTTAAATTTTGAAATTAATATTATTGATCCCAGAGGATATTTTGCATCAAAAAAAAGGTTTCCTGAAGTAAATGTAATTAATAAATGGCCAGACGAAGCTTTCAAGGAGATAGATACTAATGAGAGCACAGCGTTAATAGCTTTAACGCATGATCCAAAAATTGATGATCCGGCACTGCAGTATGCTTTAAAGAAAAAATTTTTTTACATAGGAGCTCTTGGAAGCAAAAGAACTCATGAAAATAGATGTGAGAGATTAAAAAAGGCTGGTTTTAGTGATGAGCAAATAAATTTAATTCATGGACCAATTGGGATTAAAATTGGTGGCAAATCAGCACCTGAAATAGCTCTTTCAATTGTTTCTCAGTTAGTTCTTATTTCTAATAATAGATGAGCTTGTAAATTTTAAACGAAATAAAAAAAGAATTATAAGTATAATCAAAAATATTAAAGGTTTAAAAAATATAGTTTTTGATAACCAAATGTAATGAAGTACTCCAAAAATTGAAATTACATAAATTAATCTATGAAGTTTTTTCCAATTATGTTTAAGAAGTTTAACCATTTTATCTGACGAGGTAATGGCAAGTGGTATCAATAGAAGCCATGCTGAAAAACCAATGAAAACAAATTTTTTTTTTAATACATCATTTATAAGGGGTGGAAAATCAAATCTATAATCTAATCCAACATAACTTAACATATGTATTGAAGCATAAAAGAAAGCAAATAGACCAAGCATTCTTCTGAACTTTATCCATTCTATAGATTTTGTAATTTTTCTTAAAGGTGTCATTGAAAGAGTTAATAAAATAAAAATAAGTGTCCATTCACCAAAGTGATTTATAATTCTATCAACAGGCTCAGGTCCTAATTTATCAAAAAATAATTGATAAGTGATGATATATAATGGCCAAAGAGAGATAAAAAAAACAGCAGGCTTGAAATAATTTTTCAATTTATTCTTAGTAATTCTTTTTTAAGTCCATGCCACTATAGAGATGAGCAACTTCATCTCCATAACCGTTAAACATCAAAGTTTTAATTCTTGGTGCTAAAATACTTTCTCCAATTACTCTCTCTGTAGCTTGTGACCATCTTGGATGATCAACTTCAGGATTAACATTTGAGTAAAAACCATATTCTCTAGGTGAAGCATTTTTCCAAGCAGTATTCGGCATATTTTTTGTTAACTTGATTTTGACAATTGATTTTGCACTTTTAAAACCATACTTCCAAGGTATAAAAATTCTTAAAGGTGCTCCATTTTGATTTGGTAAAGATCTGCCATACAAACCTGTTACAACAGTTGTAAGAGGATGCATTGCTTCATCTAATCTCAAACCCTCAATATAAGGCCAGTTCAAAACAGGATATCTTTGACCAACCATTTCTTCAGGATTATAAACTGTTTCAAATTCAACAAACTTTGCTGTTGGTTTAATCTTAACTTTATTAAGTAATTCACTTAATGAAAAACCTAACCATGGAATAACCATTGACCAACCTTCAACACATCTAAGTTTTAAAATTCTTTCTTCAGATTTAATTGCTAAAACTTCTTCAATAGAAAGCTCTAGAGATTTTTCAACTTCACCTTCAATTTTAACACTCCAAGGTCTTGTAGTAAAATTTTTTGCTCTTCTATGAGGATCGCTTTTACCAGTACCGAATTCATAAAAGTTATTATAAGTCGTTATGTCTTCATAACTATTTGGTTCATTCAGATTATTCGCTTTAGCATTTATTAATGGCACTGAGCTTAAAGTGAGCGCACCTAATCCATAGCCCATAGATTTAATGAAAGATCTTCTATCATTATAAATTTTTTCAGGAGTAATGTCTGAGTATCTAAACTTTTTCATTGTTAATTGGATTTCCTTTTAACCAAGCACTATCCTCATTTTCGTAATGTTCTTTTTTCCATATCGGAGATCTTTTTTTAATTTCTTCAATTATATATCTTGATAGTACATAAGCTTGATCACGGTGTTTGCAAGCGACTGCGATAATTATACTTATCTCACCTAATTTTAAATGTCCTTTGGCATGTTCAATAAATACTGCTTTATCTTTAATATTTAGCTTTTGATCTGTTTCATTGTAAATTTCTTCAAAACTTTTAATTACCATTTCGTCATGACTATCATAAGTAATTCCGGTCACTGTTTTATTATCATTGATATTTCTTACAGTGCCTAAAAAATGAATTGATGCTCCAAACTTAGAATCTTTAATAAATTTTTCAGCGTTTGAAGTAAGTATTTTCTCTTTTTTAGTATCTACTATTTTTGTATGAAGCATTAACCTCCTCCGATAGGGGGAATAATACCAATCTTTTGATCTTTTGTGATTTTATAATTGTCGCTAATTATTTCATTATTTTCTGAACAAAATGCTGAGGATTTAACAACTTTGATAAAGTTTTCATTACCTTGAAAATTTTTATTTATATATCTAATGATTTCATTTCGTAAATCATCTATTGAGGCTTTATTTTGGATCTCAATTTCCAAGTGATCTTTATCACTTAAATCTCGACTTGCTCCAAACAATTCCAATTTAATTTTCAATTTATTTCTCTACCGTTTTTAATTGGATCTATTAAAAGTTTTTTTACATTATATTTGTTTCTACTATCATTATAATGCATTGAATTAATCGCTACTATTCTTGAGTTTTCTACATCAATCAAAATCGCTTGTCCTCCTCTGCCACCTAGGCCAAATACTATTTTATCTTCTAATCCCGGGTAATCAAAATGAAATTGACCACCATAAGATTTTGTACGATTAAACTCTGGTTCTGTATATTTTTTACCCCCTTTTGTTGGTAAACTTGATAAGTTCTTAGGTATTCTTTTTTCATAAATTTTTTTTAAATATTTACCTACACAAGTATCATTTTGGTAATCATCCATGATAGCCTTTGCTAGTCTTAGCCAATCATATCTTGTGGTACGAACCATAGGATGACTTATACCTAATTCTTCCGAAGGATCTCTTAGCTCATAAAAATGAACCGTATGTTCATTTTTAATTTTGTTTTGAAAAATTTTATTTAAAAGTTTTTTAAAATCATCTCCAGTTTTAAATCTTACGTAATTAATAAGTATTTGAGTAACAAAACCATTATAGTTATACCTGCTTTTTGATTTTTCAGTATTTTGAAAATAAAAACCTAAAGTAGTATAGATATTTTTAGTTTCATATTCATAAGAGTCATCCGCCACTATATGAGCCCCTTCTCCAAATTCAAAAATATATTTTTGATCACCAGCTGCCATATTTAAAAGATCTAATAATTTCTGATTTTCATAAAGTGAAGTTTCTAAAATCGGCCAATCATCAAGTTTACTATCGACACTGTCTATATAACCATCGCATATTGCGTGACCTAAAATATAAGAAGTTACAGATTTATTCATTGACATTGAAATCAATTTTGTTTCATTTTTCATAAATTCCCCTAATTTTTCTTTTGGAGTAATTTCATCGATTAAAACTTTACCATCTTGATAATAGAGGTAGCTTAACAAAGCTTTCTTTTTCATTTGTTTTTTTACAAATTCATCCTCAATAAGATCAAATTCAAATTTGTAAGGCTCTTTGGAAGGCTTAATCTCAATTGGTATCCACGAATAAGTGTCGGGATCACCTGTTAAATGACTGAATTGATATCTATAAAAATAGTAAATCAACGTATCCCGATTTGGATTAGCATCATAGTAAATTTTCCACATACCTTTTCTTGTTTTGATTTTCAATTTATGTCTTGGCACTCCGTTTTCATCAATATCAACATATTGATTATATCCATTATCTAATAACCATTTAGTGAAGGTCGGATAAGAACTTTTAGGATCTTTGGCCAATAAGTGATTTGGTAAGAATATTGTGATTATTAGAATTAAGAATAATTTTTTCATTTTTTAAGTTTAGATGAAAACTTTAGATTTTCATTATTAAATTGAGATTTATTTTTATCAATAAAATCATCCATTATTTTAATTTTTTCTTCTTCAAATTCTGCAACTTTTCTCTCATTAAGATCTACATATAAAGCTAGAATTTCAATAGTTGAAGCTAGAAATTTTTTTTCTTTATGAATCATTTCCATTTTATATTGAAGTCTCTTTTTATCGTGATCAAAATAAACACAATTGATATCAACTTCATCATTTAACTGCAGTTCTTGATTATAAGTTATATGAGACTCCACAATCATAGTACTTTTCTTGGTTGTTTTTGCAGACTCTTCACCCATCTTGAAAATATTATTTAAAGTATCTGCACCATATTTATCAAACATTAAAAGATAATATGAAACATTCATATGATCATTGTAATCAATCCAATCTTTAATTACTTTTTGAGAACTTAAATAAACGGACATTGAATATTAAAAAATATTTTTTAGGAACTCAGGTAACCCATCAGGATTAGTCCACAATCCACTTTTTCCACCTTCTTTGATTAACAACTTAATGTTATCAATTTTTAAATGGGGATTTATTATTTTACTTAAATCATAAATAGTTATTAAAGCAGCGTTAACACCCATAATAGCTTCCATCTCAACACCCGTTTTTGCAACTGCTGAAACCACACAGAAAACTTCCAATGAGTTATCAACCTCATTCATAATAATTTTCGTTGCGGTATGATCAATTGGAAGTGGATGGCATAAAGGAATTAGTTCACTTGTTTTTTTAACTCCTAATACAGCTGATACCTCAGCCAAAGTAATTGGATCTCCTTTAGGCATCTTTTTACTTTTAATTAAATCAAAAACTTCTTTTCCTACATAAATTTTTCCAGAAGCTAATGCTCTTCGGAATGTTTCTTTCTTAGATGAAACATCAACCATATTAAAAGAATTTTTCTGAAATATTTCTTTTGCCCAATCTTTAAGATCTTTTTGATTAACAATTTTTAAATTTTTCACTTAACCACCTGTTTTTGACAGATTTTTTGTTAACCCAGTTTCTCCAAGCTCAAGATAATGGGATTCTTTTTTAAATTTCATTTGTCCTAAAATTAAATCTTTCAACTCTTCAGTTTGATCATCTTTTTGTAATAAATGTCTTATACTTATTCCAGTATTTCCAAATAAACAAAGTCTTAGATCACCTTTTGATGTTATTCTAAGACGATTACATGATTTACAAAAATCTTTAGAATATGGCGCAATAATTCCAAACTTACCTTTATATTCTGGATTAATATAGTTTAATGAAGGTCCCGCATCTTGGCCTAAGGTTTGATAAATCCATTTATTCTCATTTAAGTAACTTTTAAATATTTTAGATGAAATATGATATCTATTAAAATAATCTAAATTATCTCCAGTTTGCATCAATTCAATATATCTAAAATTAACTTTATTTACTTTTATATATTCAGCCCAAGAATCAAAATCTTTTTTAAAGGAATTAACACCATTTAAAAGTACTGCATTAATTTTGATGTTATCAAAATTTAAACTTTGTAAAATTTCTATCCCTTTTAAAATCTCAGGCAATCTGTCATGTTTTGTAATATTCTTAAATGTTTCTCTATCCAAACTATCAATACTAATATTAATTCCATCTAAACCACTATCAATTAGCAACTTTGCTTTTTGATCAAGATGATAGCCATTTGTTGTTATGACAATCTTTTTAATAGATGTTTCATTTTTTAAAATTTTTACGATTTCATAAAAATCTTTTCTAACCGTAGGTTCTCCGCCAGTTAGTCTTATTTTCTGAACTCCTAGCTCTGAAAATCCTTTAGCTAATCTTCTAATTTCATCTATGTTGAGAAATTTTCTATTATCACTCTTATCTGCTTGATAACCATTGGGTAGACAGTATCCACATTTAAAATTACACACCTCAGTGATAGACATCCTTATGTAAGGAAATTTTCTTCCAAAATTGTCCTCTAAATGTTTCACACAATAAACTTATAATAGAAATTAAGATTAATAAATTTAAATGATTGAGAATTAATCTTAAAAATGAATATTTCAACTTTGGATTGTAAAACTTTCGATTGAATAAATTTTCCAATTTTACTTTTTTGTCGCACTCTTTTTTGTTAAAATATTTCCATCAGGAGGGACTAAATGAAAAAAAGATTAAAAAAATTAAATTTATCTAGAAGAAATTTCTTAACTGGAACTGCAACATTAGCAGGTATTGCTGCAACAGCTTCTGTTGTCCCAATTACAATCGCAAATGCAAATCATTCAGAAGGAAAAAAAGGTTTACCAGATTTTATAAATTGGAAAAACAGAGATGCTCTAATAGTGCATTCTGACAAAGGCATCGAAACTCATAGAAGTGCCATTGGTGAAAGTTTAATCACTCCAAATCGAAATATTTATATTAGAAATAATATGCCCACTATGACTGACGAACAAATTGGAAATAGAATGGATTGGAAAGTTTCAATTGAAGGTGTCAAAAATCCAAAAACTTTTACAATAGCACAGCTTCAAAAATTAGGTCATCAGACAATGGCTACAATTTTACAGTGTTCAGGAAATGGAAGAGGATTTTTTAAACATAAACCTAGAGGCTCGCAATGGAAAACAGGTGCAGCAGCATGTGTATTATGGACTGGTGTTCCAATGAAAACTGTTGTTGAAGCATGTGGAGGAATAAATAGTGATGCAGTTTATATGACATCTGCAGGTGTTGATCACGTACCAACTGGTTTAGATCCGAACAAAGCAATGATAGAAAGATCTGTTCCTAAAAAAGTTTTTAAAGATGCTATGCTTGCTTGGGAAATGAATGGTGTTCCAGTTCCAAATGCTCACGGTGGTCCATTAAGAATGGTAACACCTGGTTATTTTGGAATTAACAATGTAAAACATTTAGGAAAAGTTGCTTTTACTAGTAAAGAGTCTTCAGTTAAATATATGAAAAAAAGTTACAGAATTTCTCCAATTGGAAAAAAAGGATCACAATATCCATCATGTTGGGAAATGCCTGTTAAATCATGGATTACACGTCCTACAGATGAAACCGGAACTGTCAAGGCAGGAAAAGTTCAAATAGTTGGTGTGGCTATGGGCGGTACTAAAAAAGTAAGAAGTGTTAAAGTATCAGTTGATGGAGGTAGTAGCTGGAAAAAAGCAAAATTTATAGGACCAAATTTAGGTAAATATGCTTGGAGACAGTTTGTTTTAGAAACTACTTTATCAGCGGGAACCTATAATATTGCAAGTTTGGCTTCTAATGGTGGTAATGACAAACAACCAGAGTTGAGAATGGAAAATAGAAGAGGATATGCTCATAACGGTTGGAAAGATCATAGCGTAAATATTACAGTAGTATAAAACTATAAAAAGTTTTAAGATTAATTAATGAAAATTTTAAAATTTTTATTAATCGTTTTTTTTATATCTATATCTAACTATAAAAATATTTTTGCTGATGAAGCTAAAATGAAAAAGGGATTAGAAATTTTTAATGAAACAGCTGCATGCGCTGCATGTCATATTTTAAAGGCAGCAGGTTCTGAGGGTAATATAGGACCGAATTTAGATACTGTAAGCATGACAATTGAGTCTGTTACAGACATGGTTACTAATGGATTAGGAGTTATGCCGGCTTTTGGTGAAGGTGAAATTTTAACAAAAGAAGAAATAGAAATAGTATCCTATTATGTTGTTAATGTAGCGGGAAAATAATAATTAATTTAACTTCCAGCCCGCCACTGGAAGTTAATAAAAATTATTGTCCTGGAGCTTTATATCCAATTTTACTTGCTTTTGCAGTTGCTTTACCAAAGTCGATAGCTTCTAACATCGTTAAATTATCAACTGCACCAGAAGCCTCTACAACTAATTTAATTGCAGCAAAATCATCAAAGCTTGGCACGTCTGTAACTACAATAAAATCATAAGAACCTCTTACAATATCCATGCTATGCATTTTTCCACCCATGGCCTCAGTAAGTTGTTTTACAACAGCTTTTCTGTCACTTGCTGGATCTTTAAGAAATCCTTGAAAAGCTTTTGCAGTATAATTTCCCATTATGTATGCTTTCATATTTACTTCTCCTTTTTATAATCTCATTCTACTAACTAAATAAAAATGTTGATATGTTTTATTTGCATGCTAGACACAACCTCAAGTAATGCTAAATTAACATTATGTACGAGAAATTTGGACAATTTATCGATGGTAAATGGCAACAATCCTCTGACAAAGGAACTTATGAAGTTATTAATCCTGCAAATGAGGAAATTTTAGGCCACGCTTCAAAGGCAACATCTAAAGATGTAGAGGTAGCATTACAATCTGCAGCAAAAGGACTTGAAGTTTGGAAGAGAACTGCTCCTTGGCAAAGGTCATATATCATAAGAAGAATTGCAGACAAGATGAGAGAAAAACAAGATGTTTTAGCAAAATGGATGACACTTGAAGTTGGTAAACCTTTAGCTGAAGCTAAGGGCGAAATAGGTGGAGCTGCAGATATTTTTGAATGGAATGCTGAGGAGACAAAAAGAATTTATGGTCAGACTGTAGAAAGTAGATTTGAAGATACTAGAGTGCATGTTTATTATCAGCCTGTAGGTGTTGTAGCAGCGTTAACACCATGGAATTTCCCAGCTGTTTTATCAGCTAGAAAAATTTCAACTGCTTTAGCAGCTGGTTGCTCTGTTATAATTAAACCAGATGTAATCACACCAGGCATAGTTATGGAAATGGTAGATATTTGTAGGGAATGTGGAGTACCTCCAGGTGTAGTTAATCTTTTATCAGGTGATCCACCCAGTATAGCTCAACAATTAATTGCTTCAGATATAATAAAGAAAATTTCAATTACAGGATCTTCAAGAGTTGGAAAGCTTATATTAAAACAAGCTGCTGATAAAGTTCAAAGAGTTACGATGGAACTTAGCGGTCATTCACCTTTTATTGTATTTGATGATGCGGATATTAAAAAAGCAGCAGATATGGCAATCTCAGCAAAGTTCAGAAACAATGGACAAGTATGTATATCTCCAAATAGATTTTATATTCATGAAAGTAAAAAAGATGAGTTTGTAAATTTATTCGTAGACAAAACAAAAAAATTGAAAATCGGTGATGGTATGGATCCAAATACACAATTAGGTCCATTAACAACAAAGAAAAGATTAAATGAAATTGAAGAGTTAGTTGAAAAAACCAAGCGAGAGGGTGCTAAAGTTTTGTTAGGGGGAAAAAGACCAGCTGGATTTAACAAAGGGTTTTTTTACGAACCAACAATATTTGATGATGTAAAAGATGATTATACAATTATGAAACAAGAACCTTTTGGACCATTGGTACCAATGCTCTCATTTAAATCATTCGATGAAGTCATTGAAAGAGCAAATAATCATGAACTTGGTTTATGTAGTTATGTTTGTACCAATTCAATGGAAAAAGCACATCTAGCTTCTGAAAGATTAGAAACAGGAACTGTAGGAGTAAACACAGGTATGATTGCAGTTGCAGAAGCACCTTTTGGGGGAATAAAACAAAGTGGATATGGAAGAGAGGGTGGCTCTGAAGCTATAAAAGATTATTTAAATGTGAAATACACCCATATGGGATTGAAAGGATAGTAAAATGAAATTATTGAGAATAGGTGAAATAGGATCAGAGAAACCTGCATTAATAGATAATCAAAATAAATACAGAGATTTATCATCAATTATAAAAGATCTAAATCCTGATACTTTAAATTTTGAAACACTAGATAAGATAAAAAATATAGATGCATCTAAACTTTCAGAATTAAATTCAAACTTAAGAATTGGTGCATGTGTATCGGCACCATCAAAATTTATTGGAATTGGTTTAAATTTTAAAGATCATGCAGAAGAACAAAATTTACCAATTCCAAAAGAACCAATTATTTTTTCAAAATTTACTAGCTGCATTACAGGACCTAATGATCCAATTATTGTACCAAAAGGATCTACACATACTGATTGGGAAGTAGAATTAGGATTTGTAATTGGAAAAAAAGCTGTCAACGTAAGTATTGAACAAGCTTTAGATCATGTATTAGGTTTTTTCTTAGTAAATGATGTTAGTGAAAGAAATTATCAAAAAAATAAGGGATTAACTTGGGATAAAGGAAAAGGATTTGATACTTTTGGACCAATTGGCCCTTACATTGTTACTAAAGATGAACTTCCAGATTTTCAAAAATTAAATATGTTTTTGGATGTTAATGGAAAAAGAATGCAAACAGGAAATACTGAAAAAATGATATTTGATGTAAAAACTTTAGTATCTTACATGAGCTCATGTATGAGTTTGCATCCAGGTGATATTTGTTGTACTGGAACGCCTCCTGGAGTCGGGGAAAATATGAAACCTCCATATTTTTTAAAAGGTGGAGAAGAGGTTGTCTTAGGAATTGACAAACTGGGTCAACAAAAACATCAAGTTGTTCCTTATAATGAATAATGCAAAAAAGAGATTTATATTACGAGAGAATACCTACTAAACTTCTCAGAGATGATGTTAGATATATAGGAAATGTATTAGGAAAAGTTATCAAAGATCAAGAAGGTCAAAATTTTTTTAAATTAGTTGAAAAAGTAAGAAAACTATCTAAAGCTAATAAAAAAAGTTTAAAAACCCATCAAACAAATAAAAAAGTAATAAAAGCTATTAAAAATCTAAGTCCGAAAAATACATTTAAATTAACAAGAGCATTCACTCATTTTATGAATTTTATAAATTTAGCTGAGTTAATAGATGCATCAAGAAGTTTAAATGAATATGAAAATAATAAGAAAAAAATTGCAAATAACAATTTGTTTATCGAAGAGATTTTTGAAAACCTGTTCAAAAAAAAAAATATTTCAAAAAATAAAATTTATGATACAGCAAAAAATCTAAACATTGGTATTGTTTTAACAGCTCATCCAACTGAGGTGAAAAGAAGAACATTAATTCAGAAATACCACACAATAATAGAAATTCTTGAACAACGAAACCTATTCAAAAATTTTCCAGCAAAATTAAAAATGATAAACAAAAAATTATTTGATGAACTTACAATAATTTGGAATACAGATGACCTAAAAAGGGTTAAACCATCACCATATGATGAAGCTAGATGGGGACTAGCAATTATAGAAGATAGTCTTTGGGATACAGTGCCCAAAGTTTATAGGAGACTAAATTCTATTTTTGCTCAAAATATGAAAAAAAATCTTCCAAAAAACTTTAATCCAATTGAATTTGGATCATGGATGGGTGGTGATAGAGATGGAAATCCTAATGTAACTGCAGATGTAACTAGAAAAGTAATTTTACTATCAAGATGGGAAGCAGCTAAATTATATGAAAAAGCTTTAACTAAAATTATTAGATCCTACTCAATGGAAAAGTGTTCAAAAAAAATTCAAAATAAAGTTGGTAAATCTTTTGAACCATATAGAGTTTTTTTGAGACCTTTAAGAGATAAAATGAGAGTGACACATAGATCAATTGAACAGCACTTAGTAAATAAAAAATCCTTAGATCAAAAGAAATTACTTCATTCAAGAGAAGAAATACTAAAACCACTAAGAATTGTAAGAGAATCTTTAGAACAGAATCAAAATGAAAATATAGCCAGTGGTGAGTTGTTAGATTTAATGAGAAGAGCAAAATGTTTTGGTATAAATCTTGCAAGACTGGATATTAGGCAAGAGTCATCAAGACACAGTCAATTAGTATTTGAATTTATAAAAAAAAGATACAAAAAAAATTATTACAAGATGAGTGAAAAAGAAAAGATTCAATTTTTCAAATTTCAATTAAAATCTAAAAAAAAACAAATCAATAATTTCAAATTTAAGAATAAAGAAAATAAAGAAGTTTGGTCAACTTTTAAAATTTTAGCAAATGAGCCCCCTGAATGCTTAGGAGCTTACGTTATCTCTATGACAACATCAGCATCAGATATTTTATCTGTATCTTTTTTACAAAAAGAAGCAAACATTAGAAACAAATTAAGAGTAGTTCCGTTATTCGAAACATTAGAAGATTTAATTAATGCCAAGGAAATAATGAAAAATTTATTTACACAAAATTGGTATAGAAAATTAATTCAAAATAAACAAGAAGTTATGATTGGATATTCTGACTCAAGTAAAGATGCTGGCAAAATTTGTGCAAGTTGGCACCAATATAAAGCTCAGGAAGATATAATTAAATTAGGCAAGAAACATAATATCAAAATAACATTTTTTCATGGTAGAGGCGGATCTGCTGGTCGAGGTGGTGGACCCATCCAAGCAACACTGAGATCTCAGCCTCCACATTCGGTAAATGGAAAGATAAGAATTACTGACCAAGGAGAAGTAATTCAGCAAAAATATGGATACGAACCAATGGCTAAATATAATTTATGTAGTTACATAGGTGCTGTTACTGAGGCAACATTAAACCCAC
Organism: uncultured Pelagibacteraceae bacterium; assembly: GCA_902628195.1. Lineage (GTDB taxonomy): Bacteria > Pseudomonadota > Alphaproteobacteria > Pelagibacterales > Pelagibacteraceae > Pelagibacter. Next base: position 14,759 of record CACOLY010000005.1, read on the forward strand.
CAGCTCATCCAAAAAAAAATTGGAGATCATTAATCGAAAAAATGTCAGATATATCTAAAAGTTCATATAGAAAAAATATTAATCAAAACTCTGATTTTATAAAATATTTTGAAACTGTTACTCCACACAAGGCGCTAGGAAAACTCTCAATTGGATCAAGACCTTCCAAAAGAAAAAATGTTGATAATATAAAAAGTTTAAGAGCAATTCCTTGGGTTTTTGCATGGACACAGATTAGATTAATGTTACCAGCTTGGTTAGGAAGTGCTGAAGCACTTAGATATGCTTACATTAAAGAATTTAGAAAAACTTTATATGATATGGAAAGAAAATGGCCCTTCTTTAATTCTATGCTTGATATGTTAGATATGGTTATATCAAAAGCAGATCCAGAAATATCTAAAATTTATGAAGAATATCTTGCAGATGAGAGTTTAAAAAGAGTTGGTAAAAAATTGAGATTTCAATTTGATGTTATTAAAAATTTAAATAAGAAAATTACACCTAAAGAAATAATGAACTCAAGAAAACAATTCAGAAAATCAGTAATTGTAAGAAATATATATTCAGAAGTTTTAAATATCATTCAGCCTATAGTTATTAAAAAATTAAAAAGTAATTTAAATTCTCAAAATAAAAAATATTTAAATGATGCTTTATTAACTTCAATTGCAGGCATATCTGCTGCGATGAAAAATACTGGTTAAGATGATAGAATTAGTTATAGCTTTTGGTGCAGGATTGATAAGTTTTTTGTCTCCTTGTGTTTTACCATTAATACCTGGTTATATTTCTTATATTTCAGGTAGTTCAATTAATGAATTGTTAGAAAAAAAAAATGTTAACTTAATACCAATAATTTTGTTTACTGTTGGTTTTTCTATAGTTTTTATTGTTTTTGGTGCGGCGTCCACATTTATTGGTCAAATTCTTTTAAAAAATTCATATGAACTACGAGTAGCCGCAGGTTTAATTATTATTGTTTTATCTCTTCATATTTTGGGTGTTATAAATCTTAAATTTTTAAATTATGAAAAAAGAATTCAAACAAATTTTAGTAAAAATTTATTTAGCCCGATTTTGATCGGTATGGCTTTTGCGTTTGGATGGACCCCTTGCATCGGTCCTATTCTTGGGTCAATTTTAGTGTTAGCAGCTACAGAAGAGAATTTGACAAGAGGTATATTGTTATTATTTTTTTACTCTGCTGGTTTAGCTATACCTTTTATTCTTTCAGGATATTTAATTCAAAAATTTTTGATATTCTCAAAAAATTTTAAGAAAAATGTAAATCGAGTATCAAAAATAGGTGGAGTTATTTTGTTAATCACTGGTATTTTAATAATTACAAATCATTTACAAGCTTTAGGATATTATTTACTTGATGTATTACCTTTTTTACAAAACTTTGGTTAATTAATTTATGAAAATTTATCAAATAGATTCAAGTGCAAGAAAAGACGGCTCAACCTCTCGTGCTTTAGCTAAAAAATTACTAAATAAAATAAAAGAACCAAATGATGAAGTTATATACAGAGATCTAAATGATGAAATGGTTTTTGTAACTGGATTAACAGAGTCTGGAATGAATATTGCTGAAAAAGATCAAAATGAAAATCATAAAAAAATGTTTGAGCTTTCAAATCAATTAGTGGAAGAGCTTAAAGTGAGTGACATAATTATAATTTCCGCACCAATTTATAATTATGGACCACCTGCAACTTTAAAAGCATGGTCAGATCTTGTAGCTAGAGTTGGTGAAACATTTAAATTTAAACCTAATGGAAGACGAGAGGGACTATTAAAAAATAAAAAAGCTTATTTAGTAATTACTTCCGGAGGGACTAAACTAAATAGTAAAGAGGATTTTTTAACACCTTGGTTAAGGTTTATATTAAATTTTTTTGGTATTGAGGAAGTACAAGTTATTAGTGCTGATCAGATGGCGTTAGATTATGATAAATCTATTAAAGAAGCAGAAAAACAAATAGAAAATATTAAATAATTATTTTTTTTGAAAAATCTTTAAATCTTTTAATAACAAAAAAGAAAATATTAGATAAAGTCCAGATGTTTGAAACATTAATCTATCTAATGTTACACTTATATACCACTCATATTCGCTAAAACCTAAAAAAACAACAAATATAAAAGTTAAATTTAAAATTAAACAACTGCTTACATACATAAATAATTTTTCATACTTCTTGATAAAAATTAAATAAACTAATAAAGAAAATAAAGTTAATAACCATAGTGGATATTTTATAAAAGAAATCATTACACCCTCAGAAATTTTTAAAATTTTGATAAATAAAATTTCAGGATTATTTAAAAGATTGAATAGTTCTATAAAATTATTATGCGGAAATCCATGAATTCCAATTAGATACTTTTGCAATATAATTTGTAGAATTAAAAGAAAAGCCATGAATAGAAAAAAATAAATTTTAGTTAAAAATTTTATATTAATGAAATAAATTAATAAGAATCCAAAAATTATAAAATAAACAACTCCCTCATCTTTAAACCAGCAATTGATATATAATATTAAAAGAATTAATGAAATAAGATTAAAGTTTTTAGGATTGTTAAAATCAATCAATAAAACATATCTGATTGCTACAATGATGGTAGTAAAAATTAAATATTCTTGATACCCTCCAAACAAATAAGGTTCAAAAGAAATTAAGATTAAAAATAAAATTATTAATATTTTAAGTTTTTTGTTATTTAAACTTAAATTATTGATTATCAAAAAAATTGATAGAATGTAAAAATATGGCTGAAAGTATCTTCCAAAATATTCCAAATTAAGAATTGAATTCTTCCAAAAAAAAGCCCAAATATATGATCCTAAATGAGGATATTCTGGATGCGAAGGTACTTCCTTAACAGCTTGAATATCATAACCATTATAAAAAATTAGTACTTTTTCTAGCCACATATGTCCATCAGACTCAAGTCTTAGATTTTGAGCAAGATAAGAAAAAATTGACAATACAATTAATAAAAATAAAAAAGAAAATATAATATTTTCGTCATCAAATTTTTTACGTAATTTTTTATAGTTAAATAAAATAAAGACTACGGCTAAAACAAAATAAATTTTGAAAAAGAAAATTAAATTAATACCGGTAAAAGAAAGTAAGAGACTTAGGTAAAGAAAGAAAATAATATTAATTGTATGAGCATCGATGATATTAAATGTTTTTTTTGATCCTATAGAATTGTTTAAAATCTTTGGTGTAAATGGAAAAGAAAAAATAGTTAGAAATATGATTAATTGACAGAGAATTGAAAATATTTCAATCATTTAGCTCAAATAGGTAACAATTATTATATTTGATTTTAATTTTGTAATTACTTAAAAAGTCATATTTGCCATTAAAAATATTTTCATCATTTTGACTTTGATAATTCAAAATCATCAGAAATTTTGTTTTTTTGGAGTCTGTTTTTGTTTTATTGAATAATCTTTCTGGGGTAACAAAATTCTGATCATTAATGAGATTAATTTCTTCTTTTTCTAAATCAAATTTTTTTGAGGCAAAATTATAAAAACCCCAACTTTCATTTTCACAAAACCCATAGTTTTGTTCCATTCTTTTTTCATAATTCCAATTTAATAATGAATAAAAATTATAAGGGGTATTAAAAAATTTTAATACTATCAGCGAAATAATTATAAAAAAAAAAATTATTTTAATTTTATTTCGATCAAGTGATTTCATTTATTTAAAGACCAAATTTTCTTGCTAAATGTTTTAATTTTCCTTCAGTACTATCGTAATCAATATAACATCCTTGTAAAAATCTCTCTCCATCTTTAGTGTCAAAAGATGTCCTTCCATGTAATAAACGATAATTATCCATCATTAAGAGATCTCCAGGCATTAATTTAAATTCAATTCTATATTTTTCAGAATTATATAATTCTGAAATTTTATTTCTTGCTGAATAATACAGTTCTAACTTTTCTTTTTCCATTAACGGAACAAAATCTAGTCTAGGACTAAATCTTACTTGTCTAAATTCTTTATTTTCATCTAGTTGAATCATTTCTGCCCAATCTTCTAAAATTACACTTTCGTCAACAAATTGAAATCTTACTTTGGTTTGTGTTAAAATTTCATAATATTTTGGAAAATCTTTTTTTAATTTTTCTGTAACCGTATAACCATCTACTAATGTAGATAAACCTCCTTGAACTTCGTTAGTGATACAATGTAGCATTTGAATACATGGCACAGGATTACGGTAAGGGTTGTCCGTATGTGGCGCCAGTGGCAATGACGTATATGCTAAATCATTTGGGTTAGGTTTTGATTTAACATCAAAATATTCACCAAAATTTGTTCTTCTAATACTACCAATTGAATTTGCAAAATTAATAATGAAATTATTTTTGGTTGGAACTTCTTTAAAAATTACAAAACCATATTTATAAAAACTTACTAAAGCATCATACATTTCTTTTTCTTCAAAAATATTTTTTTTAAAATAAAAATTATTTAAATCTTTTAATGAAGCGTCCCATTCAATCTTTTTAATAAATTTTACTTCATTTTTATTTGAGAATTCTTTAAGAATGTTTTTTACATTTAATTTAGTATGTGAACCATCTTTGAATGTAACTTCTAAAAAATCATTTGATAATTCAAGGTGTTTGATTTCCACATTTTTTTTTAGTTCAGTTGGATCAAAAAGTCTTTGTTGAGTTCCTTTATCTACAAATTTTTCTCCATTAACCCTTTCTCTAAGCCAAAAAGGATGAATTTCTTTTTTTAATCCCTCATTCTCAAAAAAAACTTTATTTTCTAATAATTCAATTTTCATGCTTAATATCAATGATTATTTAAAATTTTGCTTTAATCAATACTAATTAAACTGTATTAGTCTCGTGTGTTAAAATTAAAATCTTCAGATTATAAAAAATACTCAAAATTTCTTAGTAATTTAGCTAATAAATTAACTAAATTTTATTACACAAAGCTTAATAAGCCATTTAAAGTTACCAATAAATTAAATGGTAGAGGATACGATCCAGTTACCAGTGCTGATAAAGCCTTTGAAAGATTTATTAGAAATCAAATTAGAAAAAAATTTCCCAATCATCAAATAATAGGAGAAGAGCTAGGTAACAAAAAATCAAAAAGTGATTATTCTTGGGTTATAGATCCAATTGATGGTACCCGATCATTTGTTATTGGTAATCCAACATGGAGTAATTTAATATCTTTAAATTACAAAGGATATCCAGTTTTAGGCCTTGCAAATTTTCCAATTCTTAAAAAATATTATTATAACAAATCAGAAAAAAATGCTTATGTTTGTGAAAATGGAAAAAAAACAAAAATAAAAGTTAATAACAAAGTTTCTTTTTCAAATATAAAATTATCAGCAGGTTTTCATGGGGTACTTACATTAAATCAGCAAAAAAAAATTCCACAAATTTTAAAAAGAATGCAATTTCCTTGCTCAGATGCTTTAAGCTATTCGCATTTTGCTGAAGGTAAACTTGATGCTGTTCTTCAGTGTGGAAACAAAATCTGGGATATTCACGCTTTAATACCAATCATTAAAGCTGCTGGAGGTATAGTGACAACTTGGAAAAATGATAATCCAAAAAAAGCTGGAAACATAGTTTGTTCAGCAAATAAAAAGATTCACAATAAAATTATAAAAATTTTAAAACCTGTTTCTAAGTAGTTTTTCCTAAGGTATTAAGCAAAATTACACCTATAACAATCAAAGCTATTCCAACAATTCCATATAAGTTTGGTATTTGATTATATTTAAAAACACCAAATAAAGTTACCGCTGTAATAGTTAAACCGCCATAAGTTGCGTAAGTAAAACCTACAGGAATAATATTCATTGCTTTTGATAAACAAAAAATACAGGCTAATATTGATATTGCACAAAATATAGTTGGACCAATATTGGTAAAACCATTTGTTGATTTTAAAAAACCATTAGATGTAACTCCAAGAATAATTCCTAAAAACAAAAAGATGTACCCTGTTAAATTAGTCATATCTTAAAATATGATTATTTTGTGATTTTATCTACAAATTTCTGTATTATAGGAGCAACAATTGTTGTAGCAATCATTGCAACAGGTAAGCTTACAGACCAAGCTTTAAGAAATCTTTTGTAATAAAGCTCATCATAACCAGTATTAATAAAGGTAATTATAAGTGTCATGAGTAAACTCATGCCAAGACCCATAAAAAAAATAAATAATAAGTTTGAATATTTTTTTGGAAACATTATTTAGACATTGGAGTAGCGCCAGTCTCTAAACTTATAATTTTTCCATCTTTGTATCTATAAACAGCCATCACGGCTTCAACATTGCCGTCATTAAAAGTTACGATTGAATGGTGTATACCAACTTCATCATTTTCATAAACAATTCGTGCTTTATCTTGATTTATATCACCGCTCATAGCCCATTTTACAACATCAGCTTTTCCTAAAGAATTTCCAGATTTATGCATTGTAAATTTAAAATCATCATGCAAAAGTTCATTCATTGTTGCTTCATCTTTATTTGTTATAGCATCAGTATATCTCTTTAATATCGACATAATTTTTTCTTAATCAGTAAATATCATTCTCATTTCATCTTGTATTGTACCTTCTTTAAAAACATCTTTCATTTTTTTTTGAAGCTCAATAAATTTAGGATCAGTAGACATATTTTGATCATTTTCAAACGCTTTGTCTGTAAATTGTTCTCCGACTAAAGTTTCTCTTACTGTTCTAGGATTTCCACCAATTTGAAAAGAAAAGTAAACTTCATGATCAGGATAATGTTTTTTTCTTACTTCAGCTAAACCTTTAGAAATTTCCATGGCCTCACCAAGTTTATCATCATAAACACCGATAGTTCTTGTATAGATTGCCTTCATTTTTACTCCTTTTTTTTAATAAGAGTCTGACTCTTCACATATAACAATTGTGCTTTTTGGGTCAGTAGCTTTTCTTCTTTGAACAACAATTTTCTGATGTTCATCTGAATTATACCAACCTAAAGCTTTTTCCTTATTTGGAAATTCAATTACTACCGTAAGAGTAGTTTCGTCTCCTTCCTTGACTAATTTTTCTGGAGTTCTTACCAGAAATTTTCCATCAAAAGGTTTTAATGTATCTGCAACTTTACTTGCATATTCTTTTGCAAACATATCTGGGTTTGTGACTTTTGGAACTGCTACTAAATATGCTTTTTTCATATTTTACAATTTTATTTAGCTTTTAAAAAGAGCAAGAGCCTCATTTAAAAGTTTTTCAGATTTAGCATGGTCACCAGCTTTGTGTGCATCCATACCTTGATCTCTAAGTTCTTGAGCTTTTTTTATTTTGTCATCAATATTTTTAGCCATCATTGGACAAGAACCTGCATATGCAGAACTAACAAACAAGACTAGACAAAGTGATAATATTATTTTTTTCATTTTATTTCCTTTCTTAAGTTAATATAAAGTTTGAACTACTTTTTTTACTCTTTCAGCACCATTAGGAATTGAATTAGCTATAAACGAATGACAATCTTCAGTTTTAGCTTTGTCATATTTAGATCCATAGTATTTATCTACAGCTTTATTAACTCCTTCATCCCACTCTTTTTCTGAGATGCCCACTTCAAGAGCGTATGTTTTCAGAACTTTCACTGATGCCATAGACTTTTCTTTCATACTATATTCAAATTGTTCGCCCGACGGTAAGAAGTAGTTAGCCATATAAATTCCACTACATTCCCAAGCTTTAGACTTGTCACTGTTACTCATCCCAGCATGAGCAAGATTAAATATTAAGAAAGATAAAATAATTAAGATATATTTTTTCATACGACCTCAATGTTACTAGTATTCTAACTGTTTTGTTATATGTCTGGTATGCGATATTATAACCAGCTAGGTATAGGTAGGTTTTTTTCCTTTAAAAATGTTTTGTTAAACATCTTTGAGTTGTATTTATCTGATTTATCACAAAGAATTGTAACGATTGTTTTGCCTGGACCAAGTTCTTTTCCAAGTCTTATTGCTCCAGCAATATTAACTCCACAACTAGTTCCAAGACTTAATCCTTCATTTTGAATTAAATTATAGAGTATTGGTAACGACTCTTGATCACTTATTGAAAAAGCTCCATCAATTTGTGCCTCTGCAAAATTTTTAGTTATTCTACTTGAACCAATACCTTCGGTTATTGATCCACCCTCAGCTTTAAGTTCTCCATTCATTATATGATTATAGAGAGCAGAACCAGTAGGGTCTGAAAGATAAATTTTAATATCTTTATTTTTTTCCTTTAAGAATTTACTAACTCCACCTATAGTCCCACCTGTTCCTGATGCACAAACAAATCCATCAACTTTACCATCTGTTTGTTCCCATATTTCAGGACCTGTTGTTTCGTAATGCCCCTTAGCATTAGCAGTGTTATCAAATTGATTAGCCCAAACAACACCATTATTATTTGTACTTTTTAATTCTTCTGCAAGTCTTCCTGCAACTTTTACGTAGTTTCCATCATCTTTGTAAGGTTTAGGGGGTACTAATCTTAAATCAGCACCAATATTTCTTAATGTATCTTTCTTCTCTTGGGTTTGATTGTCGTTCATGACAATTATAGTTTTATAACCAAGAGAATTTCCTAGAAGACATAATCCTATTCCAGTGTTACCAGCAGTTCCTTCCACCACAATTCCACCCTCGGATATTAACTTTTTTTCTTGAGCATCTTTAATTAAAGCTAATGCCGCTCTATCTTTAACTGACCCACCTGGATTAAGGTATTCAGCTTTTCCATAAATATTACAACCTGTAATTTCAGATGCTGCTTTTAATTTTATTAATGGGGTATTTCCAATTGAATCGATGAAATTATTTTTTGTATTTTTCATTATTCTTTATCTTCATCTGTAACAGCGTAAGGTTTAAATCCTTTTGTAGCATCACCAACTCTTCGAGCAGGAATACCAGCCATTACTGATTTTTCTGGCACATTTTTTGTTACAACTGAATTTGAACCAATTAAAGAGTTTTTACCAATTGTAATTGGTCCTAAAATTTGAGCACCAGAACCTACAACAACATTATCTTCTAAGGTTGGATGTCTTTTCATATTTCTTTGATCGTTAGAATTAATACTTGGAGCAATTCCACCTAATGTAACATTGTGATAGATAGTAACATTGTTGCCAATTTCAGAAGTTTCTCCAATAACAACACCCATGCCATGATCAATAAACAAATTTTTTCCAATTTTTGCTTTTGGATGTATTTCTATTCCTGTTAAAAATCTTGAGAATTGAGAAATAATTCTTGCAACTAAATCAAATTTTGCAATAGCAAAAAAATTTGCAATTTTATAGAAAAAAATAGCTTTAATACCTGGGTAAGTTAAGATCAAACTTAACTTAGATTTTGCTGCAGGATCTCGGTCAATTATAGATTGCAAAAAATCATTCATTTTTTTTGAGTTTTCTAACAGTTGATTAAAAAAAGTATATACCTTATATAGTAGTTATATACGTAATTTAAAGAGGGTTAAAAATGTACAAAAATACAAACTGTTTTCATTTGGCAATTCCATGTGGAGATTTAGAAACAGCGAAGAAATTTTATAGTGAAACACTTGGCTGCAAACTTGATAATGCTGCTCAAGAATGGGCAGATGTTGATTTTTGGGGAAATGAATTAACGCTTCATGCAAGTGAGCACAAATTAGATAATGAAAGACATGACGTTGATATGGGGAATGTTTCTGTTCCTCATTTTGGAGTTCATTTATCCAGAAAAGATTTTGATGCTCTTAAAAAAAGATTAAAGGAAAAAGGTGCGAAATATTACGATGAGCCTTATTTAAGATTTAAAGGCACAAAGTATGAACAAGAAACTTTTTTTGTTAAAGATCCTAACGAAAACATTTTAGAGATTAAAACGTTAACTGCAAACGCAGAATAAACTTAGATTTGGATGGAATTCCTAATCTTAGGATTCTTTACTGGACTTAGTTTAATTTTAGCTATAGGTGCACAAAATATCTTTGTAATAGAGCAGGGTTTAAAAAAACAACATATCTTTTTAGTTTGTTTTATCTGCTCTATATCAGACTTGATCTTAATATTTTTAGGAATTTTTCTTTTTCACTATTTCATTCAGTATTTCAATCATACAATTGAATTAATTTTCAATATTCTTTTAGTAATCTTTTTAATTTATTTTATTTATTCAAAAATCAGATCTTTTAATTCCAAAGTACATCTTAACAATGAAATAATAGATATTTCAAAATTTAATGTATCTTTAAAGACACTTGGTTTTACTTATCTAAACCCTCACGTTTATTCAGATACTGTTTTCTTTTTAGGAAATTTTTCAAAAAATTTTCTTCTAGATGAAAAAATTTATTTTGGAGCGGGAGCATCAATAGCATCTTTCGTGTTCTTTTTTGGGTTAGGCTATCTATCATTATCTTTATCAAGATATGCTCAAAAAGAAAAAACATGGAGGTATATAAATTTATTTATTATTAGTTTTATGACTGTGCTTATTTTGTATGTTGTTAAAGAGACATTATATTTACTTTGAAAAATCAGACATTTTAAAGACAATTTTAGCGCATAGTAATTTTTTTTTAAGTGTTTATTTAATCCTTATATGAGTGACTTAAATAAACATTTCGAACCTAAAAATTTTAGTGACAAGGTAGCTTTATCTTTTACAAAATTTTTGAGATTTCTGGCGGATACTTTTTTTAAAAAAAGATATGGTCATAGAGCAGTTGTATTAGAAACTGTCGCTGCTGTTCCTGGAATGGTTGCTGGAATGTTAATTCATCTTAAATCTTTGAGAAAAATAGAGGATGATAAAGGATGGATAAAAACTTTACTAGATGAGGCAGAAAATGAAAGAATGCATTTAATGACATTTATTCATATTGCCAAACCAACTGCAATAGAAAGATTCATTATTATGATTGCTCAATTTATATTCATTGTAACCTATGCACTGATTTATATAATTTCTCAAAGAACTGCACATAGAATTGTTGGATACTTTGAGGAAGAAGCAGTAATAAGTTATACTGAATATTTAAATGAACTTGAGGCTGGAACTATTCCAGATCAACCAGCACCAGAAATTGCAATTAATTATTGGAATTTACCATTACACGCTACTTTAAAAGATGTTGTTAAAGTTATTAGAGATGATGAGGCTGGTCATAGAGATGTCAATCATACATTCGCAGATTTAATAAATATAAAGAAAAATAAAGAATCAATTAATAAAATTAACAAAGAAAAAAAAGAAAGTGGCGAAGAATTATTGGATTAATTATTAATTTGAAAAACCATATTTTCTAAGTCTTATATCACCAGTCCTAGCGTGAGCTTCCATACCTTCATACCTCGAAATTCTAGCACATGTAGCGCCGACAGATTTTGTTGATTCTTTTGTCATTCTTTGAAAACTTAAAGTTTTAATAAATTTACCAACAAATAATCCTCCAGTATAACGACCAGCTCCTTTTGTGGGTAAAATATGATTAGTTCCAGAACATTTATCTCCATAGGCAACTGTTGTTTCCTCACCGATAAATAAAGAGCCATAATTTTTAAGTCTCTTGTGAAACCAATCAAGATTTTTTGTTTGAACTTCTAAATGTTCAGGGGCATATTCATCACTAATTGTTGCCATCTCTTCATCTGTATCACAAAGAATTACCTCACCGTAATCTCTCCAAGCAGCTTCAGCACTTTTTCTGGGTAATTCTGGTAATTCAGCTATTAACTCTGGGACTCTTTTCATAACCTCATCGGCAAGTCTTTTGCTTGTAGTGTATAGCCAAGCGGGAGAATTATAACCATGCTCTGCTTGTCCTACCAAATCTACTGCTACCATTTCTGAATCGGCATCATCATCGGCTATCACTGCAATTTCAGTTGGTCCTGCGAATAAATCAATACCGACTTTACCAAATAAAATTCTTTTTGCTTCCGCTACAAATTGATTCCCTGGACCTACTAAAATATCTGCTGGTGGATTTTTGAATAAACCATTTGTCATCGCTGCTATTCCAGGAACACCACCTAAATTTAAAAATACATCTGCACCACATAAATTAGCTGTATAAATAATTGCTGGATGTGCACCAGTATCTTTTTTTGGAGGACTACAAGCAATAATATTTTTGACTCCTGCAACTTTTGCAGTTGTAACACTCATAACAGCCGAAGCTATATGTGCATATCTACCACCTGGAATATAACAACCAGCTGTATTTACAGGAATTAACTTTTGACCTGCGTAAAGACCTGGTGAAAGTTCAACCTCGAAATCTTGTCCATAATTTTTTAATTGTGCTTCTGCAAATTTTTTTACTCTTTCGTGAGAAAATTGAATATCATCTTTTGTTTTTTGATCTAACTCTTTAATTATTTGCTCTATTCTCTCTTTTGAAACTACTATTTCACCATCATAGTTATCAAATTTTTTGGTTAGATCAATGCAGGCCTCTTCTTTTGATATTTCGATTTCTTTTAATAATCCTTTTACGATTTCATTTGTTTTACTATCGTCAGTGGAAGAAGTTTTTGGTGATTTTTTAAGGTATTTTATAGCCATAATATTTCAATTAGTTTGTTTAAAGCATATTAGATTTTTTTTCAATGAAACAATTAATCTAAAGCAACAACAGCTGCGGCGATAGAAGCTAATCTAGCTTGAGCTTCGTCAGAACGACTTGTAATTACAACTGGTACTTTACCACCTACAACAACACCAGCGGCACATGCACCACAAAAATAAATTAACATTTTAACCAAACCATTACCTGTTTCAACACTAGGGACCAGTAAAACGTCAGCTATTCCCGCTACATCATTTTTTATTCCTTTTATAGCAGCAGATTTTTTTGAAATACTATTATCAAATGCTAATGGACCAAAAACATCAGCATTCAAATTTTCTTTCTTAGCTAATTTTGTTATTTCTTCAGCCTCTTTAGAACTTGGAACACTATCTAAAACTTCCTCTGTAGCTGACAAAACTGCAACCTTAGGTCTTTCAATACCAATTCGATTTGAAAAATTTATAACATTCTTTAAAATATGCATTTTTGTCTTAACATTTGGTAAGACGTTTAAAGCTCCATCAGTAATAATCAAAGGTTTATCTTCTTTTTCCAAAGTCATATGCCAAATGTGACTTAGTCTAGTTTTACCTAACAAATTATATTCTCTTTTAAGAACTTCTTTCATTAAAACATCTGTATGAATATGTCCCTTAACAATAATTCTTATTTTTTTTTCACTAGCTAATTTTGCAGCTATAGTTGCCGTATTATTTTCAACGGGTTCATGAATAATTTCATATTTTGAGATATCCCATTTCAAATTTTCTGCACATTTTTGAATTTCTTTTTTGTCACCAATAAAAATAGGCTCGATCAAATTTTCTTTAACTGCATCTTGAACAGAAAGCATTGGCAAAGGTTTTCCAGCGTTAACAATACCTGCTTTTACTCCTTTTTTTTTATGTGCAAAATTTAAAAGATTATTAGGTACAACTATTTCTTTACTTGAGAGCATAATTATTTTTTTAGAGTTTCTAAATCTTTTTTTGTTATATGTGTTACTTTAATTTCTTTTTTTGAATTCATTTTAAATCTTTTATATTTATTTTGACCAGGATACATTATTTCTTTTACACTTTTAATTTTTGGTAATCTTTTAATTTTTTTTATATTATCTTTTATCCTAGTGTTATAATTTTTTACAAATAAATTTGTTTTAAATGTGATAAATAAATGCCCAATATTTTGAGGACCTGAAAAATCATCAAAAGGATCTTTTACTCTTCCTGCATGATTTCCTCCAGTTAATACCCCACTTAATATATCAACCATCCACGCTAAGCCAGAACCTCTAAAACCTGCTATAGGTAGTTGCACACCTTGAAGAGCTTTTTTTGCATCTGTTGTTGGTTTACCAAATTTATCTAGGGCGACACCTTTTGGTATCTTTTTATTATTTCTTTCTGCTAATCTGATATTCCCTCTATTAATCATTGAAATAGATGTATCTAAAATAAATGGTATTTTAGATCCTGTTGGAGTTCCAAAACAAATTGGATTGGTGCCAAATAAACTTTTTAAAGCTCCATGAGGTGCAACAGCAGGTGGAGCATTAGTATAAATCATTGTTACTAAATTTTTTTTAACAGCTTGTTCTGCGTAATATCCTGATAAACCGTAATGACCACTGTTTTTAACAGCCACTAAGCCGATGCCAGTTTTTTTTGCATTTCTAATTGCCTGTTTAATTGCTATATCTGCAGCAACAAAACCAATACTATCATCAGCATCAATATGAGAAATTGATGTTGATATTTTTTTTATTTTTATCTTTGGTTTTGGATTTATTAGTTTTTTAGAAATTCGATCACAATACATTTTTAGTCTTGAAAGTCCGTGTCCATATGCACCGACAAGCTCTGCATTTATAATTGCGTTTGCTGAAATTAAAGCATGATTATTATTCAAACCAAACTTTTTGAAAATTTTAATAATTTCTTTTTTTAAAATTTTAGTCTTCAAATTAACCTTTTCCACGCCATGGAATTGTCTTATCAATAATTTTTCTTAAAGTTACGTCAAATAAGAGACCCAACATTCCCATTATAAATATCGTGATCCAAATGACCTCATATTGAAAATATTTTTTGGCAACATTTTCTACAAATCCAATACCCGTTGTCCCAGCTAAAAATTCAGCTGCAACTAAAGTTCCCCAACACATTCCAACTGCAACTCTTATTCCTGTTAATATTTCAGGTAAAGAATTAGGGAAAATTACATATCTTAATATTTGTTTTTTAGATGCTCCCAAAGAGTGAGCAGCATGAATTTTTGATAATTGAGTTCCGGATGCACCAGCTCTAGCTGAAATAATCATTATAGATAATGACACCATAAATAATAAAAAAACCTTTCCTGTATTATCAATTCCTAAAACAGAAATAATTAGAGGAGCCCAAGCTAATGGAGGCACTGGTCTATATAGTTCTATTAAAGGATCAAAAAAACCTTTGGCAAATCTATTTAAGCCCATAAACAATCCTAAAGGAACGCCTATAAGGATACCAAAAACTAGTCCTAGGAATACCCTCATAAATGAATCCCAAATATGACCGTATGGCACTGGGATTTTAAATAATTCAAAGTCACCTGTAACAACTTTAAGAACATAGCCTTTAAAGTTTTGTTTGACTATTCCATCTTTAGTGTGAACAGGATAATCACCAGGAAGAATATCTGCAATCCAATCAGGCAAAACAAAACCAATCATTTTGCTTACATCGACCATATCAATCCATAAAAGGGGAATATCTTTGTAACCTACACTTGGTTTTAACATTAGTGCAAATTTATTAAAAGTATCAGAAGGTTTTGGAAGCCATCTACCAGAACCTTGTTCAGAACAACTTGGACCACTTGCGATAATAGTTCCTGCTGGAAACAAAAAGATATCAATAAATCTTAATCCCCCTTGGGCTTCTTTTTGAGCAACATCAAATTTAATAATTGCATTTTGCATTTTATCTAATGCGTTAGGTGGGTAGATACTTGCAAATTCTATTCTTCGAGCAATTTTTACAATGTTTTTGGCGTACATTGATGATAAATCTTCGCTATCTAGATCTTGTCTATAAGATTTAATTTCATCCTTAAGTTCTTTAATTTTTTCTTTAAATTGAGGGTTATGATTTCTCAATTTGAAAAAATCATCACTTATCAAATTTAATTCTTTTGCAGCGGCATGAAATTTTAACCCTCTATCAGTTGCTGGAATTAGAGGGACTTCTATAGTATTTTCTATAGATCCAGTTCCAGCGCTTACTTTAACTATACCCCATCCACCTTCTTCACTTATAGCTTTTTGTCTTTCATCATATTCTTGTTCTGACTCAAATGGATAATCAGGCTTTTGGAAATTTTCAGTCAAAAGATTAATTCTGCCAGTAATGTCATCTATTTTTTGTCTAGTATCAATTTCAAGTAAGTCCTCATTTGTAAGTAAAGGAATTAATTGATTGGTTTTATTGATAAAATTAGCAAGAATTATTTTTTGTTGACTATTTAGCTCATTAGAATTTTGTATTTCATCTAAGATTATTTGGAGATTTTTATTTTCTTTTTTAATTTGAGAGGTGCTTTTAAATTGCCTCTCTTCTATTGGGAATTGGTATTTTAATCCTAATAAAGAGTCATTAACTTTAGCTACTTGACAAAGTTCATTAGCAGATTTTGGATAAAAACCTTTTGCGATATCCCATGAATAATAAAGCCATACTAAAAGAAGAAAACTACTACCAACTATGACCCAATGAGTACCACCTCTTGCTCTTTCTGGATTTCCAAATACTGCATCAACTTTTTCAGTTCTTATAAGACGTCTTCCATAAAGAATACATCCAACAACAGCAAAAAAGATTAGAAAAGTTACTATTTGTGTTAACATTTAATTTTCTTTCCCCATAATTTCTTCTTCCATATTCCAAATCATTTCTAAAATTTCTTCACGTTTTGCAGAAAATTCTTTATTCTTTTTAATTTCTCTCAAATCGTCTTTTAATCCCATTGATGCAAATGGTAGATTGTATTCTTTATGTATTCTTCCTGGTCTTGGAGCCATTACATATAACCTTTCACCAAGCAATAAAGCTTCTTCAACAGAGTGAGTAATTAAAATAATTGTTTTTCCAGTTTCTTTCCAAATTTTTAGAACTAATGATTGCATCTTTTCTCTTGTTAATGCATCAAGCGCTCCTAATGGTTCATCCATTAGAATTAAATCAGGATCGTTTATTAAACATCTAGCAAGGGCAACTCTTTGCTGCATCCCTCCAGATAATTGATAGGTTGGTGTATTTCCAAATCCTTTTAATCCAACTATTTCTAACCATTCATCAACTTTTTTTTGAGTTTTTATTGGATCTTCATTTTTCATTCTTAATCCAAAGTTGACATTTTCAGCTACTGTTAGCCATTCAAATAATGCCCCTTGTTGAAAAACCATTCCTCTTTCAACCCCAGGACCATCAATCTCTTTATTATTTAAAGTAATACTTCCAGATGTAGGTCTTATAAAACCTGCGGTGATATTTAACAAAGTTGTTTTTCCACAACCTGATGGACCAAGAACAGTTAAGAGTTCTCCTTTTTTTAAAGTGAAATTTAAATCTTTTAAAGCATGGACAGTTTCTCCTTTTGGAGTTTTGAAAATCATATTTAGATTTTGAGAAACTAAATCACTCATAAAAATCTTTATATTTTAATTTTTAATAAAAAAATAGGCACCAATTCAATAAAATTGGCGCCTATTTAAATTTTAATTACCTTTATATTATAAAGGTAAGAAACTTGTGTCTACGTTTCCTCTTGGTGTTCCCATTCCTTTTAAGAATGCATCAAGATTTCCACTCTCCATAGATTGTTTTGTTTCTTCTGGAGTTAGGAATTTAAAGCCACTTAAAGTTTCTTTCATATCAGCAACTTTCATTTCTGAAGCTTTTGACATTGAATTCATATCGCTTTTTCCAGCTCTATATCTTGCATTTGCTTCATGAGTCACTTCGATAAAAGTTCTAAGCATGCCAGGATTTTCCTTCATAAACTTTGTAGTTACTGAAGTAATATCTATACCTAAGATACCAGCATCTCTAGCTTCTTGAACTGTAAGTAATCTAGATCCAACTGCAGTTGCAGCTTTAATAGAGTTACCACCGAATAAACATGCCATTACGACATCACCGCTTACTAATGCAGCAGCTCCCTCTTCAGGATCCATTTGAATGATATCCATTTTTTTTCTGTCAGCTCCAACAACTTTCATACTTTCATCGAAAACATATTCAGCCATTGTTCCTAGTGGAACAGCAACTTTTTTTCCCTCTAACTCTGTTGCGTTTGCTTTTGTAATACCAGAAGCATTAGATGTTACACAAGTAGTACCACCCATTCCGTATTCCATAGCAATATCAACAAGTTTGATAGGTGCTTTTGATTTTACCGCATTAATGAAAGGAACCAGACCTTGAGAATAAGAGATATCGATATCTCCTGCTAACATAGCATCAGTCATTGCTCCTCCATTAGTGAAATTTGTCCACTTAACAGGAACTCCTAAAGCTTTAGCAAAGTTCTTTTTCATCATATCTTCAAGATTTGGACTTGGCCATTCTAAAAAGTATGCAACTCTAACTTCATTAGCTGCTGAATTAGCAACTGAAATTGAAAGATTAAGAGCTACAAAACATCCAAGAATAAAACTTATTATTTTTTTCATTTATTCCCCTTAGTTGATTATTTATATGTTCTAAGTTTAAGATTAATTTGTAGTAGATGTAAAACAAAAAAGTGTTTAAATTGAATGCAACTTTGAGTTGTGACATTATTTTGGTGGTTAATTACACCCATTTAGTCTAAAGAATTCTTTAAGTTAAAATTTAAAAAATAAAAAAATATGAGCTCAGAAAAAAGAACTTCAGTACCTAATTCGCTAAATGAACATTGGATGCCTTTTTCATCTAATAGAGATTTTAAAGAAAATCCTAGACTAATAGTTGAGGCAAAAGGTGTTTATTTAAAAAACCATCAAGGTCAGACACAAATAGATGCGAGCTCAGGATTATTTTGTAATCCACTAGGTCATGGAAGAGAAGAAATCATAGAAGCTATAAGCAATCAGCTTAAAACTTTGGATTATTGTCAGCCATTCCAACAAGGATTTGGTGGATCATTTGAACTTGCAACAAGAATATCAAAACATACACCAGGAAATTTAAATAGAATATTTTATACAATTTGTGGATCTACCGCAGTTGAGACAGCAATTAAAATAGGTATTGCATATCATAGAGCAAGAGGAGATAGCCAAAGATTTAGATTTGTGGGAAGAGAACGTGGTTATCATGGAATGAATATTGGAGCTACTTCAGTTGGGGGAATGGTTAATAATGTTAAAACATTCGCAAGTGTGTTGATGCCAGGTGTAGTTCATATGAGACATACTCATTTACCTGAACATAAATTTGTAAGTGGTCAACCAGAGACAGGTGTTGAACTTGCTGAAGATCTAGAGAGAATTTGTACAAATTTTGGAGCAGAAAATATTGCTGCTTGCATTGTTGAACCTATTGCTGGATCAACAGGAACTTTAGTTCCACCTAAAGGGTATTTACAAAGATTAAGAGAAATTTGTGACAAACATGGAATACTTTTAATATTTGATGAAGTTATTACAGGATGGGGAAGAACAGGATCAGCTTTTGCCTCACAAGAATATGGGGTAACACCAGATTTAATGACAATGGCAAAAGCCACAACAAATGGTATCAGTCCTTTAGGAGTTGTTGCTTGTAAAGAAGAAATTTACGATGCAATAATGGATAGCGCACCAAAAGGAACAATAGAATTGTTTCATGGTTACACTTACTCAGGAATTCCAATTTCAGTAGCTGCTGGTTTAGCTGTTCAAGATATATTTGAAAAAGATGATATTTTTAATAGAGCAAAAGATTTAGCACCTTATTTCCAAAAAGGATTAATGTCTTTAAAAGATATTGACGTTGTGGATAATATAAGAGGTTATGGAATGATGGGTGGAATTGATATTAAAATGGATAAAAAACCAGGTGTTGCTGGATTTACTTGTTTTAAACATTGCTATGAGGCTGGAGTTAATTTTAAAGCTACTGGTGATTGTTTAATAATTGCACCAATGTTTATTTGTGAAAAGAAACATATTGATGAAATTATTGAAAAATTAAGAACAGGAATAACTAATTACGCAAAAAGTAAAAAAAATTAAATTTCAATAATGATTATTGGCGTACCTAAGGAGATAAAACCTCAAGAGAATAGAATTGGTTTAACACCAGACAGTGTAAAAACTCTTGTGTCAGAGGGCCACAAAGTTTTAATAGAAAATAATGGTGGTTTTGAAGCAGGTTTTGATAATGAACAATATACAAATGTAGGAGCAAAAATTGTTAATAAAGCTTCTGATATTTTCAATGATGCAGAAATAATTGTTAAAGTAAAAGAACCTCAAAAAGTTGAAGTTGATATGATTAAAGAAAATCAAATCATATACACCTATCTTCACTTAGCTGCTGCAAAAGAATTAACTAAGGGATTAATCAAATCAAGAAGTATAAATATTGCATATGAGACTGTTACCGATGATAATGGTAGACTTCCATTACTTGCACCAATGAGTGCCGTTGCAGGTCGTATGTCTGTACAGGCAGGGGCGCATTGTTTAGAAAAAAATCAAAAAGGTAGAGGGGTATTGTTAGGTGGAGCACCTGGAGGTGAACCAGCAAATGTACTAATTCTTGGTGGCGGAGTAGTTGGAGAGAATGCTGCAATTATAGCTACTGGTATGAGAGCTAAAGTTCATATTGTAGATAAATCTGAGGTAAGATTAAAACAATTAGTTGAGATTTTTGGTGATAAAATTATTCCAGAACAAAGTGATAAAATAGATTTAAATAAATTAGTTGCTGAAGCAGATTTATTAGTGGGTGGAGTTTTAATACCTGGTGCAGAAGCTCCGAAATTAGTTACAAAAGACATGCTAAAATTAATGAAAAGAGGATCTGTAATTGTTGATGTTGCAATTGATCAAGGAGGATGTGTAGAAACTAGTAGACCAACTACTCATGGAGATCCAACATATATAGTAGATGATGTAATTCATTATTGTGTTGCCAATATGCCAGGAGGAGTTCCAAGAACTTCTACTTTTGCTTTAAATCAGGCAACGCTTCCTTATTTAGTTAAATTAGCTAATAAAGGTTATCAAAAAGCTCTTGGTGAGGATAAAAATTTTTTAGCAGGATTGAATGTTCATAAGGGTCATGTGACTTATAAAGCTGTTGCAGATGTTTTTGGACATGAATATGTTAACCCTGGAGATGCAATCAAAAATTAATTAGATGGAAAAAAAGCTTCCAAGTAGCACTAAAGTTGTTGTTATAGGAGGTGGAGTGGTTGGTTGTTCAGTCGCTTACCATTTAGCCAAATTTGGTTGGAAAGACACTATTCTTTTAGAAAGAGACCAGTTAACATCAGGAACAACTTGGCATGCAGCTGGACTTGTAAGTCAATTAGGCCCAACAGCAGCAATAACAAAAATTAGAAAATATACACTAGATTTATATAAAACATTAGAAAAAGAGGTTGATCACTCTGCAGGCTTAAGATTAAACGGTGCACTTTCAATTGCACAAAATAAAGGAAGATGGCAAGAACTTCAAAGACAAGCAACAACAGCTCAACTTTATGATGTTGATGTAAGAATTTTAGATAAAGATCAAATCAAAAAAGATTATCCAATTATAAACACTGACGATGTTATTGGTGGAATTTTGATGCCAGGTGATGGAGCTGCTGATCCATCAGGTGTAACTCACATGCTCGCAAAAGGGGCAAGAATGGAGGGTGCACAAATTTTTGAAAAATCACCAGTAGAGGAAATTTTAACAAAAGATGGAAAAATTTCAGGTGTAAAAGTAAATGGTCAAATAATTGGATGTGAATATATTGTATTAGCTTCAGGCATGTGGTCTAGACAAATTGGTGAAAAGGCTGGGGTAAGTATTCCGCTTTATCCTGCAGAACATTTTTATATTATTACTGAACCTATAGAAAATTTATCTAAGACTTTACCGGTTATTAGAGATTTTGATAACAGTACTTACATTAAAGAGGATGCTGGTAAAATCTTAGTTGGTATTTTTGAGGGAAAATCTATACCAGCTTTTGATAAAACCAATATTGTGCCTGATGATTTTTCATTTGGAGAATTTCCTGAAAATTTTGAACATTTTGAACCATATTTAACATCTGCGATCAAAAGATTTCCAGTTTTAGAAAAAGCTGGAATTAGAAAATTTTTTGCAGGACCAGAATCTTTTACTCCAGACACTAATACTTTGTTAGGGGAAGTTCCAGAAGTTAAGAACTTTTTTGTTTGTTGTGGTTTAAATAGTATTGGAATTGGAAGTGGAGGAGGAGTAGGAAAAGTTACAGCTGAATGGTTAATGACTGGACATATTAATCAGGACATATTTAGTTATGATATTAAAAGATTTCAAAAATTTCATTCAGAACTAGGTTTTATTAAAAAAAGAATTACTGAAACGCTAGGTGATCTTTATGGAATGCACTGGCCTTTTAAACAGCATAAAACCTCAAGAAATATAAAAACACTTCCTTATCATGATAATTTAAAAAGTTTTGGAGCATGCTTTGGTGTTTCAGCAGGGTATGAGAGACCAATGTGGTTTGCGCTTGATGGAGAAAAATCAGAGTATGAATACAGCTATAATTATCAAAATTGGTATCCATCAGCTGAATATGAGACCAATAATACTATTAAAAATGTCGGTTTATTTGACTTAACCCCTTTTTCAAAGTTTGAAATTAAATCGGAAAAAGCTCATAAAGAATTGCAAAGAATATGTACTGCAAATATTAAAAATGAGGTTGGTAAATGTACATATACCCATATGTTAAATAATGATGGTGGGATTGAAACTGATTTAACAGTCGTTTGTTTAGATAAAAATTATTTTAGGATAATTAGTTCAGCTGCAACAAGGGAAAGAGATAAATTTCATATAAATAAACATCTATCTAAAGGTGTAGAATTAAAAGATATAACTGATGATTATTGTGTATTTGGATTATTTGGTCCAAAGAGTAGAAGTTTAATTAAAACTATTTCAAAAGACAGTTTCGATAACAATGATTTTAAATTTAGTACAGCAAAATATATAGATATTGAAGGGATAAAAATTTGGGCCCAGAGATTATCTTATGTTGGTGAGTTAGGATATGAATTATATGTAAAAGTTAGTGAAGCTAAGAAAATATATGAATTGCTAATTGAAAAAGGTAAAGATTTTAATCTCTCAAATTGTGGAATGCATGCAATGGATATTATGAGAATGGAGAGTGGTTTTTTACATTGGGGCCATGATATATCACCTGAAGAAAACCAATATCAAGCTGGCTTATCATTCACAATAAGTAATAAAAAGGATGTAGATTTTATTGGTAAAAAAGCTTTAAAAAAAATTAAAAAAGAAAAGATTAAAACTAGATTTGCAATGTTTACTTTAAAAGAAAGCAAACCAGGTGAACCATTATTGCTTCATGACGAACCTATTTATCTAGAGAATAAAATTATTGGAAGATCCACTTCAGGAAATTATTCATTTAATTTCAAGAAAAATTTGACCTTTGGATATATAAATAATGATTTTTCTAACGAAGAACTTAAAAACAAAAATTTATTTGTTGAGGTAGAAAAAAAGAAATATCCTATTTCAATTCAAACAGATCCCTTAAAAAGAACAGACTTTAAAAATTTATAATTAAGTTTTTTTTCTCAAGAAAATTACAAAAATAACAGCTGTCATCATCATGATTAAAGCATATGCAGCAGTTGGCACCATATACATCATGTCTTGACCAAATAATTGTGTTCCAACAAAAACAGCCAATGTTCCATTTTGTAAACCACATTCTAAAGAAATACATCTTTGTTGAGCAACTCCCGATGCAAAAAACTTGGCAACAAAAAAACCTATTATCATCATAGAAATATTTAAGATAAGAGATACAGTTCCTGCAGTAGTTAAAAACATTATGATACTGTCCCATTCCTCAATATAGATAGCTATAAAAACAATTAAAAATAATATAATAGATATTTTTTCAATTATTTTTATATTTCTTTCAATAAAATCACTAAATAGTTTTCTAATTGTCATTCCAATTATTACTGGAATAGTAACAACACCAAACATCTTTAATGAAATTCCTAGCATTGAGACTTCTTTGTTTACATAAGTGATATCAAATAGCTCAATTGATAAAAAAACTATATAAGGAACTGATACAATACTTATTAAACTTGTAAATGCTGTAAGAGATATAGATAGTGCAACATCACCGTCTGCGAATTTGGTTAAAACATTTGAAGTAACCCCTCCAGGGGCTGAAGCAATTAACATTACTCCTAAAGCAAGTTCTATTGGAGTTTTTAAAATTATGATTAATAAATAGCCAACGATTGGCAGAACAATTAATTGACAAGTTAAACCAACAAAAAATTCTTTAGGGTGTTGAAATACTCTTGTAAAATCTTTTACTGTTAAAGATGCGCCAAGTCCTAACATTATTAATGCAAGCGCGAACGGTGCAATTGTTGTTACTATACCCATGACCCCTATAAGTATTAATTTCAATTCCGCTATTAAAACAAAATTTATAAGATATTTAAGAAATTACAAGAAGATTTAAAACTTTTCTAATAAATTTAGCTTTATATTTAAAAGCCTCTGTTTGATAAGGTAAAATTTTTTTAAAATTTGTATCCGTTAATATATATTGTTTTTTTTCATTAATCTTAAGTAAATCTTTTTTAATTAAATATTTACATTTTCTAATTATTGTAGCTCGAGGAATTTTTGTCATATCAGAAATTGACATTGCACTAACACCACTTGTTGCACCTAGATTCTTTATTAGAATATTACTAGTGGTAAAGTGATCTAATGCAGGTTTGTTAATACCACTTTCTAAATGTTTTGAAACATTTAAAACTTGGTTCATAGTTACTGTTCCCCAAATATGAAACGTAGTTAAATCTTGCATAAATTTTTGATATCCAATAATCAAAGGTATTTGCATACGATAAAACCATCTCCAACATAATGAAAATCTTTTTTTAATAATTGTTTCAATCATTTGAGGATCAAGTTTTTTTGTGTAAAGTTTATCTTTATTCAAAGCTTGTGAAACTAAATATATATATTTTGAGGAAAATTTTATCTGGTTTTCGGGTTTGACAAAAGGAAATGCTCTTCTATCAATTATGATCTTTTTTTTACTACGACTTATTACCCCATCTCTTTCAAGCTCTAAAACTTTTCTCCTTACAGTTTCTTTTGGTAAATCTAATTTTTCACAAAGTTCTGTAATACTGAATTTTTCAATTTGTTGATAAGATTTTGAATAATATTCGTCATAGCTATATTGAATTTGCATTTGGTCGTAAAATTGAAGAGTTTTTTCAATCAATGAAATTACTACCATATACTTGTAATGATCGTTAAAAGACCAGTAGACATTATTCATCCAATTCCATTGATGAAATATCCATTCTTTACTTAGATCAGAATAGTTTCCCATGATGGAACTATAAACCTGCTCATCAGTAAGTGTTTTGGTAAAATCTATTTCTTGAATGCCCATAAAATTTTTTTTACGAGTAGAAACCCATTATGGACAGTTGTCAATCCAAAAGTGACCCAAATTGAACTTTGAAAAAATTGAAGCTTTAAGAGTTTCATGTTTTATTTAGTTATGGATAATAAAGGCTTTGCAGAAATAAAAACTAATATCGAGACCCCAAATGGTAATAGTTTTACTGAAAAGCCTTTAAAAACAAATCAAATTAGGCCCAATAGAGTCGATATAAATGTTTTAAAATCCAAACTTCAACAATCTGAGAGCAGAGAATTTAAAAAGAATGTTTATGTATTATCAACTCTAGTAGTGGGGCTTGGGGTTTTAGGAATTTATCTATCCTTATAGGAAAATTTGCAAATATTTCACTTCCATGATTAAATAATTTTGTGAAAAATTTAAGCACATCAGTTCGTAATAGGTTAATTTCCCGATATCTAGATAATGATATTCCTAAGGCTCAAACTAAGAGTACTGACATTAATGTTCTTTTAAATAGAGTTAAATCAAATCAAAAAAATGAGAAAAGAAAAAAATTATATTTCTCTGCAGCAGCATCTACAGGTTTAATTCTTTTCGGATTGATAATTTTTTAATTAACTGTAAAAAAATTTATCTTTAATTTGCTTCAAAAAAATTAAAAAACAAAGATAATCAAAAGGAAATCTGTGTCTTGCTATTTCACCATCTTCAAAAATAACAAAAGCGGAAAAAATAAAAATAAAGGTAAATAACCAAAAGTTAATTATAATTGTTTCCCTATCTTTTTTATCAAATAAACTTTTTATTAAAAAAAATAATAGTATTATATAAACAATCACTAATAAAAAGTTAGTATATTGAAGAGAATAAATAATTTTTTCTTTGTAATTTAAAGGTCCCGTATCTAAAGATTTAAAAGGTTGTCCATCTATTGTATAAACTGTTTTCCAATCAAACTCATATTCATAAATACATATTGGGGTCAATTTTATACAATCTGAGATTTTTATTAAATAACTCATTTTATCAG
Source organism: uncultured Pelagibacteraceae bacterium (assembly GCA_902628195.1). Lineage (GTDB taxonomy): Bacteria > Pseudomonadota > Alphaproteobacteria > Pelagibacterales > Pelagibacteraceae > Pelagibacter. The sequence goes on from CACOLY010000005.1 coordinate 41,115, forward strand.
CATTATGTTTTGTAAAATTAAAGTAATCACTTGAAGTAAAAAGGTGTCTTGTAATTGAATTAATTATATTCACTATAATTAACAAAGGCTGTTCTTTGAGAACTAATAAAAAATCTTTTTTTCTATATTTATCAACTTCGAAAAATACCTCATTAAAAGAAGTATTAGAATTCAACAATTTATTATCATTATTCGATTCGTAATTGAGGTAATTTTTATAAAATTTTGCACCTGAATTAATTTTTACATCATACAATATTGAAGTTTTTTCTTTAAATTTTTGATAATTTTGATGGGATCCAAAAGTTAAATCTCTTATTTTTTTATGACGATTCGGATCATCCATTTCTTTAACATATTCAATTTTTTGATTTAAATGCTCATATAGAGATGTCGTATTGATAGCAAATTTATCAAATAAGATTAAATTTTTTACGTAAAAAGGCATTACAATAATTGTGAATATAAAAAATAATATTAATTTATTTAAAATATTAAAATTTTTTTGAATGATGATTATTAGAATATACCCCCAAACAATATGAAATGTTTCTCTTGTAAGGCAAAGTAAAGATAAACTTAAAGATAAATATAAAATATATTTTAAAGAGTTAGGTGTTTTTAAAATTCTTATAGTTGAATAGAATAACCAAAGAAGAAGAAAAAAAGTAATATATTCTTTGTAAAGGTGGTTTTCATATAAGATAGTGGTTGGTAATATCATTAATACTGCAGATAATGAAAAAGAAAAATTTTCTGAAAAATTAAAGTTTTTTGAAATCAAATAAATCAATACAAAAGATAAAAATCCGATTATCAAATATATGAATTGAATGATTAAAAGATAATGATCTGAAAATTTTATCATAAGGCCAACAAATAAGTTTAAGAATGGTGCTTGCCAGTGATTAAAATAAATAGAATTCAAAAGATCATTTTCTAATAAATCTTTAGGAATAAACTGCCAATAAATATCAATAGTCCAATTATCAAAAGTTATATTAAGAAAATTTAAATAAACAAATCTTGATATTATAAAAATTAAAAAAAGATAAGTAATTTTATGTGATAGAAAATTTGTTTTTTTTAATTCCATTCTGAAATAAATTAATATCTATAAAATTTTATCATCATTAAACTTAATAATATCTTAATTGAATCTTTAAAAAAACTTATCTTTCCTTGAGTTTTGTGTTCCCAAATCACAGGTAGCTCAGTAATAGCAAGCTTCATTTTTTTTGAAATAATACAAATTTCTAAATCATGCATATAACCGTTAGTTTTAATTTTAGAAAAAATTTTTTTTGCTATGTTTGATTTATATAATTTAAAGCCACACTGTGTGTCTGAAATTTTAACATTAAACATAAGAGAAATAGCAAACCTAAAAATAGCTCCTATTATTTCCCTACTTTTAATTTTCTTTACTTGAGAATTAGAATGATTTCTAGATGCAAAATAAATCATATTTCCTTTATTTATGTAATCTTTTTTTATCCATCTAAGTATTTGAAAATTTGAGACTGAACAATCAGAGTCCGTTGTAAGTACCCATTTTTTTGTTGAATTTAACACGCCAGATTTTAACGCAAAACCTTTACCTTTATTAACTTTATAACTTATAATCTTATATTGAATTTTCGAGTTTTTATTCAGTTTTATGAACTTATTAATTTTTTGTTTTGAATTATCAAAACTTCCATCATCAACAAAAATATATTCTTTATTAATTTGACGTGTTTTTTTATTAAATTTCTTTATATCTTGAAAAATGTTAAACAATCTTTTTTCCTCATTAAAGATCGGGTATATTATTGATAAGTTTTTAATCATAATGATTTAAGTAATCATTTTTATATATAAAAAAGTATTTATTGTAAAAAATTGATTGTATCAGGGTATTTTTCTATTATATATCTTCATTTACTATATGGCGGGGTAGCTCAGTTGGTTAGAGCGCGGGACTCATAAGCCCGAGGTCAGTGGTTCGATCCCACTTCCCGCTACCATAAATCATTAGTTAAAAATATTTATTTAACAAATGTATCATTAAATTGACTTGATACTCTTACAAAAGTTGTACATTTGCTTAATTGTTTTAAAGATGGTGCACCAACATATGTGCAGCTACTTCTTACTCCACCAAGAATATTTAATATGGTGTCATTAATTTTTCCTCTGTATTTTACTCTTACTGTTCTACCCTCACTACTTCTATAATTTGACAATCCACCATAATGTTTTTTATTTGCAACTTCAGAACTTGACCCATAAAATTCAATATATTTAGATCCGTTTACTTTTATTAATTTACCTTTTCCTTCATCATGACCAGCTAACATACCACCTAACATAACAAAATCTGCGCCTCCACCAAATCCTTTGGCAACATCACCTGGGCAAGTACAACCTCCATCTGCAATTACATGCGCTCCAAGACCATGCGCTGCATCCGCACATTCTATAACTGCACTTAATTGTGGATAACCAACTCCAGTTTGAATTCTTGTGGTACAGACACTTCCCGGACCTATTCCAACTTTTACAATATCTGCTCCACTAAGAACCAGTTCTTGTGTCATATCAGCAGTTACAACGTTCCCAGCTATTATTGTTTTGGTAGGGTATTTATCTCTTACGGATTTAACAAAATTAGTAAAATGTTCTGAATACCCGTTAGCAACATCAATACAAATAAATTTAAAAAAACTAAATTCTTTCAACACTTTATCTAAATTTCGAAAATCTTCTTTTTTAATACCTACGCTCAGAGCGATATTAGAATAGATTTTTTTGATATTTCTATTTTGTTTAATTTTTTTAATATCATGTTGTTTTGTTAAGCATGTAATCATTCCATATTCATTTAATTTTTCAGCAATACTTAATTCTCCGACACCATCCATATTCGCTGCCATTATAGGAATTCCAGACCATTCATTTTTACTATATTTAAAACGATAAGTTCTAAGGAGGTTTACATCTTTACGACTTTTTAATGTACTTCTTTTAGGTCTAAATAGTACATCGGAATAATCTAGTTTTAGCTCTTCTTCTATTCTCACAAAAAAAGAAACTACCAACCAAAATCATTATTTCAATTAAATTATTAGTTGTGGATAAGTATTGAAACGAAACTTAAAACTAATATAAATCAACATTAATCTTAATTATTAGATAAGAATTATGTGAGACATGTGCGATATGAGAAAAACTATTCTTTTTTGTTTAATTTTCTTTTTTACATTTTTATCTAATTCTTTCGCTAATTTACAATTTAAACAATCAAAAGATATTTCTGATGATACTGATGATTTAAGAGGAATTTTTATAAAACCAGATGGAACAAGGGTATATGTTACTTCTGATGATGCAACTCCTACAGTTATCGAATATACATTAAATGTTCCATTTGATATTAGTACTGCAACTAAAACTTCTCAAACTAACCTTTTAGTGTCTGGTGGGGCTGCTATGGATAAGCCCCATGCAATAGAATTTAAACCAGATGGGAAAGTCATGTATGTAATTCATAGTAATTCAGGCTCGGTCGGTGTAGAACAGTTTAATCTTACCACTGCCTGGGATACTCAAACTTTATCATATGATGCTAGCTTGAGTATTTCTGATGATGTTCAGATAAGAGCTCTAGCTTTTAAATCTGATGGCTCTCGTGTGTATATCGCGCAACGAGATCATGGAAAAGTCAAACAATTTGATTTACCAACACCATGGGACTTATCGAGTGCAACCAATAAAGTAGAGTCAAATTCTTTTACAGGTGAAGAAAATAATTTAAGAAATATACAATTTAGTTCAGATGGAACCTTTATGTATTTAGGTGGAAATGGGGGAGACGATATTAATAGATATAAACTGCCTACTGCATGGGATATAGGCACAATTACGCATGAAACTACTTTTTCAATTAGCTCACAAACAGGTGAGATGCGAGGATTTAAGTTTTCAGCTAATTTTACAAAACTATATGTTACTGGAGATGACGGAAGTAGTTCAGGTGATAATGTAATTTATGAATATGATGTTGATTGTGCTGGAACTATAACTTGTCTTGATGCATCAACTAATGCTGATGTAAAAGCTATCATTGAAGCTAATGTAGAGTTATCTAAAAGAATCATAAGGAATAATATACTTCCAGTGTTTCATAGAACTGAATGGCTTAGAAGACATAAAAATAAAGATAATCTTACAAATTTGAATGCTGAAATTGATTTTACAAATCAAAAAATTGCAAAATTAGTAAGCAATTTAGAAACTTTTAAAAAAGAAAAAGATAGAACTTACAATAGTGATGATTGGTTTCAATGGAGTGAGGGTAGAGTAAGTTTAGGTAAAAGACATGCAATAGATACTTCATCTAGAGATATTCACACATATGGTATTTCAATTGGCGCCGATAAAATTAAGGATGAAGATAGAGATACAATGTATGGTTATGTTTTTCAATATGGAAATGATAATATTGAAATTGGTGGCCAAGGCACAGGATTAGATACAGATTCTTATAGTTTAGCTCTTTATGGAACAAATATTGGAGAAGATGATTTTTTTACAGATGGGATTATTGGGTTAAGCTTATTAGATATTGACCATACGAGAGTTACTTATGGCAATACTCTCAAAGGAAATAGAGAAGGACAGCAAATTTATGGGTCAGTAAATTTTGGAAAAAGATTACATCATGAAGAAATAAATTTAAATCCAGGAATAAAATTAGATCTTGGTTATACTAAACTTAAAGCTTTTAGAGAAAAAACAACATTAGGTGGTAATTTAGCGGATACTTTAATTTATCGAGATCAAAATATAAAAACTGCCCTAGCTACGATCGGAGTACTTTTTGATAATACAGATAAAAGGGAAGATAAAATAATTAATCATCATGGAAGATTAGAATATGTAGGAGATTTAAGTCCATCCTCAAATGCAGAATTTTATTTTGTTAACAGTCAAAGTACTATCTATAAATACAAAACAAATAACGAGTCAAAACATAATTACAGAATTGGATATGGTTTTGATATAACATCAATAAGTGGTTGGTCAGTGGTTACAAATTTTGAAAGATTTGGTGCAAGTGGGAAAGGTTATAGTAATGAATTTTATATATCTTTAGGATATGTACCGATAGATGATACAAAATTTACATTTCAATTAAATGATTTCAAAAATGCTGGTTTAGATTTTATTAAAAAAGTAAATGAACTAGATTTAAAAATAAGTACAAATTATGATTTTTTTAGTATTACACCTAATTACAATGCAAATATTTCAATAAGTAATAGTTTTTAATACTTCTCTTTTAATGTCCTGGAAATTCAATTAAATTTTCAATTTTGTAACCTTTTTTTTTTAAAGTTTCACATCCACCTAGATCAAATAAGTTAATTACAAAGATAAAAGCTGAAACTTTGGCCTTTGACATTTCAACTAATTTAGCTGCAGCTTCAGCTGTACCACCAGTTGCAATCAAATCGTCAATAATTAATACATTTTCATTTATATTTATAGAATCTTTATGCACTTCAATAGTTGCTGTTCCATATTCCAATTCAAAGTCTATTGAATGGACATCAGCTGGTAGTTTATTCTTTTTTCTTAACATAATAAAAGGTTTTTTTAAAATGTATGAAACTGCTGATGCAAAAACAAATCCTCTAGACTCAATTGCAGCAATTTTATCAAAATTATATTTTTTAGATTTTTCAACTATCTGATTTACACACTCTGAAAAAGCATCTTTATCTTTTATTAGTGTTGTTATATCTCTGAAAAGAATTCCTTTTTTTGGATAATCAGGAATTGATCTAATATAATCTTTTAAATCCATATTAATTTAAGTTATATAAATAAATAAATTAAATTTTTAATATGGCAAATAATAAATTAGCAATCATAGGTGGTAGTGGCCTATACGATGTAGAGGAGTTTAAAAATAGAGAATTATTAGACTTAAAAACACCATGGGGAAAGCCTTCTGACCAAATTTTAAAAACAAATTATAATGGAAAAGAGATTTTTTTTTTACCAAGACATGGAAGGGGGCATTTTGTTTCACCTTCAAACATTAATTTTAGAGCAAATATCGATGCTTTGAAACAATTAGGAGTAACAGACATTGTCTCTGTTTCTGCTGTTGGATCTTTAAAAGAAGATTTGCCTCCAGGTAAATTTGTAATAGTAGATCAATTTATTGATCGTACTTTCGCTAGAATTAAAACTTTCTTTGATGAAGAAATAGTTGCGCATGTATCTATGGCACATCCAACTTCTGATGGATTGATGAATGCATGTGAAGAAGCAATCAAGAATGAAAAAATTGAATATCAAAGGGGTGGAACTTATGTCGTGATGGAGGGACCACAATTTTCTACATTAGCGGAGTCAAATTTATATAGATCATGGAAAGCAGATGTAATTGGAATGACGAATATGCCGGAGGCAAAACTAGCAAGAGAAGCAGAAATTAGATATGCATCGGTTTCAATGGTTACAGATTATGATTGTTGGCACCCAGATCATGAGAATGTTGATGTTCAACAAGTTATAAAAGTTCTTTTGGGAAATGCTGCAAAAGCAAAAAATATGATTAAAAATTTAATAGAAAATTTCGAAAAACATATTGATCCAAAAGATCCAACAAATAATTGTTTAGATGTAGCAATAATAACCGCACCAGAAAAAAGAACTCAAAAAACTATAGATAAACTTAAAACTGTTGCTGGTAGAGTTTTAAATAGATGAAAATAGACGGAAAAGAATATAGAACTATATGGTTTGAAAATAGTACTGTAAAAATAATAGATCAAACAAAACTTCCACATCAATTTGTTATAAAGGATTTAAAATCAGTAAATGATGCGATTAACGCCATTAAAATTATGGAAGTGAGAGGTGCACCTTTAATAGGAGCTACAGCAGCTTATGGATTAGTTTTAGCTATAATTGAAAATAATGATCAGTCATTTTTAAAAAAATCAGCAGAAAATTTAATTATTTCAAGACCAACAGCTATTAATCTTAAATGGGCAGTTGATAGAATGATGAATAAACTATCAGGCGTTAATAGTGATAAGATTTTAGAAATAGCTTTAAATGAAGCAAAAGAAATTTGTGAAGAAGATATAAAGTTTTGTGAAAATATAGGATTAAACGGTCTTAAAATAATTGAGGAAATTTATAATAAAAAAAAAGATACAGTAAATATTTTAACTCATTGTAATGCAGGTTGGCTTGCAACCATTAATTGGGGAACAGCAACTTCTCCTATTTACCATGCGCACAAAAAAGGAATTCCAGTTCATGTTTGGGCTGATGAAACAAGACCAAGAAACCAGGGAGCCAACTTAACTTCATACGAGTTAAATGAAGAAGGAATTAAAAATACAATCATCGCAGATAATACTGGTGGAATTTTGATGCAAAGGGGAGAGGTTGATTTATGTATTGTTGGTACAGATAGAACTTTAGCTAATGGTGATGTTTGTAATAAAGTTGGTACCTACTTAAAAGCATTAGCAGCTCATGATAATAATGTTCCTTTTTATGTAGCTCTCCCAAGCTCAACAATAGATTGGAAAATTAAAGATCATAAAGATATTCCTATTGAAGAGAGAAACTCTGAAGAACTATCACATGTAGAAGGTTTAGATGAAAAAGGAGATCTAAAAAAAATACAAATTTATCCAAAAAAAAGTAAAGCTATGAATTTAGCATTCGATGTAACACCTGCTAAATACGTAACAGGTTTGATTACTGAAAAAGGTATTTGTGAAGCATCGGAAAAAGGACTTAAAGACTTATTCAAATGAAAAATTTAGATCAAAGAAATCAAATTATTGAATATTCATTAAAATTAAACTCTACAAATCTTTCGCCTCTTAGATCTGGCAATATATCTTTAAGAGGAAGAGAAAATAATAAAGAAGGATACTTAATTACTCCATCAGGAAAAAAATATGAAACATTAAAACCTGAAGATATAGTCTTTATGGGTTTAAATGAAGAGGAAGAAAATAACGACTCAAATAATAAACCTTCATCTGAATGGAGATTTCATAGAGATATTTATGCAAATAAAAAAGAAGCGTATGCTATTGTTCATGCTCATTCTCCACACGCAACAGCTGTATCTTCACACGGAAAGCCAATACCGCCGTTTCATTACATGGTTGCTCTCGCAGGAGGAGATGACATTAAATGTGCTGATTACGCTACTTTTGGAACAGAACAGCTTTCAAAAAATGTAATTAAAGCTTTAGAAAACAGAAGTGCTTGTCTAATGTCAAATCACGGTCAGGTTGCTTTTGGAAAAAATTTAGACCAAGCTTTTGAACTTGCACAAGAGATAGAAAATATTTGTCATCAATACACTATTGCACTAAAGTTAGGGCAACCAAAGATTCTTTCATATAAAGAAATGAAAAAAGTTTTGGACAAAGCTAAAGATTACAAAAAAGGGTAAGATGATTAAAGTTGGGGAGCACATTACTCTGGATATCATTGGGACTGATAAAGAGTATGATCCATCAGTCTTTGAAAAAGTAATTAATGAAATTGCTAGAACTGCAAAAGTTACAATTCTCAATATTTCAAAGTATAAATTTGAGCCACAAGGTTTTACAATCTTGGCTTTATTAGCCGAAAGCCATATCAGCTTTCACACATTTCCCGAAAAAGGAATTATAAGTTTTGATTTTTTTACTTGTGGAAAAATCAGCCCTTCAATTGCTATTAATATTGTTAAAAAAGAATTTAAACATAAAAGAATAGTAAAAAAAGAGTTTAATAGAGATACAAGATCTTTATATCACGATATCTATAGCTCACCTGGCTTACAAAAATCATATGTAGTTAATGATGTATTAGAAGATTTTAAATCTAAAGTTGGTCAACATATTGAAATTCTAGATTTAGAACAATTTGGAAAATCTTTATTCATTGATGGCGAGATACAAGTAGCTTCGACTGATGAACACCTTTATAGCTCAACATTTGTTGGATCAGGTTTAAAATTAAATAAATCAAATGATAAGGCTGCTATTATTGGTGGAGGAGATGGTGGAGTTGCAAGAGAATGTATTTCTAAAAAATTTAATTTTATAGACTGGTATGAACTTGATCCAGAGGTAGTAGAAGTTTGTAGCAAACATTTGGGTGATATAGGAAAAAAAGCTACTGAAAAAAATTCAGTTAAGTGCATATGGGGAGATGCATTCGAAAGTATTAAATCTATTAAAGATGATACATATGATCATATATTTGTTGATTTAAATGATGATCAATTTTGTATTGATCTCGCTGCAAAAAATATGGATTCTTTGGTCAGAATTTTAAAACCAAAAGGAGTTATTACTGCACAAGTAGGAAGCCAAGATAAAAAACCCCACCAAGTTGAAAATTGGTTAAATGTATTTCACCAACATTTTGGAAACACTAAATTATCAAGGGTTTATGTGCCTAGTTTTGATTGTTCTTGGAATTTTTCATCATCTATAAATCATTAAATTTTTCTTTTTTAAATCTTTAATCTGTGAAATACTATTTTTTTATTAAAGGAGAGAACAATGAATATATTTAAGAAAACTATTTTTTCAGTTTTACTTTCTTTGTTGGTTATTGGAAATGTAAATGCTGATAAAATTAGAATTGGAACTGAAGGTGCTTACCCTCCATGGAATTCAAAAGATGAATCTGGTAAATTAATCGGTTTTGAAGTTGAATTAGCTTGGACACTTTGTAGATACATTGGTCAACAATGTACAATCGTAGAGCAAGATTGGGATGGAATGATACCAGCTTTAATTATGAGAAAGTTTGATGCAATAATGGCAGGTATGTCAATTACTGCAGAAAGACAAAAGGCAATTAGCTTTTCTCAGGGTTACGCAGATGAAGTTGCATCACTAGCTGTTATGAAAGGCTCTAGTCTTGAAGGTCTAGATACTCCGGCTGGAATTAATCTAACTAAACCTAATGCAGCTGCAAAAAAAGCATTAAAAACTCTTACATCAGCATTAGCAGGTAAAACTGTGTGTGTTCAAACTGCTACAATTCACCAAAACTTTTTAGATTCAGGTGATGTTGGAAAAGTAAAAGTAAGAACTTACAAAACACAAGATGAAGTTAACTTAGATTTAGCATCAGGAAGATGTGATGCTGCATTAGCTGCTGCGGTAGCATTTAGTGATTATGCAGAAAAATCTGGTAAGCCTGTTGTTTTAACAGGTCCAACTTTTTCAGGTGGTGCATTTGGAAACGGTGTTGGAGTCGGTATTAGAAAAGATGATACTGAACTTTTGAAAAAGTTTAACGCTGCAATTAATAAAGCAAGAAAGAACGGAGATATTAGTAGAATAGCTACTAAATGGTTCGGTTTCGACGCTTCTATGTAATTCAATTTTAGATTTGGCGACTATCATGTATAGTCGCCAATCTGTATGGAATTTCTAGCATTTGGAGATACTGGTTGGGGTGATGAATTATTTCGTGCTACCCTAATGACAATAGCTGTATCAATTACAGCAATGTTAATTGGTTTCAGTTTTGCTGCAATATTTACTCCATTAAAGTTATCTAAATTTAAATCATTAAATTTAATTGCAAATATTTACACTACAGTCATTAGAGGTGTTCCAGAATTATTAGTTATTTACCTTTTCTTTTTTGGAGGAAGTGGAGCGGTAATGTTTGTTGCTTCTATATTTGGTTACAATGAATATATAGAAATAAATGCGTTTGTAACTGGTTCGTTTGCTATTGGAATTATATCTGGCGCGTATTCTACTGAAGTTTTTAGAGGTGCAATTCAGTCAATCGATAAAGGACAATTTGAGGCAGCAAAAGTTTTAGGTTTTAGTAAATTTAAACAATTTTATAAGATTATTCTTCCTCAAATGTTAAGACTTGCAATTCCTAATTTGAGTAATGTTTGGCAAATAACTCTTAAAGATACATCGCTAATTTCAGTAACGGGTTTGGTCGAGATCATGAGACAATCTTATATTGCAGCTGGATCTACAAGAGACCCTTTGTTCTTTTATTCTTTTGCAGCAGTTTTATATCTGTTGCTGACGTTTTTAAGTATGAAATTGATAAACAAATTAGAAGTTAAGTATAGCAGGGGGTATTAATGGATTTTGAATTGATGATTAATAGTATTCCGAAGTTATTAAATGCTGCTATTGTAACTTTAAAACTTTTATCTGTATCTTTAATTGTAGGCTTATTTATTGGATTATTATTTGCAATTTTAAGATTAAATAAAAACATTTTTATAAATAAATTTGCATATGGATATTCATACGTTTTCAGAGGAACCCCATTATTAGTACAAATATTCATAATTTATTTTGGCTTAGGTCAAATTGAATCTTTAAGATCTTCTTTCTTATGGGTGATTTTAAAAGAACCTTATTGGTGTGCAATTATTGCTTTCGCATTAAACACTGGTGCTTACACTTCTGAAATTTTAAGATCAGCATTTCAAACAATTAAACCTGGTATAATTGAAGCTGGTCAAAGCTTAGGTATTTCAAACAAAATTATATTTTATAAAATTCAAATTCCTATAGCGATTAGACAATCATTACCGGCGTACGGTAATGAAATTATTTTGATGATGAAAGGCACTTCGTTAGCAAGCACAGTCACTTTAATGGATTTAACTGGTGTTGCAAAATATATAATTTCTACAACTTTTAAACCAATAGAAGTATTTATTGTAGCTGGTGGTATTTATCTATTTATGACTTTTATAATTCATAATGTGATTAAATTTTTAGAAAAAAAATACAGTTTTAACTAAAGAATAACCAGATCTAATTTTTGATTACCCAGTCTTTCGTTACCTTTTTCAGTAACTAGATAAGTTTCTCCTAAGTTCATTGCTAATTGATTTACTGAATCCATCAAGATCATATGCATAAAGAAAACATTACCTGGTTCAATAACGTATGGATTTCCTGTGTATAACATAGGCCAATCCATCCAATTTGGAGAAAAAGTTGTACCCAAAGAATAGCCACATGCATTCATTCTAGCTTTGTTAAAACCAAGATCATCAAAAGTCTTTGCGTGAGCATCAAAAACTTCTCCAATTTTATTTCCGGGTTTTAGTTTGTTTTCACAATTCTTTAATGCATCAACACAAGCTTCATGCATTTTATGATGTTTAGGATCCGCTTTACCAATAGGAATAGTTCTAAACATTGCAGAATGATAATGTCTATAAGTTCCTGCCCATTCTAAAGTTAATTGATCTTGTTTATCTAAAATTTGTTTCTCTGATTGATATCGACATAGAAGAGCATTTTTACCAGAACCTATTATAAACTCATTTGCGGGATAATCTCCACCTCCTTCAAAAATAACTCTATTCATTTCAGCTAATATTTTAGACTCACTTACACCAGCCTTTGCATGTTTCCAAACTTCGTCTAAAGCTTTATCAGCAAGCTCAGCAGCTTTTTTTACATATATAATTTCTTCCTTAGATTTAACCACTCTTAATTTAGTTATTAGTTCTGATTTATCTTTAACAGCACAATAGTCCTCTAAAGATTTATTAAGTCGAAGTGCATTACGTCCAGTTAAACCATATGCTTCATATTCAATCCCTAACTTTTTTCCTTTAAGATTTAATTCATTCAAAATAACTTTAAGATCATCAGTTGGATTTGATCCATCTTTATCAACCCAAATTCTAATATCTTCAATATTAGATGTATTTTGGGCTTGTCTTAAATCAGGAGCTCTAGTTAGTAATATTATGTTTCCATTTTTATCCAAAATTAAAGTTTGAAAAAAAACATATCCAAATGTGTCGTACCCTGTTAACCAATACATAGATTCTTGTCTAAACATTAAAAGAGCATCTATATTTTGCTCTTTCATTGAATTTAAAACTTTTGATTTTCTTTGTAAAAATTCTTCCTTTGAAAAATGAAGTCCCATTAAATAATTCAATAACTGGTATATTCTTTTATTTCCTTGATGACTGATCCAGTGTGATTGTTTATTTCTAATTTAATTTTTGCACGATCATCATTTAGAAAATGCACATCTCTTGAAAGTTTGATAAACTTTTCTCCAAAATCTTTGTCTTTTTCACATTGTCTTTTATTATCTTCAATGATCCAAAGTTTAGCATTAATTTCTTTGAGTGATTGATAAAGATTATTCAACTTATCATCAGACTTAACATTTTTTCCTAATTGATCTTTTAAGATAGAATGTTCGTTGTTGATGAATTTTAACTTTTCAAGATCTTTTATTTTTTCCTGTTTAATCTCTAAAATCGAAATTTTGTCTAAAAGTTCTCCAATTGAAACTTCTACTATAATTTTATTCATAAAATTTAATACTGTGCTATCTTGTTATAAATATGTCTAATATTTTAATAATTAAACATGGTTCATTAGGAGATATAGCTCAAGCAAGTGGTGCAATTCAAGATATATCTGAAAATCATAAAAATGATAATTTATATTTACTTACTACTAAACCTTATTTTGATTTATTTAAAAAAAATCCTTTTATTCACGAGGTGATTTTAGACAAAAGATTACCAAAATATAATCTAATTTATTTATATTTTTTAATGAGAGAATTGAAGAAATATAACTTTTCAAAAGTTTTTGATCTTCAAAATTCTTCCAGAACCAATTTTTATAGAAATATTCTTTTCCCAAAGGCTGATAAAATAGTTTGGTCAAGTTCAGTATCAACATTGCCATCTAATAAAGATAAAGAAGAATTTGACAAAATTTCTGTTCTTGAAAGATTTGACCATCAATTAAAAGAGTCTGGTTTAAATACACATAATACTTTAAGGCCTGATTTTAGTTGGGCATCAACAGACATTAGTGAAATAAAAAATTTTTATAAGTTGAATAAATATATTCTTTTATTTCCTTTTTGCTCACCTCATTTGACAATTAAAAAATGGCCTTATTACAATAATCTAATAGAAAAAATTTCAAATGAATATGGTGATGAGTATAAAATCGTTACTGCACCAGGACCTTCTGAAATAAATGATTCAAAAAATATTAATGCAGTAGCTTTGTTAGATAATGGAAAAGCATTAGATATATCGCAACTAACCTCATTAATTAAAGGAAGTTCTTTTGTAATTGCTAATGATACTGGTCCTGCACATATCACTGCACATACCGGAACTAAAGGTCTAACATTGTTTGGCAAACACACAACAGCTTATAAGGTTAGTATTGAAAGAGAAAACTTTAGAGTAATTGAAGTGAGTGATCTTAAGAACTTAAGTGCTGAAAAAGTTTTTGAAAGATTGACTAGCTTACTTTAAGAACTTTTTTGTAATTTTCTACAATGTTAGACCAATAAAATTTGGAAGATAATTCTTTAGCATTTTTTCCAAGTTCTAAGTATTTTTTATCCTCTATCATTGAATTGAGCGAAGAATAGATATCATCAAGATTATTTCCATCACAAATCAATCCAGTTTTATCATGCTGAATTGCATCTGGGGCACCGCCATCTTTTCCACCAAGAGATGCAACACCATATTGTGCAGCTTCAACATATGCAATTCCAAATCCTTCAACTGAAGTCTTATGTATGACAGACGGCATAACAAATATATTTGATTTGGCGATTAATGCATTTTTTAAATCATCACTGATATCTTTAAAAAATATAACTTGTGTTCCCAAATCAAGTTCTTTAACTAATTCTTTTATGTTATCCTCTTCTTCTCCGTAACCGATACAAATATAAACAATATCTGGATATATTTGTTTTAAATTTCTTAATGCCATTAAAACTTTTTCATGATTTTTTCTTTTATCAAATCTAGAAACAGTAATTAATCGAGGTGTTTTAATCTTTAATAAACTTTCTACCTTGTCTAATGATTTTTTATTAAGCTCCTTAACTGGATTTACTCCGGGATTAATTACTACTATCTTAGCCTTATCAACACCAATATTAATTGCTAAATTTTTTGTATACTCTGAATTAGCAATTACTTTTTCAACATCATTTAAAACTTTTACTATTTTTTTATTTTGAAAACTTCCTTTAGGATGATTGATTTCTTTTCCATGAATTAAGCAATATTTATTCTTTGTAGTTTTGATTAACTCTAAGCTTTTCCAATGGTCAGCTATAATTCCTTGTATTTTATTTTCTTTTAAAAATTCATTTATTAATTGAGCTTTTCTTATTTTTCGTAAAAACTTAATTCCTCCAACCCTTTCAATTGAAAAATTAACTTCTTTATCAAAATCTTTGTGATTTTCTTGGTAATCTGCAAAAACTTTAATCATGAAGTTCTTAGACATTTCTTTAGCAAGGCCCCACATTAAGCTTTGCATGCCGCCTACTTCTGGTGGAAAAGATCTTGTTGCAATCAAATACATTAATTATTTTTCCACTTAATACTACATCCAGCACTTGGAGTTTGTTGCTTTGGCCCTTCACCAGTTTCTGAAATTTGTTTCATTGCTTTGTATAAATCACTGTCATCATCTCTTACTGGCACTAGATTTTTAAGCTCTCTTAATCTTCCTCTATACTGAAGCTCTAATTCTTTATTGTAACCAAAGAAATCTGGTGTACATACTGCATCATAAGTTCTCGCAATCTCTTGTGTTTCATCTACCAAATAAGGAAAATCAAATTGATTTTTTTTTGCAAATAGGATCATGTTATCAAAAGAATCTTCAGGATAGTTTTCTGCATCATTTGCACATATAGCAACTGAATTAACACCTAGATCTTTTAATTTTTTACAATCTTCAACAATATCTTTCGTAACTGCTTTGACATAAGGACAATGGTTACAGATAAACATTATCAAAGTCCCATTTTCACCTTTTACATCTTCTAAGGAAATTATTTTATTCTCTGTTGATTTAAGCTTAAAGTCGTGTGCCTTTTGGCCGAAATCACATATTGGAGTTTGTATTGGCATAATGTAATAATATATAAATTATGTTTTATGATTTAAAAGATAAAAAACCAAAAAACTCTGGCGAAAATTGGGTAGCTCCTAATGCAACTATAATAGGTGATGTTACTTTAGAAAAGAATTCTAGTATTTGGTTTAATGCAACCTTAAGAGGAGATATTGAAAATATTCACATTGGTGAAGGTTCAAATGTTCAAGACGGTAGTGTTTTGCATACAGATCCAGGTTGTCCCTTGAAAGTTGGAAAAGATGTAACCATTGGACATTTAGTTATGCTTCATGGATGTACGATAGGGGACAATAGTTTAATTGGAATTGGGGCAGTGATTCTTAATAAAGCAAAAATTGGGAAAAACTGTATTATAGGTGCCAAAGCTCTAATTACTGAGAATAAAGAAATACCTGACAACTCTTTAGTAATTGGTTCGCCAGGTAAAGTTGTAAGAGAAGTGACTGAAGAGGAAAAAAAAGCAGTTTGGGAAAATACAAAACATTATCAAGACAACTGGAAAAAATATTCTAAATCAATTTTTTAGGTGGCAGCTCACAAAAAATATAAAAACAAAGCTGAACGTTTGGCGGCTAAAAAAAGGTATTATGACAAAAATAAGCATTGGTTAAATGCAAATAGAAGAGAAAAAAGAAGAATTGCAAGAGAAAAAAAACCAATAAGCAAATTCAAAAACTGTACTAGTTGTGGAAAACGATTAGCGAAGACGGAAAAAAATTTTAGATACAAAAGTAAGAAAAGAGACATTCTAACTTTCAGACCAACTTGTAGGCCTTGTGAAAGAAAAGAAGTCGCTAAATACTCAAAAACACCAGCTGGAAGGGCAATGAAAAAAAAAGCTGGGAAAAAATATAAAGCAAGTTCAAAAGGAAGGGCTGCAGACAAAAGATATTATGATAAAAATAGAAAAATATTAAATCAAAAAAACATTAAAAGAAGAGCTATAAAAAGAAAAATAGATCCTCATACAAAAATAAGAGATAATTTATCTTTGAGGATGAGATTAGCTTTAAAAGAGCAAAATTTAACCAAAAGAAATACAACAGCCGCTCTTGTAGGTTGTTCAATACCTTTTTTAAAAAAATATCTTGAAAATAAATTTAAAAAAGGAATGAACTGGAAAAATCAAGGTAGATATGGTTGGCATATAGATCATATTAAACCATGTGCCTCATTTGATTTAAGTGATCCAAGACAACAGCTAAAATGCTTTAACTATAAAAATCTTCAACCTTTATGGGCTGAAGAAAATATAAAAAAATCAAATAAGTAATTTATTAAGGAACTAACCAAGCAATTTATAATACCTTTTCAAAGCCCTCAAAATTTGGGTGGCCAATATATAGATCACTATGCTTTCCTGCATCTTTATGCGCAAGTCTGAAAGCCTCTGATTTTGTCCAGTTCCAAAAATCATCTTTTGTTTCCCAAATACTATGTGAAGCATACAAGGTGTGATCATCTTTTGTCTCACTTTTTACTAAATTAAAATTTTTAAATCCTGGCACTTTATCTAAATGTGTTTCTCTATTTTTCCAGACATTTTCAAATTCAGTCTCCTTTCCTTTAACAATCTTAAATCTATTCATTGCGATAAACATTTTTCCTCCTATATTTTACCTATTCCGAAAAAAGCACCTGCAATAATTAATAACCAAATTATTCCTTTTATTAAAAAAAAGGAAAAACTACCTATTAATAAAAACTTTTTAACTTTATTTTTCACACTCAAAAAATATCATTAAAAATTTTACTTTCGATGCGATATTTAGACTTATGAATTTTCCAAATTATAAGCTTTTACTACAAAGAATTAATCAAGCTTTCTTATAATTTTCTAAATTTATATTTTAAGATAATTATTTTATTACAAAGTAACTACCAGTTGTTGGTTGAAAAGAAAAAGAGAAGGTCTTATCTTTAAAATATTCATCACAAGCTTTTTTAGCTCCATCAAATACTTTTGAATTATAATCATCACATATTATTATTCCACCATCAATAAGTTTTGGGTAAAAAAATTTTAATGACTCTAAAGTTGGTTCATACAAATCAACATCGATATGAACTAAAGAAAATTTTTTATTTTCTAAAATATGAAATTTTTCAGGTATCCATCCTTTGTAAGTATTAATAAAATTAAAATCACCTAATACTTTATCCTTTACAAAAGTTTCATCTGATTTGAACTGGGTACGAATTTTTAATAATTGATTATCACTAAATTTTGAGAGATTTTCATCAAATTTTGACTTCTCGGAAAGACCCTCAAAACTATCAAAAATATGAAAATTTATCTTTTTTTTAGAATATTTTTTTATTAGGCACGATATTACATATGAGGAATGACCTCGCCAACATCCTATTTCTGCAAAATCTTCTATTTCATTTTTCTTTAAAGTAAATTTAACTAAATTTATTAGATCTAAAAATCTAGACTGTTTAAAAGAATTGTCTGATTTTTCATTTTCACTTTTTATCAAACCATCTAAATAAAGTTGATAATCTGGATTACTACTATCAAAAGAAAATAGATCATTTTTACTTATCAAGAATGAAGAATTTATTTTGATAATTTTTAAGTTAATCATCTTCAAAATAGATTGAATAGAGTTCTTAAAAAATCTTAACATATTAAGGGATTAACCAACTATTTTTATTATTTTCAAGATCAAATTTAGCTCTCCGATGTCCTCTAGCTGCAAGATATAGCCATTCAATAGATTTGATTTTGCATTTTATAACAGTAAAGTTTTTATAACCCTCTTCACTTTGCTCCATTGTATAATCAAAATCTTCTAATTTAGATATCATACCTGATGTTGGATTTTCTGATGCGGTTCCTGGAGGGCTATCAGTTAAATAACATCGTCTACTTATATGCTGAGTTTTTTTCCATGACTCCTCTGTTGTAGAATTTTGATTATTTATTTCACACTCTACTTTTACTCTTAATTGTACCTTTTCTTCCTTGTCGTAAAAAACTAGAGAGGCATTCTTATTTTTTTTAAGAATATCTACCTTTGGAGATCTTAAATCAGTATGGAATTGTAATAGATTATTTACTCTATCTGATTTACGTAAAACAACAATTCTACCATCTACTTCATCTTGATGAGCACATATGAAAACAGGAATTCTAAATGGTGAACCTCTGTTAGTCACAGCATCATCTAGCATTGACCAATACTTATTCTTAATTTCTTCTAAATTTTCATAGTATGCAGGCTGCATACATTACTTTCTAAATCTTTTTATTAAACTTGAGGTATCCCAACGATTTCCACCTAAACCTTGAACTTCTCCATAAAATTTATCAACAAGCTCTGTGACAGGTAACAATGAACCATTATTTTTAGCTTCATCCATTGCAATCTTTAAATCTTTTCTCATCCAATCAACTGCAAAACCAAAATCAAATTTATCATCAATCATTGTTTTATATCTGTTTTCCATTTGCCAAGATTGTGCAGCACCTTTTGAAATTACTTCAATAACATCTTCCATATTTAATCCAGCTTTCATTCCAAAGTTAATTCCTTCAGATAAACCTTGAACTAATCCTGCTATACAAATTTGATTTACCATCTTAGCTAATTGTCCACAACCAGCTTTACCAAGTAGTTTCATTTTTTTACTGTAACAATCAATTTTATCTTTTGCTTTATCAAAGTCAGCTTGATCACCACCGATCATCACTGTTAGTGCACCATTCTCTGCACCAGCTTGTCCACCCGATACTGGAGCATCTAATGCACCAAATTCATTTTTCTTAGCATATTCATAAATTTCTCTAGCAATTGTTGCTGACGCGGTAGTGTTATCAATATAGATTGCATCTTTTTTAATAGTTTTAAATGCACCATTTTCACCAAACGTTACTTCTCTTAAATCATTATCATTTCCAACACAGGTAAAAATATACTCTGCATCTTTTGTAGCTTCAGCAGGAGTTTCCGCCATTTTACCTTTGTATTCTTTAATCCATTTTTCTGCTTTTGTTTTTGTTCTGTTAAAAACAGTTACATTGTGGCCACCTTTTGATATATAACCAGCCATTGGATAACCCATGACACCAAGACCTATAAAAGCAACATTACAACTCATAATTTTTTATGTTTAATAGTTTAAGTTTAAAAGTAATTATATTTGGATTTATTTTTACATTTTTTTCTAGTTTTGGACAGAGTTTTTTTCTTGGTTTGTTTAATTCTAGCATTAGAGAAACACTTTCAATTACTCATGGACAATTTGGCTCAATATATGCCTCAGCAACATTGCTAAGTAGTTTTCTTTTAATTTGGGTTGGAAAAAAAATTGATGATATTAATATCTTTAAATTTGCTTTTTATGTAACTTTACTTCTATCTTTTTCTTGTTTTTTCTTTTCAAAGATCTCATCTATAACTTTTTTATTTATTTCTGTTTTTTTAATGAGATTTTCTGGGCAAGGACTGATGTCCCATACAGCAACAACAACTATTACAAGATATTTTATTAAATCAAGAGGTAAAGCTTTAAGTATTGGATGGTTTGGTCTTTCAACTGCGGAATTTATTTTACCTGTATTAATCGTTTATTTATTAACAATCACTGCCTGGCAAAATATTTGGATATCTATATCTATTTTTATTTTGATTTTTTTACCATTAGCATCATTTTTTTTAATAAAAAAATTAGATTTTGATACAAGAGAACAATTAGGCTCAAATGATCCTGAAATAAAGGAAATCAAACAATGGAAAAGAATTGAAGTTTTAAAGGATTACAGATTTTATATAGTTTGTTTGAATATGTTAGCAATGCCATGGATTGCAACAGGTGTATTTGTTTATCAATCTTTTATCACTGAAGCTAAAGAATGGGGATCCTTTGTTATTGCTCAATCATTTATGGTTTATTCAATATCATCTGTTGTTACTTTATTAGGATCTGGCTTTTTAATCGATAAATTTACTAGTAGAAAACTTTTAATTTTTATGAATATACCTTTGCTGTTTTCTACATTAGTTTTATTTTACTTCGACAATCCAATTATTTCTTTTATTTTTCTTGGTTTAATTGGTATTTCCAATGGTCTAGCCAATGTTTTAGGCTCATCAACATGGGCTGAAATTTATGGTGTCAAATATATTGGATCAATTAAAGCTTTAACCACTGCTTTAATGGTTTTTTCCACTGCTTTTGGAACTGCTCTGTTTGGATTTTTGATAGATAGAGGTTTTTCTATTGAACAGATTGCATTAGTTTCATTTATATATATTTTTATCTCTTTAATCCTCCTATTTTTTGTTAGAAACAAGCTAAATCCACAATATATCTAAAAAAATCTCCTTGATTTTATTTAGCTCACTGTGTAGATACTGCGGATGGCTAGAGTCACAGTTGAAGATTGCATCGATAAAGTTGAAAGTCCTTACGAATTAGTTTTAGTTGCAAAAGAAAGAGCTACACAATTAAATTCAGGGATTGAGCCTACTTTAGATAAAGATAATGACAAAAATACTGTTATCGCATTAAGAGAGATAGCTGAAGAAAATATAAAAGTTCAAGAATTAACTGAGAGTGCAGTTTACAAATTAAGAAAACATGTAGAACAAGTTGATGATGGAGTTGAGGCTGATGAGGACATAGGTGATGATTTCGAAAGTTTATATAAAGGAGAGATTTCGAAAAGTGGAACACCTATTTTACCATCAAAAAGAGCTAGAAAAAATCCTGAGAAAATTCAAGTCTCAAAAGAAGATTTAGCTGAATTATCAGAAGCAGCGCAACCCGAAATAGATGTAAATGAAACCGAAGGTACTGAATCTGAACAAGCAGAAGTTTCATTAGAAGAAGTAACTGATAGCGAAAATCAAACAGATGATAATTCAGATGACTCAGATACTTCAAACACTTAATAAAAAAACATAAAGTTTTAAAATGAATAGGAAAGTTTCCGTTGCTCCTATGATGGATTGTACTGATCGTCATGAACGATTTTTCCTAAGACTAATTTCAAAAAATACACTTCTTTATACAGAGATGATTGTAGATGAGGCAATTAATAGAGGTGATAAAAAAAAATTATTAGAATTTAATATAAATGAAAAACCAGTAGCACTTCAGATTGGTGGTTCATCACCAAAACTTTTAGCCGAAGCAACAAAAATTGGTGAAGATTTTGGCTATGATGAAATTAATTTAAATTTAGGATGTCCAAGTAAAAAAGTTGAAAAAAATAAGTTTGGTGCTTGTTTAATGAAAGAACCAAATTTAGTAGCTGATTGTCTAAGTAAAATGCAAGCAATCACCAAACTTCCAATTACAATAAAAACTAGAATTGGATATGATGATGTTGAGGATTACGATAATTTTCATAATTTTATATCAACTTTAAAATCAACTGGAATTAAAACCTTTATTGTTCATGCAAGGAAGGCAATGTTAGGAAAATTTACACCAAAACAGAATTTAAATATTCCACCATTAAAATATAATTATGTTTATAATCTAAAAAGAGATTTTCCTAATGAAGAAATTATTATAAATGGTGGAATTATATCAGTGGATGAAATTCAAAATCATTTAGAAAAAACAGATGGAGTAATGATTGGTAGGGCGGCCTATCATACCCCATATTTATTAGCAGACATTGAAAGAGAAATTTTTAAAAATGAAATAATTCCAAGTAGGCAAGAAATTATTGAAAATCTAATCCCTTACGTAAAAGAGGAATTAAAAAAAGGGACAAGATTAAATCAAATAATGAGACACACACTAGGTTTATTCCACGGTCAAGCAGGTGCTAGTCACTGGAAAAGGTATTTAAGTGAAAACATGTGTGTTAGAAATGCGGACGTCCAAAAAATAGATCATATAATGGACAAGATAAAATATAACAATGTAGAAAGAAGAGTAGGTTAGTCTGCTTAACCCAATTTTATCAAATCAGTATTCAATTTATATACTTTTAATGGTCATTACAGCATTTCCAGTTGGTTTTTTTGCTGGATTATTTGGCATTGGTGGTGGTTTAATTACAGTTCCTTTCCTTTTTTTTTTATTTGAAGCAATAGGTATCGATAAAAATTATTTGATGCATTTAGCTGTTGGAACATCATTTTCGATTATTATTCCAACATCAATGGTATCAGTTTACACTCACAATAAGCATAAATCTGTAGATACAAATATTATAAAAACTTATGGTTTATTTGTAATTTTAGGTGTCTTACTAGGAACTACTTTTGCAGCGATGATGAAAACAAAGTCTTTGGTAGTTTTTTTTACAATAGTAGTTTTTTGTTTAGGAACATATATGTTAATAAATTCTAACCAACAATCAGTGAGTAAAAATAAATTTAAATTACATTTTAGAATTATTTTTGGGTTGATTTCTGGTTTTATTTCTGCACCGATGGGCATTGGTGGTGCAGTTATGAATGTTCCTATATTAAAATATTTTGGTTATCCGATCAAAAAAGCTATTGGCAGTGCTGCTACAATTGGTTTTATTATAGCTTTATGTGGTGCAATTGGATTTTGGTATTCAGGATTTATTTTAAAGATAAAATTACCTTTAAGTGTTGGCTTTATAAATATTCCAGCTTTTTTAATATTTATTCCGATTACGATGTTCATGGCAAGAGTTGGTGCTAATTCAGCACATAAAATTAATAAAACAAAATTACAAGTATTTTTTGGTTTGTTTTTATATGTGGTGGGGACAATTTTTGTTTTTAGATATTCAGGACTATAAAAAAAAGGGGTGGCTTCAGTCTCCCTCTACCACCCTTAATTAAACTTTAAGCGATTCTCTTAAAAAAATAAAACTCGTAATAATTGAAATTTAAAAATTATAAATTAATTGACTAAGGTAATGGTTCTGGTTCAATAATTTGTGAAAACCCAATCTTTTCAACTTTATAAAATGCAATAATAATGGGATTCTTTGTTGTATAAGGAATATCAGGCAAAGTAGTATTTTTTTTAAAATATATTTTTGATTTGTTTGATTTAGCTTTAGAAGTTTGGTTTAATTCGTTCATTATTTTTCCTGAGCCATATGATAATGAAGCCTGATAAATACTCCCCGTTTTTGCACCAGTATATATCGGACCTAGAAAAGCAGAGCCAGAGACAGCACAATTATTGAGAAATAATAAAACTAAAATTAAAAGAATTTTTATATAAGTCATAAAATTAAAAATTTTATTACATGATTCTCTTGTGAATGAATTTAAAAAAAAAAACATTTATGTATAAATATTTACACGCTCAAATTGTATTCTGAAAAAAAAATTGTATAAGTGCTTTTAAATGAATTCATTGAAACTCAATTTAAACACATGTTTAATATAAAAGTTAAATTAAAATTGTTAATTTTTTAAAATGAAAACCAAAAAGAGTAAAAGTAAAAAAATTAAAATTCCTGGAATTAAAATTCCTTCTGTTAACCTACTAAAAGAAACAAAGAAAAAAATTGAAAATTATTACGTAAATTTCAAAAAAGATAGAGAAAAACAAAAAGTTAGAGAACTGAAAAAACAAAAGTTAGAACAGAAAAAAGAATTAGCAAATCAAAAAAAACTTGAGCAAAAAAAACGGTTAGACTCATTAAGAGAAGAAAAAAAACAAATCTTAGCTCAAAAAAAATTAATCATAG
>CACOLY010000006.1 GCA_902628195.1 uncultured Pelagibacteraceae bacterium
TTACAGAGGTGATCATATGAAACTCGATGATGATAACTGGCACTGTTTAACAGTATCTAGACGTGATCCTAAAACTGGTAAGTTTACGATGGAAAAAGTACCAGTTTATCATATTGTTGATGAAAAAGAAAAAAAGAAGGCATCTTAAATTATTTAGATTACTTTCATGGACCTATTGGCAAAATCAGATGAGGAGATATTTGCAATAGCAAAACCATTTTGGGAAAATCTTGTTAAAGCCTCAAATATGAAAGATTATGGTGGTTTCACAAGAGATTTTTCTACACAAATGTTGTTTGGGGCTAATGAAGTAGAGCTTGGCAAACAATGGGCAAATAACAAAATCATAACAAACCTAAAAGAGACCTATGAGCCATTTGGAACATTGAGAAGGGGCGAGCACATCACTGTATTGATCAAGCAAACCAATAAAGAGATACCAGGAGAGTTTTTGGGCAGGTTGGTTCTTGGAATTGAGGATGGGGAAGTCAAGATCTTTGGGGCTACAATATATTAATTAAAGTTTGACAATTTTTTCACTAGGTGTATTGAAAGATATAGATGCACTTTTCAAAAATAAAAATTCCTCAAAATATAAAAGATAAAAAAACAACTTTAATAAAAACTGGGATTTTTTCTGCGATAGCAGCTTGTTGGAGTGTTATCTTAATTGGAACTTTTTTGACTATTAAGTAAGTTTTTAAAAAAAGTTTTTTTATTTAGATGGATGTTTTTTTACCTATAGCCCAAGTTTTTATTAATCCAGTAGAAATACTTTTATTAAGCGCGATAGTTGGAGTTCTTTCAGGTTTATTTGGTGTAGGAGGAGGATTTTTAATGACACCATTTTTAATTTTTATGGGAGTTCCTCCAGCATATGCTGTTGCTAATGAAGCTAATAATATCTTAGCAACTTCAGTATCAGGATCTACTACTCATTGGTTAAAAAATACGTTGGATTACAAGATGGGTTTTATGATTGTAATTGGTGGTTCGATTGGAACTGCTCTTGGTATTTATACTTTCACTTATTTCAAAGGTATAGGTAAAATAGATACAGTTATTTCTTTAGCGTATATGTATATTTTAGCAATAATTGGTACATTAATGTTGGTAGAAAGTCTTGGCGAAATTGATAAAGCAAAAAAAAATGTTGTAGAGAAAAAAAAATTACATGTTCATTATTGGATTCATGGTCTTCCATTTAGAATGAGATTTCCAAAATCTAAGTTATATGAAAGTATTTTCACACCTATTATAATTGGATTAGTTGTTGGTTTTATTGCTGCTATCATGGGGATTGGTGGAGCTTTTATTTTGGTTCCTGCAATGATCTATATAATTAAGATGCCAACAAGATTAGTCCCAGGAACATCTTTGTTTGTCACAATCTTTGTTAGTGTAATAGTTACATTTTTACATTCGATAAATTATGGTTCAATTGATTTAATGTTAGTTTTACTTCTAGTAGTTGGTTCAATTATTGGAGTTCAAGTAGGTCAAAAAGTTGGAGAACAAATTGATAGCTCAGGTTTAAAAGCATTACTTGCAATTTTATTATTAATAGTTGGTATTGCTATTGCTTATGATACTTTTTTTGCAGAAGAAATTCAAAACGGAACAAACAAATCAACAACTCAAGATTTAAATTTCTTCTCAAGTTTTATTAAAGATTTTTCAAAAGATATGCCATTCTTTTATGGATTATTTTCAATTATGTTTGCTATTTTTTTAGGAATTGGAGCTGCTTTTGTTAGAAGAGCTATTTCTAAATTTCGTAAAAAATATTTTATGAAACCAGCTAAGTAGTTATTTAAGCACTTCTGTAAAGTTTAGTCATTACAAACTCTCTGTGTCCTAAAGCTTCAGCGCAAGTTAATCTTCCGTTTGCAACTTTTAAAGTAGTCTCAATAAGTTTATCTCCAGCTTGAGACATGTTCATTTCTCTTGAAAGAATTTTAGAGACATCACAATCAATGTGCTCACCCATCCCTTTTACTGTCAAAGGGTTTGCAGTTAATTTTATAACTGGTTCAATAGGATTACCTACAATATTTCCTTGGCCTGTAGGAAAAAGATGAATATTAAAACCAGCCGCAGCTTGTAAAGTTACACATTCTGCTGCTGCTGAAGAAGTATCCATGAAGTATAAACCTTTTCCTTTTTTTGGCTCTTCTGCAGGTTCTAAAACATCAACAAATTTGCAGTTTCCAATTTTTTGAAAATTTCCAAATGCTTTTTCTTCAATAGTAGTTAAGCCACCTGCGATATTTCCTGCAGTTGGTTGACTTTCAGAAAGATCATCTGTTGCTTCCTTTAAAATAAAGTCGTTATACGCACTCCAAGTCTTCATAAATTTATCTGAGGCTTCTTTGGTTGCTCCTCTTGTTGCACACACTTTTTCAGCTCCTGTAAGTTCTGAAGTTTCACCAAAACATAAATGAACTCCCAACGGTTCAAGTTTATCCATTAAATTTCCAACAGTTGGGTTAGCAGCTAAACCCGATGTGGTATCAGACTCTCCACATTTTACTGAGATCCATAAATCACTAATAGGACATTCCTCTCTTTGTTTTTCAGAGGCCCACATGACAAATTCTTGAGCTTTTTTTGAAGCTTTCATTACAGTTCCAATGTCCCCTGTACGTTCAATGTGAAATCCTTCAACAGGTTTTCCAGTTTTAGCAATTCCATCAACAATTTTTTTTGTCCACTTAGGTTCAATACCTATCACTATAACCGCAGCAACATTTGGATTACTACCCGTTCCAATCATAGTTCTAAAGTGTAATTCAAGATCTGCACCAAATTGAAGCCTTCCATAAGAATGAGGTAGAGCTATTGTACCTTTAATATTATTAGCTACTGCCTCAGCACAAGCATTTGATATATCGTCTACTGGAAGAATAATCACATGGTTTCTTGTTCCTGTTCTTCCATTTTCTCTTTTGTAGCCTAAAAAACTTTTTGGTATCTCCATATAATTACCACTTCTTAGTTTTAACATTGTGAACATGTACGTGTTCACCTTTTTTTATTGGTTTTACAACTTTACCTATATCATGGCCATATTTAAGAATTGTATCTCCTTCTTTAAGATCAACCATAGCTATTTTATGCCCTAAAGGGATTTCATCCATTGATTGAATGTTCGCAGAACTGTCATTTTCCATAATCCAGCATTTACAGTCTTGTTTTGGAGTAATTTTTTCAATAACAACCACACCCACGTTATCTTTTTGATCGTGGATTATTATATCTGTTGCCATATATATAGTGTCGATTTGTTTGTTTGAATTTTCTAAAATCTTATATATTAATCCCAAAAATTAACAATTAGTTTTTAAAAAATTATTCATTACGAATTTAGAAAGGTTCTATTAATGACAAAAATGACAACAGAAGAAGCTTTTGTAAAAGTTTTACAAATGCACGGTATTGAACATGCTTTTGGAATTATAGGATCTGCGTTCATGCCTATATCTGATATTTTTCCAGATGCAGGAATTACTTTCTGGGATGTTGCTCATGAGACTAATGGTGGATTAATTGCTGATGGTTACACTAGATCTACAGGTAAAATGTCAATGGTGATCGCACAAAATGGACCTGGGATAACTGGATTAGTTACTCCAATTAAAACTGCTTATTGGAATCACACTCCTTTATTATTAGTAACCCCTCAAGCAGCAAATAAAACTATGGGTCAAGGTGGCTTTCAAGAAGTTGAGCAAATGAATTTATTTAAAGATATGGTTTGTTATCAAGAAGAAGTTAGAGATCCGTCAAGAATGGCAGAAGTTTTAAATAGGGTTATTGAAAAGGCAATTAGGGGTTCAGCACCTGCTCAAATAAATGTACCTAGAGATTATTGGACACAAGTGATTGATATTGATTTACCTCCAATCGTAAGATTAGAGAGACAAGGTGGGGGTGCTGAAGCAATTAATAAAGCTGCAAAACTTTTATCAGAAGCAAAATTTCCAGTAATTTTATCTGGAGCAGGAGTTGTTATTGGAGGTGCAATTGAAGAAACAAAAAAACTTGCAGAGAAATTAGACTCACCTGTTTGTTCTGGTTACCAACATAATGATAGTTTTCCAGGCAGTCATCCATTAGCTGTTGGACCATTAGGATATAATGGATCAAAAGCTGCAATGGAACTTATTTCAAAAGCTGATGTTGTTTTAGCTTTAGGAACAAGGTTGAATCCTTTTTCTACACTCCCAGGATATGGGATTGATTACTGGCCAAAGAAAGCAAGTATTATTCAGGTAGACATGAATCCAGATAGAATTGGTCTTACAAAAAAAGTTACAGTCGGTATTAGTGGAGATGCAAAGTTGGTAGC
Organism: uncultured Pelagibacteraceae bacterium; assembly: GCA_902628195.1. Lineage (GTDB taxonomy): Bacteria > Pseudomonadota > Alphaproteobacteria > Pelagibacterales > Pelagibacteraceae > Pelagibacter. Next base: position 4,352 of record CACOLY010000006.1, read on the forward strand.
GACACAGATTTTAAAAAAATTGTCTTCAAATGCTGGAGATACTGATAGACAAAAAAGAAAAGACTTAATTCATCAGACTAAATCTGCTTGGTTACAAAAATTATCAAGTTTAGATCATGAAGATGATGATGAGGGAACAGTTTGGAACAAAGAGGCAAGAGAAAGAGATAAAGACAGAATGTCACCAAGACAAGCATGGAGAGCAATTCAAGCAGGTATGCCAGAGGATGTAATTATATCAAGTGATATTGGAAACAACTGTGCTATTGGAAATGCATATCCAACTTTTGAAAAACCTAGAAAATATTTAGCACCTGGTTTGTTTGGACCTTGTGGCTATGGTTTTCCATCAATCTTGGGAGCAAAGATCGGATGTCCTGATACTCCAGTGATTGGTTTCGCAGGTGATGGTGCATTCGGAATTAGCATGAACGAGATGAGTTCTTGTGCTCGAGAAGAGTGGCCTGCAATTACAATGGTAATTTTTAGAAATTACCAATGGGGTGCAGAAAAAAGAAATACAACCCTTTGGTTTGATAATAATTTTGTTGGAACAGAACTAGATCCAGAATTAAGCTATGCAAAAGTAGCTGACGCATGTGGTTTAAAAGGAGTTACTGTTAAAACAATGGAAGAAACTACAGCAGCAATTAAGCAATCTTGTGAGGATCAAAAGAACGGCATTACAACATTCATTGAAGTAATTCTAAACCAGGAACTTGGTGAACCCTTTAGGAGAGATGCTATGAAAAAACCAGTAAGAGTCGCTGGTATTAAAAAAGAAGACATGAAGAAACAACCTTCTTTAATCTCTTAAGATCTTTTAAATATTTAACAACTATCGTAATCTTTCTCTATGGAAGTAATAAACGATAATAGTTGTAGTTGGGTTAATGATCTAAATCCGAGAATCAATATTCAGATTCTATCTTCTGATTTAAATTGTGAGTGGTTAATAATAGGTGCTGGCTATACAGGATTGTCAGCTGCACGGAAATTAGGACAAATTTTTCCTAATCAAAAAATTTTAATAGTTGATGCTCAATTAGCAGGTGAAGGTGCAAGCTCAAGAAACTCAGGTTATTTAGTCGATACAACATTAAATGATGGTTTTACTTCAAACAAAGAATTAGAAAACTATAAAAAAAAAGCTGATATTTATAAATTAGGAATAGACGCAGTAAAAAAATTTATTAAAGAATACCAAGTAGACTGTGATTGGAATGAATGTGGAAAATATTTTGCGTCATCAAAATTTGAAGACAAAAATATTTTAGAAAGTTTCTCGGAAACTTTATCTAAATTAAGATTTGAGCATAATTTGTTATCTAATAAAGATCTCACAAATAGATTAGGAACAAATTTTTATAATATTGCTCTTCATACAAAAGGAGGGATTTTGTTACATCCAGGAAAATTAGTAAGAGCCATGATTGATACATTACCAAAAAATGTCGAGCTCTATGAAAATTCTTTATTACTAAATTGGAAAAAAATTAATGACAGAATTAATTGTAACTTTAAGAATGGAACGATTAAAACAAAAAAAATTATTTTTGCTACAAATGGATTTTTAAAATCACTTGGTATAAAAAAAAATTATAATTTTCCAATCACTTTGACCGCAAGTATGACAAGATCTTTGACCGATGAGGAATTTAAATCTATTGGAGAACCAAAAGAGTGGGGTGTTCTACCAGTAAGACCGATGGGAGCTACTGTTAGAATGACAAAAGACAGAAGAATTTTAATAAGAAATACAGCAGAGGTTCATAATCCATATAAAATGTCTCAGTCTGATTTAGTAAAAAGATCTATCAAACAGAAGATTGGTATAAAAAAAAGATTTCCTCAATTACCTAATGACATTATAGATTCTACTTGGTCTGGTATAGTTTCTAGAACAAGAAATAGTTCTCAAATTTTTGAAAAAATTGATAAAAATATTTTTGTAGCAGGATGTTTTAATGGTTCAGGTATTGGGGTTGGAACGTTGTTTGGTGAACAAATAGCTATTAGAGCAAGTGATGAAAATAGTGATGAAATTAGAATTATTGAGTCACGAAACAAACCCACTTGGTTGCCTCCAGATCCTTTTTTAAATATTGGTATCAAATTAAGATTGATTTATGAAAGAATTAGAGCAAGATCTGAAATATGAAAAAATTTTTAATTGTTTTCTCAACAATACTTCTTTTAAGTAATGTGTCATATTCTATGCCAAGAGAACAATTGTATAGATTTATGTCAAAAGCACAAAATGAAGTCGCTTTTTATGCAATTGAGTATTATTGTTCAAATGAAGATCCTGGTTTAGATATAGATGCAGGTAAAGCACAAAAAGTTTTTTTTAGCAAACCATGTAAATGTGCTATTGAGTCAGGCGATCAAGCTGACGATGTAATCGCACAATATATTTTAGAACAGTGTGGTTTAAAATGATAGTGTCCTAACTGTGAAATTAAAAACTTTTTTGAAAGATACTTATCAGAGTTTCAAATATTTTTTTTTGAAAGATAATAGAATAAAAAAAAACAAATATAATCTTGATAAAAATCAAATATACCCTGCTGGTAAATTTTTAATTGAGTCACTAGATAACTATTCTCATCAAATATTAAAAAGTATTAACTTTAAATTGAGTAGTAAAAATACTTGTATCGGCACATGCTTTGCTGAGGAATTTTCAAATTACTTAAAAAATAAAACCAATTATAAAATTTTTGAACAAAATCGTTTTAATTTTCAAGCTAATTGGGGAAGAGTTTATACAGTTAAAAATATGAGACAATTGGTAGATTATAGTTTTAATGAAAATTATAAGATATTTACAAAAGAAGGTATGGATGGTTTTTTTGACCCTCTAAGAGATTATACTTGTGGATCATATTCATCAGAAAAAGAACTAGTTGATAAAATAAAAACTCATAGAAATATAAGTAAAAAAATTTTAAGTGAGAGTGAATTTTTATTTTTGACTTTAGGACAAACTGAAGGGTGGATAGACAAATATGAAAATTTTTTATGGGGAGCTACTCCAACTAAAATGATTAATTTTTATGAAAATAAATCTAATTATGAATTAAAAAATTTTACTTATGATGAAATAAATGATGATTTAAATTATGTCATTGAAAATTTAAAAAAAAATAATAAGGCCTTAAAAATAATTTTAACATTAAGCCCAGTGCCTAGCTCAGCGACTTTTTTTAAAAAAAATGCAATTTTAAGCTCTTCTGAGGGCAAAGCCAAATTAAGGATAGCAATTAAAAATGTAGAAAATAATTTTGAAGATGTGAAATATTTCCCATCATTTGAAAATGTTATATATGATAATAAAAATTATAATTCCGATAATAGACATGTAAAATTAAAGAAGATTTTCCAAATATTCAATTTTTTTGATAAATATTTTTAATCTTTCTTTAAAAGCTTTTTTACATTTCTCGATATTATAGGTGGTAATAGATCTTTGATTAAATCTTTAAAAAAATTTGAGTCATTTCTGAAACGTGTACCATGAATCTTACCCATCTCAGAAGCTGGACGACCGTAAGAATAATAATATAAAGCGATTGATTTTCTAGAAGTTCCATCAGGACATTTTAGTTTTTCTGGATGTCCGTGATAGGTATTTGAATTTGTGGTGAAAATTACACATCGATTAAAATCAGGTTTGATTATCTTTTTTGGATTTTTTAAATCGTCTTTATTGTATAATCCTAAATTTCCATTCCATTCTATATTCCAGTCATGATTTAAGTATAAAAGTAAATTTATTCTTCTATCCAAATTAACATCTTTATATTTATTAAAATCAGCATGAACATCTAAAAAACCACCTTTTTTTATTTCGTGATATCCACCCCCAAGCAAATAGGGATCACTAAAAAGTTTTTCTTTTATTCCTGTTAATTTTTGAAGATAAATTAAAAATATATCAGAATTTAAAAATGAAATGAGTTCAAAAGCAGAAGGTGATAAATCTTCCATCCCAATTGAAGTTAGCTTAATTTCATTTAGAGTGGTAAAATTTAATTTATTTCTTAATTTTAATAAATCAGGAAATTCTTTATGCACATTGTTAATTAAATCTTTGTTGATAAAATCTTCAAATACAATATGTGGAAAAGGATCGTTTAGACTGTATGTTTCACTAAATTCTTGAGGGAATTTATATTTTGTATTTATATATTTATCAAATTCCATAATTTTTTTTGGTGCCCCCGCACGGATTCGAACCGCGGACCTATTGATTACAAATCAATTGCTCTACCAGCTGAGCTACAAGGGCTTGCGCAATAATTATTAACTATTTATGAATTAATCAACTCTTTTTTTTTAAATAACTTAAATGATGAAACACAATAGCGGCACTATTAGAGATATTTAGACTTTCTACTTTGCTATCAATTTCTATTTTTATTAAAAAATCAGCATATTTGGATGTATGTTTATGCATACCAAAGCCCTCAGACCCAAATAATAGAATATTATTTCCTTTCCATTCTATATTTGTAAAATCTTTATTACCGCTACTATCAAAGCCATAAACCCAAAAATTTTTATCTTTAAGATTTTTTAAGGTAGAATTTATATTAGATACTTCAAAAATATTCATATACTCAATTGCTCCACTTGAGGCCTTGTACATCAGTTTACTTTCACTTGGATAATGTCTTTCTTTCATAATAATTCCATCTATATTAAAAGACGTGGCACTTCTAATTAAAGCTCCAATATTTCTAGGATCTGTTATTCCATCCAAACAGACTAAGGTAATATTCTTTTTATCTTTTATAAATTCTTTAAGAATTGGTTTTTCCAAATGTTCTATTTCAGCAACATAACCTTGATGAAGTAAATTTTCCTTAGTGCTATATTTATCTAATTCTTTTTTTGTTTTAAAATAAACCTTCACATTGCTTAAAAGGTTTTTGTTTGGGCTTTTTCTATGAATATTTTTTTTACTTTCTTCAGTAAGAAAAACTCTTAAAACCCTCCTTTTTGGATTTTTTAACGCTTCTAAAACTGCATGTTGCCCAACAATAAAAAATGACGATTTATTCATAAAATTTACTTATATTTACACGTTTTTTAAGACTTTTTCCTAATAAATCACGTATTGCATTTGCATAAATAAAATATATAAAACGCTTGTTGTTTGAAGCTTTATTGAACAAGGGGACACTTCCCCGAAGGGAGGGGTTCCAGAGCGGTCAAATGGGGCGGGCTGTAAACCCGTTGACTTCGGTCTTCGAAAGTTCGAATCTTTCCCCCTCCACCATTCAATGAAATTTTAAATAATACTGGAGTGTTATTCTTGGGTTTGTGCGGGTGTAGTTCAATGGTAGAACGCTAGCCTTCCAAGCTGGATGTAAGGGTTCGATTCCCTTTACCCGCTCCAAGAAATAAAATTAAAATAAAGAGGAAAAAAATGTCGAAAGAAAAATTTGTAAGAAATAAACCGCATTGTAATATCGGTACTATAGGTCATGTTGACCATGGTAAAACAACACTGACAGCAGCTATAACTAAAGTTTTAGCTGAAACAGGTGGTGCAACAGCTATTGCGTATGATCAAATTGATAAAGCTCCAGAGGAAAAAGAGAGAGGAATTACAATTTCAACTGCGCATGTTGAGTATGAAACAGAAAAAAGACACTACGCACACGTGGATTGCCCAGGACATGCTGACTATGTAAAAAATATGATTACTGGTGCAGCTCAAATGGATGGTGCAATTCTTGTTGTTAACGCAGCTGATGGTCCTATGCCACAAACTAGAGAACATATACTTTTAGCAAGACAAGTTGGTGTTCCAGCAATTGTTGTTTACTTAAATAAAGTTGATCAGGTTGATGATAAAGAAATGATTGATCTTGTTGAAGAGGAAATTAAAGAACTATTAACTTCATACAAATTCCCGGGAGATAAAACTCCAATCGCAAAAGGTTCTGCATTAGCAGCAGTGGAAGGAAGAGATGATGAAATAGGAAAAAATTCCATCTTACAATTAATGAAAAATGTAGATGAATTTATTCCGCAACCAGATAGACCAAAAGATAAAGATTTTTTAATGCCAGTCGAAGATGTTTTTTCAATTTCTGGTAGAGGTACTGTTGTTACAGGAAGAGTAGAATCTGGTGTAATTAAAACAGGTGATGAAATCGAAATTGTTGGAATTAGAGAAACAAAAAAATCTGTTTGTACTGGAGTTGAAATGTTTAGAAAGCTTTTAGATTCAGGTGAGGCTGGAGATAACATTGGAGTACTTTTAAGAGGTGTTGAAAGGACTGATGTAGAAAGAGGACAGGTTCTTTGTAAATCTGGTTCAGTTACACCACATACAAAATTTGAAGCTCAAGCTTATGTGTTAAAAAAAGAAGAGGGCGGAAGACATACTCCTTTTTTTACAAAATATAGACCACAGTTTTACTTCAGAACTACTGACGTTACAGGTGAGGTAGAATTACCGTCTGGTACTGAAATGGTTATGCCAGGCGATGATGCTAAGTTTACAGTAAAATTAATTACTCCAATTGCGATGTCAGAAAAATTAAACTTTGCAATTAGAGAAGGTGGAAGAACAGTAGGAGCAGGAGTAGTAACTAAAATTATAGAGTAAGCTCTATATAGGAGTGTAGCTCAATTGGTAGAGCGCCGGTCTCCAAAACCGGAGGCTGAGGGTTCGAGTCCCTCCGCTCCTGCCAATTAAAGGATAAAAAATGAAAAACCCGATAAAATTTATACAGGAAGTAAAACAGGAAGCTTTCAAAGTTTCATGGCCAACAGGTAAGGAAACTTTACAAGGTGCTTTAATGGTTTTTCTGATGGCAGTTGTTATGTCATTATTTTTTTTATTACTAGATCAGTTACTAAAATTCTTTTTAGATATATTACTAAAGGTGAGTATTTAATGAAAAATTGGTACATTGTTCAATCTCACTCTAGTTTTGAAAATAAAGTAGCTGGAATCATTAAGGAAGAAGCTGATAAAGCTAATATTTCAGATAAATTTGAGGAAATTATAGTGCCTACGCATGATGTTACAGAGGTCAAACGAGGTAAAAGAATACAAAGAAAAAAGAAATATTTTCCAGGTTATATTTTAATCAAAAGTGAAATGAATAATGACATCTATCATATGATTAAAAATATAAAGAGAGTAAGCGGATTTTTAGGTTCAAAAGGTATACCTGTTCCAGTTTCAGATAAAGAAATTGAAAAAATACTAGGACAAATAAAAGATGGTGTAGCTCAACCAAAATCTGGTATAGAGTACAGCGTAGGTGAAAAAGTTCAAGTTGTTGATGGACCTTTTGCATCCTTTAATGGAATGGTTGAAGGAATTGATGAAGAAAAATCAAGATTAAAAGTTTCTGTTTCAATATTTGGCAGACCTACACCAGTTGATTTAGAATATAACCAAGTGGAAAAAGTAAGTTAATGGCAGCAAAAAAAGAAATAAGTGGATTTATAAAACTCCAAATAAAAGGTGGCCAAGCTAATCCAGCTCCACCTGTTGGTCCAGCATTAGGACAACGTGGAGTTAACATTATGGAATTTTGTAAAGCTTTTAATGATAAAACAAAATCATTAGCAGGAAAACCTGTTCCAGTAGAAATAACTGTTTATAAGGATAAAAAATTTGATTTTAAGATTAAATCTCCTCCAGCATCTTTTTTTATAAGAGAAGCAGCTAAATTAAAAAGTGGTTCTCAAGAGCCTGGCAGAAATATTGTTGCATCAATTACAAAAAAACAAGCTGAAGAAATAGCTAAACAAAAAATGAATGATCTAAATGCTTTAGATTTAGAGCAAGCAGTAAAAATTATCGCTGGTTCAGCCAGATCAATGGGAATTGAGGTAAAGGATTAATATGAGCTCAAAAAGATTTAAAAAACTTCCTGAAAAAACTTTTGAATTACCTTCTGAAAGTATAGAAAAACTTTTACCAGTTGTAAAAAAAAATTGTACAACTAAATTTGATGAGTCTGTAGATTTAAGTTTTCAAATTAATAACAAACAAAAAAAAAGTGAAATTAATATAAGAACGGTTGTCAATCTTCCTGGTGGAACTGGTAAAAAAGTTAAAGTTGCAGTTGTTTGTGAGGATTCAAAAGAAACTGAAGCAAAATCGGCTGGCGCAGATATAGTGGGTGGTGAAGATTTTATAGAAAAAATTAAAAATGGAGATTTAAATTTTGAAAAATTAATTTGTACTCCAAAAATGATGATTAAATTATCAAAACTTGGAAAAGTTTTGGGTCCAAAAGGTTTAATGCCAAATCCTAAACTAGGCTCTGTAACTGAAAATCTTAAACAAGCAGTTATTGATGCTAAGTCTGGTCAAGTAGAAATTAGAAATGACAAAGATGGAAATATAGGTGTAAGCATTGGAAAAAAATCATTTAGTGACGATAAAATAATAAAAAATTTCAACGCAATAATAGAAACTTTAGAAAAAGAAAAAACGAATAACACAATTAAAGGTGAGTTAATAAAATCCACTTTTCTTACTTCAACAATGGGTGTTTCATACAAACTTAAGATTGGTAAAAGTATTTAGTTATGATGAATAAAGAGCAAAAAAAAAATTACATTTCTGAAATGACAAATCAATTTGAAAATAGTAAAGCTATAATGGTTACTCATTATCAAGGTTTAACCATGACACAACTTGATGATTTGAGATCTAGAATGAGAGAGCATGGTATTATTTTTAAGATAACAAAAAATAGAATAACAAAATTAGCACTGGAAAAAACTAAATGTAAAGATTTATCAAATTTATTTACTGGCCCTACAGCTGTTGCCTTTGGTGAAGATGCAATTATGTCAGCAAGAATTTTATCAAAATTTGCAAAAGATCATGAGAATCTAAAACTAATTGGTGGAATGATGAATAATGAGGTTTTAGATCAAGCTGGTGTCATGAATGTCGCAAATTTACCTACTTTAGATGAAGCAAGAGCTAATATAGTGGGAATTTTGAATGCTTCCGCATCAAAATTAATTAGTATTTTGCTTGCACGTTCAGAAAAAATGAGTAGTTTACCACCAGAAAATTCTGAAAAACAACCTAAAGAGTAGATATATGCCTGACCTAAATAAAATTATTGAAGACTTATCAAGCTTAACAGTTGCTGAAGCAGCTGAGCTTTCAAAACAATTAGAAGAAAAATGGGGAGTAACACCAATGGCAGCAGCAGCACCAGCAGCAGCGGGTGGCGCAGCAGCAGCAGAAGAAAAAGATGACTTTACAATTATGTTGGTTTCTGCAGGTGATAAAAAAATTAACGTTATTAAAGAAGTAAGAGCAGCTACTTCGCTTGGATTAAAAGAAGCTAAAGATCTAGTTGAAGGTGCACCAAAAGAAGTAAAAGCTGGTGTTCCAAAAAAAGAAGCTGAAGAAATAAAAGCTAAATTAGAAGCTGCAGGCGCAAAAGTAGAACTTAAATAAATTAATAAGGATTTTATAAATACTGATTAATTTTTAATCAGTATTATTACATAGATGCAATTATCTTTTACTGAAAAAAAGAATATTAGAAAAAATTTTGGTAAACTAAAAGAGAGTTTATCAATACCAAATCTTATAGAAGTTCAAAAAAATTCTTACAACGAATTGACACATTTTAATCCTGAAGCTGGTGAATTAGCAAAAGGTTTTGATAGAGTATTTAATAGTATTTTTCCAATAGAAGATTTAAATGATAAAGCAACACTTGAGTACGTATCTTATAAATTAGAAAAACCAAAATTTGATGTTGAGGAATGTATAGCTAGAGGTTTAACATATTCTTCTGCACTAAAGTGTACATTAAGATTAGTTGTATATGAAATAAATCAAGAAAATAATACGAAGGATATTTTGTCCGCTAAAGAACAAGAAGTTTATATGGGTGAAGTTCCAATGATGACTAATAGCGGAACATTTATTACAAATGGTGTTCAAAGAGTTGTTGTTAATCAAATGCATAGAAGTCCAGGTGTATTTTTTGATCATGATAAAGGAAAAACACATGCTAGCGGTAAATTATTATTTAATTGTAGGGTCATTCCAAATAGAGGATCTTGGCTAGATTTTGAATATGATGTGAAAGATCTATTATATTTTAAAATAGATAGAAAGAAAAAAATTCTAGCTTCAACTTTATTACTTGCTCTAGGATATTCTAAAATTGAAATTGCTAACGAATTTTATGAAAGTGAAAAATATGTTTTTGATCCTGGCTCAAATAAATGGAAGACTAAATTTAATCCTGAAAACTACAAAGCTAAGAATTTTTCTGAAGAAGTAGTAGATGCTAAAAATGGTAAAGTTGTTATTAAACTTGGGGAGAAAATAAATTTTCTAAACGCAAAAAAAATTGCAAATGATGGTCTAAAAGACATTCTAGTATCTAAAGAGTCAATTTATGGAAAATTTCTTCATAATGATATTAAAATAAGTGATGAAGATAGTGATATTTTTAAAATTGGAACTGAGTTGAATGAAACTATCGTTCAAAAAATTTTAGATGCAAAAATTCATTCAATTCAAATATCAGTAACTAATTCTATTAATAAAGGACCTTATTTATTAAATACTATTCTAAATGATAAAAATAATACTAGGGATGAAGCTATTACAGAAATTTATAAAATGTTAAGACCAGGAGAACCACCAACTATTGAAATAGCGACTCAAATTTTTAACAATTTATTTTTTAGTTCCGACAGATATGATTTATCTGATGTTGGAAGGGTAAAAATGAACTCGAGATTAAACTTAGAGTGTTCAGATAAAATTACTATTTTAAGAAACGATGATGTAATAGCAATTATTCACAAAATGCTAGATTTAAGAGATGGAAAGGATGAAGTTGATGACATCGACCATCTTGGAAATAGAAGAGTAAGATCAGTCGGTGAATTAGTAGAAAATCAAGCACGTATAGGCGTTTACAGAATGGAAAGAGCAATAAAAGAAAAGATGACAACTTTAGATGTTGAGTCTGCTATGCCTCAAGATTTGATTAATGCAAAACCATTAACAGTTTCTCTAAAAGATTTTTTTGCAAGTTCTCAACTTTCACAATTTATGGATCAAACAAATCCTTTATCAGAAATTACACATAAAAGAAGAGTTTCAGCTTTAGGACCAGGTGGATTAACTAGAGAGAGAGCTGGATTTGAGGTAAGAGATGTTCATCCAACTCATTATGGAAGAATTTGTCCGATTGAAACTCCAGAAGGACCAAATATTGGTCTTATTAATAGTTTATCTACTTATGCCAAAATAAACAAGTATGGTTTTATTGAAAGTCCTTACAAAAGAGTTAAAAATGGAGTAGTGCAGGATAATGTAGAATATTTATCAGCAATGGAAGAAACAAAATTTACTATTGCACAAGCAAATACAAAAATTGACAAAAATGGAAAAATTATTGAAGATTTAGTGTCTTGTCGACAAAATTTAAATTTTCTTTTAGCAAAGCCTGATACGATTGATTATATAGACGTTTCTCCAAAACAATTAGTTTCAGTTGCTGCATCTTTAATACCTTTTTTAGAAAACGATGATGCTAATAGAGCATTAATGGGTTCAAATATGATGAGACAAGCTGTTCCATTACTAAAACCAGAGTCACCACTAGTTGGAACTGGTATAGAAAGCGATGTTGCTTTAGACTCGGGCGTGACAATAGTAGCAAAAAGAGATGGCATAGTAGATAAAATTGACGGTAAAAGAATTGTAATAAAAGTAACTGAAGATAGTGATTTTACTAAATCAGGAGTAGATATCTATAATCTTCAAAAATTTAAAAGATCAAATCAAAATACATGTATTAATCAAAGACCATTAGTAACAGTTGGTGATAAAGTTAAATCAGGAGACATAATAGCTGATGGTCCATCTACTAAATTAGGCGAATTAGCTCTAGGAAAAAACGTTACTGTAGCTTTTATGCCTTGGCAAGGCTACAATTTTGAGGATTCTATATTGATTTCTGAAAGATGTGTGACTGATGACGTATTTACTTCAGTTCACATTGTAGAGTATGAGATAATGGCCAGAGATACAAAACTTGGAGAAGAAGAAATTACAAGAGATATCCCCAATGTAAATGAAGAAGCTTTGAAGAATTTAGATGAATCAGGAATAGTATATATTGGAGCAGAGGTGAATGCCGGTGATATTTTAGTTGGAAAGGTAACTCCAAAAGGAGATTCAGCCTCAGGACCTGAAGAGAAACTATTAAGATCTATTTTTGGTGAAAAAGCAATTGATGTTACTGATACATCTTTAAGAATGTCCAGAGGTAGTAGTGGAACAGTTGTTGATGTGAGAGTTTTTAATAGACACGGAATTGAAAAAGATGAGAGATCTATAACCATAGAAAGAGCTGAGATAGAACAAGTTCAACAAGATAAAATTGTTGAGGAAGAAATTTTAGAAAGAAGTATTAAACAGCGAGCAGCTCAAATTTTAACTGGAGCTTCTTTATCTAAAAAATTAAAAGATATAGAAGCGGGTTCAAAATTAAATTTTGACATTATAAATCAATTAAATATCAATGATTTATTTAAAATTAACATTGGTAAAATCAAGGAAGATACAGCTCTAGAACAGCTTAAGGATCAATATAATAAAGCAAAACAGGATATTATTGAAAGATTTGAAGATAAAGTTTTAAAAATTAGAAGTGGTGATGATTTACTTCCAAGTGTGATGAAAATGGTAAAAGTTTTTGTCGCAATTAAAAGAAGATTAAGACCCGGTGATAAGATGTCTGGAAGACATGGAAATAAAGGTGTAGTTAGTAAGATTGTTCCTGTTGAAGATATGCCATACAGAGAAGATGGAAGACCGGTAGATATAGTCCTTAACCCCCTAGGAGTTCCTAGCAGAATGAATGTTGGTCAAATTTTAGAAACACATTTAGGTTGGGCATGTAAAGAATTTGGTGAAAAAGTTAAAAATTTAATTAATGAAAATAATAAAAAAATCGAAAAAACTGAAAAAATTGCAAATTTTTTAAAATCAGTTTATGGAGAAGAAATCTTTAAAGATAAAGTAGAAAAATTGAGTAAGAATGAGTTTAAAGATCTATGTGCAAATTTACAGAATGGTATTGCAATATCAACTCCAGTTTTTGATGGTGCAAAAGAAAAAAATGTGACAGAAATGCTCGAATTAGCTGAATTACCTAATTCAGGTCAAACATATCTATGGGATGGAAGGACGGGAGAGAAATTTGATAGACCTGTGACAGTTGGTATTATTTATATGCTTAAACTTCACCATTTAGTTGAGGATAAAATCCATGCTAGATCAACTGGTCCATATAGTTTGGTTACGCAACAGCCATTAGGAGGAAAAGCACAACTTGGAGGTCAAAGATTTGGTGAAATGGAAGTATGGGCTTTAGAAGCTTATGGAGCATCTTATACTTTACAGGAAATATTGACAGTAAAATCTGATGATGTTGCAGGAAGAGTAAAAGTTTATGAAACAATAGTTAAAGGTGAAGAAAACTTTGAGTCGGGTATACCAGAGTCCTTCAATGTGCTTGTGAAAGAAATAAAATCTTTGGCACTAAATGTGGAGCTTAATTAGCAGTGAAAAAAGAATTAACAGACCTATTTAAAAACTCAGAGATATCAGAGTCTCAAAATTTTAATAGTATTAAAATTTCACTAGCTAGTCCTGAAAAAATAAAATCATGGACTTACGGTGAAATAAAAAAACCAGAGACTATTAATTATCGTACTTTTAGACCTGAAAAAGATGGACTTTTTTGTGCAAGAATTTTCGGTCCAATAAAAGATTACGAATGTTTATGTGGAAAATATAAAAGAATGAAATTTAGGGGAATAATATGTGAAAAATGTGGAGTTGAAGTTACAAAATCGAATGTGAGAAGAGAAAGAATGGGTCATATAAATTTAGCTACCCCAGTGGCTCATATTTGGTTTTTAAAATCCCTTCCTAGTAGAATTGCATTAGCGGTTGATATGAAACTAAAAGAAATCGAGAGAGTTTTGTATTTTGAAAACTTTATTGTAATTGAACCTGGATTAACTGGGTTACAAAGGAATCAACTATTAAATGAGGAAGAATTAGCTAAATATCAAGATGAGTATGGTGAGGAAGCTTTTACCGCTGGTATTGGAGCTGAAGCAGTACTCGAAATGTTAAAAAACTTAGATTTAGAAAATGAGAGAAAAGTTTTAGTTAATTATATCAAAGAGACAAAATCAAAAGTAAATGAAGAAAGAGCCATTAAAAGATTAAAATTAATAGAGTCATTTATTGAAACTGGCCAAAAACCAGAGTGGATGATTTTGACAGTCATACCAGTAATTCCACCAGAATTAAGACCTTTAGTTCCTTTGGACGGAGGAAGATTTGCAACATCGGATCTTAATGATCTTTATAGAAGAGTAATTAATAGAAATAATCGTTTAAAAAGATTAATGGATCTAAAAGCTCCAGATATAATAGTACGAAATGAAAAACGTATGCTTCAAGAGTCGGTTGATGCGTTATTTGATAATGGTAGACGAGGAAGAGTTATAACGGGTACTGGTAAAAGACCATTAAAATCTTTAGCTGAGATGCTAAAAGGTAAACAGGGAAGATTTAGACAAAATTTATTAGGTAAGAGAGTTGATTATTCTGGACGATCAGTAATAGTTGTTGGTCCAGATTTGAAATTACATGAATGTGGATTGCCAAAAAAAATGGCTTTGGAATTATTTAAACCATTTTTATATGCAAGATTAAATAAATTAGGTTTAGCCTCAACTATTAAACAGGCAAAAAAATTAGTTGAGAAAGAGACTAATGCGGTTTGGGATGCATTGGAACTTATAGTAAGAGAGCATCCAGTTTTATTAAATAGAGCACCTACACTTCATAGACTTGGAGTTCAAGCTTTTGAACCAAAATTAATTGAGGGCGATGCAATAGAATTACATCCTCTAACTTGTGCTGCTTTTAACGCAGATTTTGATGGTGATCAAATGGCCGTTCATGTTCCTTTAAGTTTAGAGGCTCAATTAGAGGCAAGAATATTAATGTTATCTACTAATAATATTTTATCTCCTTCAAATGGTAAACCCATAATTGTACCAAGTCAGGACATGATCTTAGGAATTTATTATTTATCACAAGAGCCCGTAAATGATAAACCAGCCGGATATTTTTTAAATGCTGATCAGATAGAATTTGCTTTGTCTTCTAATCAAATCAAAGTTCACAGCACCATAATCTCAAGATTTGAAACAGTTGATGAAAAAGGTAACAAAAAATTTGAAAAATACACATCAACTGCTGGAAGATTTTTGCTCGCTAATTTACTGCCAAAAAATCATAATATAAAGTTTTCATTGATTGATCGTTTATTACCAAAAAAAACAGTTTCAGAAATTATCGATATTGTATTTAGATTTTGTGGTCAAAAAACTACTGTTATTTTCTGTGACAAGTTGAAAGATCTTGGATTTAAACATGCTTTTAAAGCTGGTATTTCATTTGGTAAAGATGACTTAGTTATTCCAAAAAATAAAACTCAGTTAATTGATGATACTAAGAAATTAATTGCTGATTATGAAACACAATATGCAGAAGGACTAATTACTAGAGGTGAAAAATATAATAAAGTCGTAGATGCATGGTCGAAATGTACTGATAAAGTAGCTGCAGAAATGATGAAGGGAATTTCGGCAACAGAAAAAACTGATCAGGGTTTAAAAATAAATTCCGTATTTATGATGGCTGATAGCGGAGCAAGAGGTTCAGCCGCACAAATGAAACAATTAGCTGGTATGAGAGGTTTGATAGCCAAACCATCTGGTGAAATTATTGAAAGTCCAATTACGTCAAATTTTAAAGAAGGTTTAACTGCTTTAGAATATTTTAATTCTACTCATGGAGCTAGAAAAGGCTTGGCTGATACTGCATTAAAAACTGCTAGTTCTGGATATTTAACAAGAAGATTGTGTGATGTTGCTCAAGATTTAACAATAACTAAAAAAAATTGTGAAAATCCAGGTTTTATCGAACTTTCAGAAATCTTAGAGGGTGGAAATGTTGTGGTAAGTTTATCTGAAAGAGCACTTGGTAGAGTAACAGCATCAGATGTTAAACATCCTTTGACTGGAGATGTGATAATTAAAAAACATTCAATGATAGATGAGTTTGGGTGTGATGAAATAGACTCAGCTGGTATAAAAACACTTAAGGTTTTTTCTGTTATGACATGTAGTTCCAAAGAAGGTGTTTGTGCAACCTGTTATGGTAGAGATTTATCTAGAGGTAAAATGGTTCACGTAGGGGAAGCAATAGGAATGATTTCTGCGCAATCAATTGGAGAGCCAGGAACTCAATTAACTATGAGAACCTTCCATGTAGGGGGTACCGCATCTGTGAAACAAGATTCTCAAATTGTCACAAAAAATGAGGGTACATTAAAAATTATTAATTCAAATATTTTAGAAGATTCTAAAAAAAATTTGATAGTCATGGGAAGAAATACTCAGTTATCAATTGAGGATGATAATAGTGTTCAAATAGCAGTATATAAAGTTGCTTATGGATCAAAACTCTTTTTTAAAAATGGTGATAAAGTTAAAGCAAATACTAAAATTTGTGAATGGGATCCTTATACTACACCAGTAATTGCTGAAAAGAGTGGTATAGCAAGTTATGTAGATTTAATTGATGGTGTTTCAATACAAGAAACAACAGATGATGCCACAGGAATATCTTCAAAATCAGTAATTGATTGGAGATCACAATCAAAGAGCACAGATTTAAAACCTAGAATTACATTAAGAGATGAAAAAGGTAACGTAATAAAAAAAGCAGATGATAACGAAGCTAGATATTATTTAGTTCCAGATTCGATTTTATCTGTAAAAGATGGTCAAAAAGTTTCAGCTGGTGATGTTATTGCTAGATTACCAAAAGAAACAACTAAGACAAAAGATATAACAGGTGGTTTACCTAGAGTAGCTGAATTATTTGAAGCAAGGAAGGCTAAAGACAGTGCTATAATTGCAGAAAACGATGGACAAGTTGTTTTTGGTAAAGAGGTTAGAGGTAAACAAAGAGTTTCAATAGTACCTGAGGATGGTTCAGAACCATCTAATTATTTAATTCCAAAAGGAAAACATATTAATTTTAACCAAGGTGAAAAAATTCAAAAGGGTGAATATTTACTTGATGGTCAACCTTTACCTCATGATATACTTAGAATTTTAGGAATCAAAGATTTAACAGAGTATTTTGTAAATCAAGTTCAAGAAGTTTATAGGTTACAAGGGGTTATTATAAACGATAAACATATTGAGACGATATTAAGACAAATGTTAAAAAAAGTTGAAATCAAAAACTCTGGAGATACATCGTATTTACCTGGAGAAATAGTTGATAGAATAAAATTTGATATAGTGAATGAAAAAATCAAATCTGAGGGAAAAAAACCAGCTACAGCTGAAAGGGTGTTAATGGGTATTACAAAGGCTTCATTACAAACAGAGTCATTTATTTCAGCTGCATCTTTCCAAGAAACTACAAGAGTTCTTACAGACGCAGCAATCAAAGGCAAAATTGATCCTTTAAACGGATTGAAAGAAAATGTGATAGTGGGTCGATTAGTTCCAGCTGGTACTGGAAATATTAAGAATAAGTGGAATAAAAAAGCCCTTGAGGATGATAATAAATTTTTATCAGAGCAAGAAAAAATTGAACCATCTGAAACTCAAGTAAATCAATAAAAAAACCGCAAAAATAGACTAGTTTTAGTT
This sequence comes from uncultured Pelagibacteraceae bacterium, assembly GCA_902628195.1. Lineage (GTDB taxonomy): Bacteria > Pseudomonadota > Alphaproteobacteria > Pelagibacterales > Pelagibacteraceae > Pelagibacter. Next base: position 22,157 of record CACOLY010000006.1, read on the forward strand.
TGACAAAATTAAATTAATTAGTAATTTGGCGGTGTTTTTGGTTGGAATGTAACACTTAGTTACAGTGTTAAACGCTGCCAAGTATAACCTGTCAGTTATTTCTTTCAAAAGCAATAAATTAAATAGTAAAAATATGCCAACAATTAATCAATTGTTAAAAAAAAAAAGAGTAAAACAAATTACAAGGAATAAAGTTCCTGCTCTTGAAAAACAGCCTTTGAAGAGGGGTGTATGTGTTAAGGTGTATACAACAACTCCAAAAAAACCAAACTCAGCTCTTAGAAAAGTTGCAAGAGTAAGATTGTCTAATGGTTACGAGGTAACAGCATATATACCTGGTGAAGGCCATAACTTACAAGAACACTCTGTCGTTTTAATAAGAGGTGGAAGGGTAAAAGATTTACCTGGTGTTAGATATCATATTCTGAGAGGTAATTTGGATACCCAAGGTGTTGCAAATAGAAAAAAAAGAAGATCACTTTACGGAACAAAAAAGGGTAAGTAATTATAATGTCTAGAAAAAAAACACAACCCAAAAAAAATATTGTTCCTGACCCTAAATTTAACTCTACAATAATCCCAAAATTAATTAATAATATCATGTATGATGGTAAAAGAGGTGTTGCTGAAAAAATTGTTTATGATGCAATTGAAAAAATTAAAAGCAAATCAAAAGAAGAACCAATAAATGTTTTTAATGAAGCAATAAATAATATTAAACCTACTGTAGAAGTTAGATCTAGACGGGTTGGTGGTGCAACATATCAGGTTCCTGTTGAAGTAAAGAATAAAAGAGCTCAAGCTTTAGCGATTAGATGGTTGATTGATTCTGCAAGGAAAAGAAAAGATAAAAATATGTCAGATAGAATTTTCAATGAACTTTATGATGCATATGAAAAAAAAGGTGCAGCAGTAAAAAAAAGAGAGGATGTCCATAAGATGGCAGAGTCCAATAAAGCCTTTGCTCATTTTAGATGGTAAAAAATTATGCCTAGAACACATACATTAGATAAATACAGAAATATTGGTATCATGGCACATATAGATGCAGGCAAAACAACTACCACAGAAAGAATTTTATACTACACAGGAAAAAGTCACAAAATTGGTGAAGTGCACGATGGTGCAGCAACGATGGATTGGATGGAGCAAGAACAAGAAAGAGGAATTACGATTACATCAGCAGCTACAACTTGTTTTTGGCAGGATCATAGAATTAATATTATTGATACGCCAGGCCACGTAGATTTTACAATTGAAGTTGAAAGATCTTTAAAAGTTTTAGATGGTGCTGTAGCAGTGTTTGATGGCGTAGCCGGTGTAGAACCACAATCTGAAACTGTATGGAGACAAGCAGATAAATATAAAGTTCCACGAATTTGCTTTGTGAATAAACTTGATAGGACAGGTGCTGATTTTTTTAGATGCGTTGATATGATAAAAGATAGATTAGGTGCTAAGCCTTTAGTAATTCAAGTTCCAATAGGTATTGAAGCGTCTTTATCAGGTGTAGTCGATCTAGTAAAAATGAAAGCTCAGGTTTGGAAAAATGAAGCTTTAGGTGCTGAATGGGAATACAAAGATATACCAGACGATTTAAAAGAAATTACAAATAAGTATAGAACTGAACTTGTTGAATTAGCCGTAGAACAAGACGAAAAATTGATGGAAAGTTATTTAAACGGTGAGGAAATTAAAGAAGAAGATTTAGTTAAATGTATAAGAAAAGGAACATTAAATTTTGACTTTGTACCAGTATTAACTGGTTCAGCATTTAAAAATAAAGGTGTTCAACCTTTACTAGATGCTGTAGTGAATTATTTACCAAGCCCAGTTGATATTGGATTGATTAAAGGAACTAAAGTTGGATCTGAGGATGAAATAGAGATGAAATTTGATGATAAAGCTCCTTTTTCAGCATTAGCCTTTAAGGTTGCAAATGACCCATTTGTCGGATCATTAACTTTCATAAGAGTCTATTCAGGCACCATAAAGTCTGGTACTGGAATTTATAATTCATCAAAAGAAAAAGAAGAGAGAGTTGGAAGAATGTTGTTGATGCACGCTAACTCTAGAGAAGATATTAAAGAAGCCAACGCAGGTGATATAATTGCTTTAGCAGGTTTAAAAAATACTATAACCGGTCACACATTATGTGATGAAGAAAATTCTGTTTTACTTGAACCGATGGAATTTCCTGATCCAGTAATTGAAATTGCTGTTGAACCAAAAACTAAAGGTGACCAAGAAAAAATGGGTGAAGCTTTAGCAAGATTAGCTAAAGAAGATCCTTCATTCAGAGTATCATCTGACGAAGAGTCTGGACAAACAATTATAAAAGGTATGGGCGAGCTACATCTAGATATAATTGTAGATAGAATGAAAAGAGAATTTAAAGTAGAGGCTAACGTTGGCGCGCCTCAGGTAGCATATAGGGAGACAATAGAAAAATCAGCTGAATTCGAATACATACATAAAAAACAAAGTGGTGGTGCGGGTCAATTTGCTAAAGTTAAATTATTTGTTGAACCACAAGAACCTGGTAAAGGTAGAGACGTTGAAAGTGCAATCAAAGGGGGTGCTATTCCAAAAGAATTTATTCCAGGTGTTGAGAAAGGAATTGAAAGTGTTTCTGATAGCGGAATATTAGCTGGTTTTCCTTTAATAGATTATAAAGTTACAATAGTAGATGGTTTGCATCATGATGTTGACTCAAGTGTTTTAGCTTTTGAATTAGCTAGTAGAGCATGTTTTAAAGAAGCTTGCACTCAAGGTGGTTTAAAATTATTGGAACCAATCATGAGAGTAGAAGTTGTTACTCCTGAAGATTACATGGGTGATGTAATTGGAGATTTAAATAGTAGAAGGGGTCAAATAAGTACTCAAGAACAAAGAGGAAATGCTACTGTAATAACAGCAATGGTACCTTTAGCTAATATGTTTGGATATATAAATAATCTAAGATCGATGTCTCAAGGTAGAGCTCAATATTCAATGTTTTTCGATCATTACTCGAAAGTTCCTCAAAATGTTCAGGACGAAGTAACTAAAAAGGTAGCAGGTTAAAATGGAAAAACAAAACATTAGAATTAAACTTAGAGCTTACGATAATAAAATATTAGATGCGTCAACCGAGGAAATAGTTAACACAGTAAAAAGGACCGGAGCAACTATAAAAGGTCCAATTCCATTACCAACGAGAATAGAAAGATATACAGTTTTAAGATCACCTCATATAGATAAAAAAAGTAGGGAGCAATTTGAGTCAAGAACTCACAAAAGATTAATTGATATTATTGAACCAACACCACAAACAGTTGAAGCTTTAATGAAACTTGATTTGGCATCAGGTGTAGATGTGGAGATAAAGATTTAAAAGATGAGTGAAATAGCTTTAATAGGAAAAAAAATTGGTATGACCAGAGAGTTTTATAAAACTGGTCAATTAGTTCCAGTAACAGTTTTAAAAATGGAAAAAGCAAGAGTTATTCAAATTATAGGTGAGGAAAAAAGAGGCTACAAAGCTGTGCAGTTAGGTTATGGAAAAATTAAAAGTTCAAAACTTTCAAAAGCAATGAAGGGTTTCTATGCAAAAAAAAATACTGAAGCAAAAAAAAAACTTAAAGAATATAGAGTAAAAGATGTCAGTATATATAAAGAGGGAAATGAATTTGGATTAGAGATTTTTAAAGATATCAAGTTTGTTGATACAAGATCTAAAACGATCGGAAAAGGGTTCGCTGGAGCAATGAAAAGACACAATTTTGGAGGATTAAGAGCTACTCATGGAGTTTCAATTTCACACAGATCTCATGGTTCAACTGGTCAAAGACAAGATCCAGGTAAAGTATTTAAAGGAAAAAAAATGGCTGGTCATATGGGTGACAAATTAAGAACAATGCAAAATATTGAAATTATAAAAGCCGATCTGGAAAATGAATTGCTTTATTTAAAAGGATCTATTCCTGGGTCAAAAAACTCAGAAGTTTTAGTAAAAAGCTCAGTAAAAAATATTCAGAAAAAGACTATTGATGAAAAGATCAAAGCTGCAGAACAAGCAAAAAAAACCCCTGATAAAAAGAAAAAATAATGAAAATTGACAAATTAGATTTAAATGGAAAAAAAGTTTCAATCGAAATCTTAGATAAAATTTTTTCAGCAAAAATTAATAAGAAATTAATAAGTAGTGTTTTATATAAAACAAATGCAAACTACAAAGGTCGTCACGCAAAAACAAAACAGCAAAATGAGGTGTCTGGCCCAACGTCAAAAATTTATGCTCAAAAAGGAACGGGAAATGCAAGACATGCTAGTAGAAAAGCCCCGATATTTGTTGGAGGTGGTATTGCACATGGTCCGAAAGGTGAATTGTCTTACAAAAAAAGAAAACTTAACAAAAGTGAAAAAAAACAAAGTATTGCATCTTTGATGAGTGAGAAAGTCAAAAATAATAATTTACTTGTATTTAGTGATTTTAAATCGGAAATAAAAAAAACGAAAGAAATGAACTTAATTTTTAAAAAATTTGAAATTAAAAATTCACTTGTTATTTTAGATAAATTATCAAAAGAAAAAATAGAGAAATCAATCAGAAATATCCCAAATATAAAAGTGACTGATGTAAATCATTTTAGCGCTTATGATATTGTCAAATTTAAAAAAATAGTTTTTACAGAGAGTTCAGTTAAAGAATTAGAAAAGAGATACAACTAAAATGCAAAAAATAAATTTATACGATAGAATTTTATATCCACTGCTTACAGAAAAATCTACTAATTTATCTGAACAAAATAAGATAATTTTTAAAGTACCATCTCAAGCAAATAAAAAAAATTTAAAAACAAATATTGAAAAAATATTTAAGGTTAATGTAATTAAAATTAATATAATAAATAAGAAAAACAGAATTAAATCTACAAGAGGAAGAAAAGTAAAAGTTCCTGGATATAAAAAAGCAATAATAACTTTGAAGAAAGGGCAAAGTATCGATTTAACAACTGGTATTTAATTTATGGCATTAAAAACTTTTAAACCTTATACAAAATCTACTAGAGGAACAATTTTAGTTGATCGATCAGAGCTTTGGAAAGGTAAACCTTTCAAATCATTAATTTCACCAAAAAATTCAATGAAGGGTAGAAATAACAATGGTCGAATAACTTCAGTTAATAGAGCTGGAGGTCATAAAAAAATGTATAGGCATATAGATTTCTATAGAAAGAAATTTGACATACCCGCAACTGTTGAAAGAATAGAATATGATCCAAATAGATCATGTCATATTATGCTTGTAAAATATGAGGATAATTCACATGCTTATTATCTAGCTCCACAAAAAATTAAAATTGGTGACAAAATTGAAAGTGGATCTAAGAAAGAAATCAAAATTGGAAATTGTATGCCATTACAAGATATTCCTGTTGGTATAGATATTCACAATGTAGAAATACAGCCTGGAGCAGGTGGTAAAATTGCCAGATCAGCAGGATCTTCAGTAACAATAAGTGGGTCAGATGGCAATTATAGTCTAATAAAATTATCGTCTGGTGAAGTAAGAAAAATTGATTCACGATCATTAGCTACAATTGGAATTCTAAGCAACCCAGATCAAAAGAATATAAAGATTGGTAAAGCTGGTAGATCCAGATGGCTAGGAAGACGACCTCACACAAGAGGAGTCGTAAAAAATCCTGTAGATCATCCTCATGGTGGTGGTGAAGGAAAGAGTGCGGGAGGAAGACATCCCGTGTCACCAACAGGTCAATCTGCTAAAGGATTAAAAACTAGAGATAACAAAAGAACTGATAAATTTATTGTTAGAAGACGAAATAAACGAAAGGATACTAAATAATGTCTAGAGCTGTTTGGAAAGGTCCTTTTGTTGAGGAAAGTTTAATGAAAAAAGTTGATAAATACAAAACTGATCCAAAAAAAATACCAATTAAAACATGGTCAAGAAAATCAACCATTATCCCTGATTTTGTAGGTGTTAGTTTTTTAATATACAATGGTAAAAAATTTATCCCAATAACTATTTCTGAGGATATGGTTGGTCATAAATTAGGGGAGTTTGCACCAACAAGAACTTTTTTTGGACATACACCGGCTGATAAAAAAGCAAAACCAGCTGAAGCAGAGGTAAAAAAATAATTATGAGTAAAAAAAAGAAAAACATTAAGAATTTAGATAAAACTGTTAAGTCTATAAATAATAACGTGAGATCAAGTGTTAGAAAATTAAATCCAATTTTAAGAGGTATTGTTGGTAAAAAAGTTGAAATAGCAATTAGGGATTTAGAGTTTTCAGAAAAAAGAATTACAAGGGATATTAGAAAAACTATTAGTTCAGCAGTAGCTAATGCTGAGAATAATTTTCAATTTGATATAGATAAATTAATTGTGAAAGAAGCTTATTGTGGAAAAAAAATAATTATGAAAAGATTCAGACCAAGAGCAAAAGGTAGAGCTGCTCCAATTTTAAAACCTTATTCAAGTGTAACGATAATTTTATCAGAGGCAAAAAAAATAATGGAGGCTCATGGGTCAAAAAGTTAATCCAGTAGGTTTTAGATTAGGAGTAAATAGAGGTTGGGACTCTGTTTGGTATGCTAAGAAAAAAGATTTTGGTAATTTTTTAATAGAAGATTTCAAAATTCGAGAATATATAAAAAAAACAGTTGTCAATTCAGGTGTTTCTAAAGTGATGATTGAGAGAACTGCTAATAAATGTTACGTAACAATATATACATCAAGACCTGGTTTTGTTATTGGGAAAAAAGGTAGTGATATAGATAAAATCAAAAATAATTTATCTAAATTTACGAGTAATGAAGTAACCTTAAATATTAAAGAGGTAAAAAAACCTGAAACAAATGCTTATTTAGTGGCTGAAAATATTGCCCAACAATTAGTAAAAAGAATTTCTTATAGACGTGCTATGAAAAGAGCGATGCAATCTTGTTTAAGATTGGGTGCAAAAGGAATTAAAGTATCTATCAGCGGAAGACTTGGTGGAAATGAAATAGCTCGTACAGAGTGGTTAAGAGATGGAAGTATTCCATCACACACTTTAAGAGCTGATATTGATTATGCTGAGGCAGAGGCATTAACAACTTATGGAATTATAGGTATTAAAGTTTGGATATATAAAGGTGAAGTTTTTGCAAAAGAGTTTAGCCAAGAAACAAATAAAAATATTGAAAAGGGAGAAAAAAAATAATGTTACAACCTGTAAGAACTAAGTGGAGAAAAGCGCATAAAGGACGTATTCATGGTGTTGCTTCAAGAGCCCATTTAATTAACTATGGAGCATACGCTTTAAAGGCATTATCACCTGATAGAGTTACAGGAAAACAAATAGAGGCTGCAAGAGTAGCTTTAACAAGACATATGAAAAGACAAGGAAGAGTTTGGACGAGAATATTTCCGAATATACCGGTATCAAAAAAACCAATTGAGGTTCGTATGGGAAAAGGTAAAGGTTCTCCAGAATATTATGCCTGCAGAGTTAAACCTGGAAGAATTTTATTTGAAGTAGATGGTGTTTCAGAGCAGGTTGCTAAAGAAGCGTTATATAAGGCTTCAGCAAAATTACCTATTAAAACAAAAACAATAAAGAGATTTGCTTGATGAAAAAACAAGAAATTAAAAAATTATCAAAAGATGAAGTTTTAAAAAATATAGATAAACTAAAAAAAGATTTATTTAATTTTAGATTTCAAAAGATAAATTCACAGATCACTAATCCTGCAAAAATTAGTGAAACAAAAAAAACAATCGCAAGATTAAAAACAATTTTAAAGGAAAAAATTAATGCCTAAAAAAATTTTAACAGGAATAGTTGTGAGTGATAAACCTAATAAAACGATAACAGTAGTAGTAGAACGAAAATATTCCCATCCTTTATTGAAAAAAGTTATAAAAGTTAAAAAGAAATACAATGTACATGATGAAAATAATAAATTCAAAACTGGTGATAAAGTTTCAATAATTGAAAGTAAGCCATTTTCAAAGAGTAAAAAATTTCAAGTAATGGAGAATATTAAATAATGATACAAGTACAAACAGAATTGCAGGTTGCAGATAATACTGGGGCAAAGAAAATAGAATGCATAAAAGTTTTAGGAGGATCAAAAAGAAGATATGCTAGTATTGGAGATACAATTGTAATAGCTGTTAAGGAAGCAATACCTAAAGGAAAGGTTAAAAAAGGTTCTGTTCATAAAGCTGTTGTAGTCAGAGTTAAAAAAGGGATTCATAGAGAGGATGGATCTAAAGTAAAATTTGATAATAATGCAGCTGTATTAGTAGATGATAAAGGTGAACCAGTAGGGACTAGAATATTTGGCCCCGTAACTAGAGAATTAAGAAATAGAGGGCAAATGAAAATAATTTCATTAGCACCAGAGGTTTTATAATGATTAGAAAAGGACTAAAAGTAAAGGTTTTAACTGGTAAAGACAAAAAAAAAGAAGGTGAAGTTATTGAAATAGATAGAGCAAATAATAGAGCAAAAGTTAAAGAGATAAATATGGTTAAGAAACACGTTAAAACGACAAAAGAAAAAAAAGGTGGGATAGTTTCTAAGGAAAGTTTTATACATATTTCAAATTTAAAATTAATTGAAGAGATAAAAAAAAGTAAAAAAAAAGAGGTTAAAAAATAATGATTCCAAGATTAAAAGACCTTTATTATAAAGAAATTCAACCAGCTTTAAAAAACCAGTTTGGTTTCAAGAATTTGTACATGGGTCCTAAGATTGAAAAAGTTATTCTGAATATGGGTCTTGGTTTAGATGGTAATGATGCCAAAATCTTGAAATCATGTGAGGAAGATTTAGCCAAAATAACAGGACAGAAGCCTGTTACAACTAAATTTAGAAAATCAATAGCTAATTTTAAGACAAGAAAAGGTTCAAATGCAGGTTTAAAAGTAACATTAAGAAAAAATAAAATGTACGAATTTTTAGACAGATTAGTTAATATTGCATTACCTCGAATTAAAGACTTTAGAGGGTTATCATCAAAAGGTTTTGATAAATTTGGAAATTATACATTTGGCATTAAAGAACATATTATATTTCCAGAAGTAAGTTTTGATAGAGCAGATAAAGTAAGAGGGCTTGATATTATAATTGTTATAAGTTCAAAAAATAAAGAACATAGTTTTGCTTTGTTAGAAAAAATGAATTTTCCATTTATTAAAAAAGGAGATAATTAAAGATGGCTAAATTAAGTTCAATAAATAAAAATAATAGAAGAATAAAACTCTCTAATAAGTTTTATAAAAAAAGAGAAAAATTAAAAAAAATAATCATGAATAAGAAACTTCCTTTAGAGGAAAGGTTTAAAGCACAACAAAAATTATCCAAATTGCCGAGAAATTCTGCAAAAAATAGAATAATGAATAGGTGCCAGATAACAGGAAGACCACATGGCGTTTATAGAAAATTAAAAATTTCAAGGATTGCACTAAGACAACTTGGATTACAGGGAAAAATACCAGGTTTAATAAAATCAAGTTGGTAGAAAGGATTATATGAGTTTAAGTGACCCAATAGGTGATATGATAGCTAGAATTAAAAATGCTCAATCGAGAAGTCATAAAAAAGTTGATTTACCTTCATCAAATTTTAAAATTAAAATTGCAGATATATTAAAAAATGAGGGGTTTATTAAAGATTTTAAAGTTGAAAACATAGATAATAAATCAACTTTATCACTTGAGTTAAAATATCACTCAGGAAATCCAGTAATCAGCACTTTTGAGCGTGTATCCAAACCAGGTCGAAGAATCTTTTCTAGCGCAGATAGTTTACCAAAAATTAATAACGGTCTAGGTATTGCAATAGTATCAACGCCCAAAGGTGTAATGACTGATATTGATGCTAGAAAAAATCGTGTTGGTGGTGAAATAATTTGTAAGGTATTTTAATGTCAAAAATTGGTAAAATAAATATTTCTATTCCAGAAAAAGTTAAGGTTGTTTTAGCTGGGAACAATTTAAACATAGAGGGTCCTTTAGGAAAAAAGACGATTAATGTAGATTTAGATGTTTTCAATCTTGATATTAAAGATGGTAAAGAAATTTCAATAAAACCAAAAAAAATTGATCAAAATACGAAAAGGCTGTGGGGAATGAATAGAAGTTTAATAAATAATGCTGTTATTGGATCAAGTAAAGGCTATGAAAAAATATTAGAGTTAATTGGAGTTGGCTATAGAGCATCTTTAAAAGGTAATCAATTAAATTTACAATTGGGTTATAGCCATGATATCAATTTTGATATACCGGAAGGTATAAAAATATTAGTTGAAAAACAAACTACTTTAAAGATAACGGGTTTTGATAAACAGCAAGTAGGTGCAGTTGTATCAAAACTTAAAACCTTAAGAAAAATTGAGCCCTATAAAGGAAAAGGTATTAGAGAAAAAGGTCAATACGTCCTTAAAAAAGAAGGAAAGAAAAAATAATGAAATTAGACACTAGCAAAAGAAAAAAATTTAGAGTGACAAATAAACTTAAGAAATTTTCAGCTAATGATAGATTTAGATTGAGTATTTCTAGATCATCAAAAAATATATTTGCACAAATTATTGATGATACAAATAATATCACTCTTCTATCAGCTTCATCATTAGAAAAAGAGATTAAATCTTTAAATAAAATTAATAAAACAGAGTTATCTAAAATAGTGGCAGAAAAGTTGGCAAAAAAAGCAAAGGAAAAAAAAATAACAAAAATTTATTTTGATAGAGGTATCTATAAATACCATGGAAGAATAAAAATTTTTGCTGAAACATTAAGAGAAAATGGAATGGAATTTTAATCATGGAAAACAATAAAGACAAAAAGACTGATGAAATTTTAGAAAAATTAGTTCATATAAATCGTATAACTAAAGTTGTTAAAGGTGGTAGAAGATTTGGTTTTTCAGCTTTAGTTGTAGTTGGCAATCAAGCAGGAAAAATTGGTATTGCTCATGCTAAAGCTAAGCAAGTTCCAGACGCAATAAAAAAAGCTAATGAAATGGCAAGAAGAAAATTAATTCATATCCCTCTAAGAGAAGGCAGAACAATTCATCATGACGTTAAAGCTAAGGATGGATCTGGAAAAATTGTTTTAAGAGCCGCATCAAAGGGTACAGGTATAATTGCAGGTGGTCCTGTTCGTGCTGTATGTGAAGTTTTAGGAGTTAAAGATATTGTTGCTAAATCAATGGGAACATCTAATGCTCATAATGTAATTAGGGCAACAATGAAAGCTTTAATGAAACAAAATTCACCAAAACAAATATCAGTTATTAGAAATAAAAAAATTTCTGAGATAATTGAAAAAAGAGGATAATGATTACTTTAAACAATAAAATAAAATTAAAAAAATCAAAAATTAGAGTAGGTAGAGGTATAGGCTCTGGAAAAGGAAAAACTTGTGGAAGAGGTGTCAAAGGCCAAAAGTCAAGATCAGGAGTTGCAATTAAAAGTTTTGAGGGTGGTCAAATGCCTTTATATAGAAGACTTCCAAAAAGAGGTTTTAATCCAATTAAAAAAGGGACTATTGCAATTTTAAACCTTGATAAAATCCAATCTTTTTTAGACAAAAAAAATATCAAATCTACAGATTTACTTAATTCAGATTTGTTAAAAAAATTAAAATTAATTAAAAAAAACTCAATAAAATTAAAAATCCTAGGTTCTGGAGAAATAAAAAATAAGATAAATATACAAGCCGATTTGGCATCTAAATCTGCAGTAGCTAAGCTAGAAAAAATTGGCGGTTCAATACAATTAAAAAAATAGATATTATTTAAATGAGCGCTTCTTCATCAAGCAATGATTTAAGAAATAGAATAATTTTTACTATAGCTATTTTAGCTGTTTATAGATTTGGTACATTTATTCCATTACCAGGAATTGATCCCGAGCAATTAAAAATTATGATGGAGGGAAATCAAAAAGGATTACTTGGAATGTTTAACGTATTTGCTGGTGGTGCTGTAAGCAGGATGGCTATTTTTGCTTTAGGAATTATGCCTTATATTTCTTCATCCATAATAGTTCAACTTTTAACAGGGGTATCTGATTATTTCAAAAATTTAAAATCACAAGGTGAAATTGGAAGATCTAAAATTACTCAAATAACTAGATACGGAACAGTATTGTTGGCGACAGTCCAGGGCTATGGTTTATCTGTTGGGTTGGAGTCTTCTGCTAATTTAGTAATTAATCCAGGACTATTTTTTAAAATTTCAACGGTAACCACTATAGTTGCTGGAACAATTTTTTTGATGTGGCTTGGTGAACAAATTACTCAGAGAGGTATTGGTAATGGAATATCACTTATCATTTTTGCTGGTATAGTTGCAGAAATTCCTAGAGCATTAGTTACAACATTTGAATTAGGTAGAACTGGAGCGGTATCAACTATTATGATTTTGGCAATATTTATTTTACTAATTCTTACTATATTGTTTATAGTTTTTATGGAAAGAGCTTTAAGAAAAATTTTAATAAATTATCCTAAAAGACAAATGGGAAATAAAATGTATGGTGGAGAATCTTCACATTTGCCGTTAAAGATAAACCAAGCTGGAGTTATACCTGCAATTTTTGCATCAGCCTTATTATTATTACCTGTAACTTTTTCAAATTTTAATTTTTCTGAAAATGATACTTTTTTGAATATAAGTTCTTTTTTTACTCAAGGTCAGCCTTTGTATATGTTGTTATACGCTTCTGGAATTATTTTTTTTACTTTTTTTTATACATCCATAACTTTTAATCCAAATGAAACTGCTGACAATTTAAGAAAGTATGGAGGTTTTATTCCAGGTATAAGACCTGGTGAAAGTACAGCTTTATATATAGAAAGTATTCTTACCAGATTGACTACTATCGGAGCTTTATACTTAACTTTAGTTTGTCTAATGCCTGAATTTTTAATTGCCAACTATCCTATTCCTTTTTATCTTGGAGGAACATCAATTTTAATTGTAGTTGTAGTTGCAATTGATACTGTTACACAAATACAAACAAGATTAATGAGTTCACAATATGAACAACTTATTAAGAAAACAAAATTTGGTAGATAATAAGTGAATATAATCCTATTTGGACCCCCGGGCGCAGGTAAAGGTACTCAAGCTAAATATTTGGCTAAAAAGATAAATGGTTTTCAAATATCAACAGGTGATATGCTTAGAAATGAAATTAAAAAAAATTCAGAAATAGGAAAAAAAATAGTTGAAAATATGAATGATGGTAAATTTGTAAGTGATGAAATAGTAAACAATCTGATTAAAGACATTGTTTTAGATCCTAAAAAAAAAAACAAATTAATATTTGATGGCTACCCCCGATCGTTGAGTCAGGCCCAAAATTTAGATTTATTTTTAAATAATTCAGATCAAAAAATTAAATATATTTTTTTTCTTAATGTTAATAAAGAAACTATCATTAAAAGAGTTGAAAAAAGAAAAAATATAGAAAATAGATCAGATGACAAATTAGATACTATTTTGAAAAGATATGATACTTATATGGAGATGACCAAGCCAGTCCTAGATTTTTACTCCAAAAATTCAAATTTTCATGAAATTGATGGTACACTTGAAATTAAGCAAATAACCAATAAAATCGATGCTTTTCTTCAAGTTTAAGACGTTGACTTTAAAACAACTTCTTATATAAAAGGCTAAAATTTATCACATATTTATGGCTCGTATTGCAGGAATTAATATCCCACAAAATAAATTAGTCCAAGTTGGGTTAACTTATATATATGGTATAGGAGATAAGTTTTCTAAACAAATTTGTAATTCATTGTCTATCCCAAAAGAAAAAAGGGTAAACCAATTAACAGATGATGAAATTTTAAAAATAAGAGAATATATAGATCAAAATTTCAAAGTTGAGGGTGATCTAAGAAGAGATTATTCTTTGAGTATAAAAAGATTAATTGATTTGGCTTGTTATCGTGGCTCAAGACATAGAAAAAAATTACCAGTAAGAGGTCAAAGGACTAGATGCAATGCTAGAACTAGAAAAGGTAAAGCGATAGCAATAGCAGGAAAAAAATTAACACCACTTAAAAAATAATATATGGCTAAGTTAGAAAAAACTGACAATAAAGATCAAAAGTTAGATAAACCCTCAAAAAAAGTAGTTAAAAGTTCTTATTCAAAAAAAAAGAAAACTAAAAAGAATATTTTAAATGGTATAGCTTATGTTCAGTCTACATTTAACAATACAATAATTTCAATTGCTGATACCAATGGAAATGTTGTTTCATGGGCATCAGCAGGACAAAAAGGATTTAAAGGTTCTAGAAAGTCTACGCCTTACGCAGCACAAGTTGCAGCTGATGCTGCTGCAGCTAAGGCACTAGAATTCGGAATGAAAACTTTGTCGGTAGAAGTTAAGGGCCCTGGTTCAGGTAGGGAAACTGCATTAAGAGCTTTACAAGCAAGAGGATTTAAAATTTTATCAATTAAAGATACAACGCCAATGCCCCATAATGGTACCAGACCACCAAAAAAAAGGAGAGTTTAATGGAAACAGAAAATGTAAATGTTAAAAATTGGAAATCATTAATTAAACCAACAAAGTTGGATGTTAAAATAAGTGATGATTTAACAAAAGCTACGATAGTGGCTGAACCCTTAGAAAAAGGGTATGGCTTAACACTAGGAAATTCACTTAGAAGAATTTTGTTATCTTCTATAAGAGGTGCGGCAGTTACCTCTATTCAGATAGATGGTGTTTTGCACGAATTTACATCTATAAAAGGAGTAAGAGAAGATGTTACTGATATAGTTCTAAATATAAAATCTTTAGCTTTAAAATGTGCTTCAGAGGGGACAAAAAAATTGATTTTAGATGCTAAAGGACCAGGAGAAATTAAAGCTTCAAATATTTCACAGGTTGCTGATATTGAAATTCTAAATCCAGATTTAGTTATTTGTAATCTAGATGAAAATACTAATTTTCATATGGAAATGAATGTAAACACTGGCAAAGGATATGTTCCTGCAGAATTGAATAAACCTGAAGAGCCTCCATTAGGATTAATTGCAATTGACTCTTTATATAGTCCTGTAAAAAAAGTTTCTTACTCTGTAAGTACTGCTAGAGAAGGAAAGGCTCTAGATTATGATAAATTAACCATGGAAGTAGAAACAAATGGATCTATTTCTGCAGAAGATGCAGTTGCTTATTCAGCTAGAATTTTCCAAGATCAATTAAAAATGTTTATCAATTTTGATGAACCAGTAGAAGCTCCAGTAAAAGAGGTATCTCAAGAACCAGAATTTAACAAAAATTTATTAAGAAAAGTTGATGAACTTGAATTGTCAGTTAGATCAATGAACTGTTTAAAAAATGACAATATAATTTATATAGGTGATCTTGTGCAAAAATCAGAGGGAGAAATGTTAAGAACGCCAAATTTTGGTAGAAAATCTCTTAATGAAATTAAAGAAGTTTTAACTGGTATGTCTTTGTATCTAGGTATGGAAATACCCAATTGGCCCCCAGATAATATTGCTGAAATGTCAAAAAAACTTGAGGAATCAATATAATGAGACATGGTTTTGCAAATAAAAGATTAAATAGAACATCGGAACATAGAAAAGCTCTACTTAAAAATATGTTAAATTCGTTAATAAAGTATGAGCAAATAAAAACTACTTTACCTAAAGCTAAATTTCTTAAACCTCAAGCTGATAAAATAATTACTTTAGGAAAAAAAGACAATTTAAATACTACAAAAATGCTTGTTTCTCAGTTACAAGATATTCAATCAGCAACCAAAGTTAAAAAAACTCTTTCGAAAAGATATGAAAAAAGAAATGGTGGTTATACAAGAATAGTCAAGGCTGGTTTTAGATATGGTGATAATGCTCCTATGGCAATAATTGAGTTTGTAGATAGAGACATTCAGGCAAAAAAGATTGATAAAAAGAAAAAAGAAACTCAAAAAGAAACTCAAAAAGAAGCTGATAAAAAAGAAGATAAAAAAGTAGCTACACCTTAATTTATTCTTTAAATAGTTAACATGATTAAAAATTTTGTTGTTGAATCAACATGTAACGACATGCGTCTTGATAGGTGGTTACGAAATAAACTAGGAAAAATCCCACAGAGTTTAATCGAAAAGAATTTACGATTAGGTAAAATTAAGATTAACAAAAAAAAAGTAAAAAGTTCCTTTAAGGTAAAAACAAATGACAAAATTAATATTTTTAATTTCAAATTTAAGGAAAATATTCAACTCAACAAAAAGATATTCAATCCATCTAGTGAGATAGTTAAAGCAAACGAAGATTTAATTATTGACAACAATGAAGATTTTATAGTTTTAAATAAAAGTTCAGGTATATCAGTTCAAGGAGGAACAAAATCTAAAAAAAACTTAGTAGATATTTTTGCAAAAAGTGAAATTTTTCAAAATACTAAACCTTATTCTGTTCACAGATTAGATAAAGATACTTCAGGAGTTTTTATAATGGCAAAAAATAGAAAAACAGCTCAATTGTTAACTTCATTATTTAGATTAAGAAAGGTTCATAAAACTTATTTAGCAATATGTCATGGTGAAATAGAAAAAAATTCTGGTGAATGGAATAATGAATTGATCAGATATGATAATGGTAAAAAGATTATAGAAAAAGCAAAAACTTTTTTTAAAGTTATTGATAAAAATTCAAATTCTAGTTTAGTAGAAATGAAACCTATCACAGGAAGAAAACATCAATTAAGAAAACAATTATTTAATATAGGTCATTCAATTTATGGTGATAAGAAATATAGATCTTCTTCTTCGATCAAAGGTATGAATAAAGATCTTATGCTTCATTCCTATCAAATAAAATTTATGATAAATGACAAGAAATATACATATAAAGCTTTACTACCCGATTATTTCAAGAAATTATTAAAAATTAAAAGGTTGAATTTTTCAAATTAGAGATAAAGTTTTCGAGTAATTTTTTATCTAAGTTATTATAATTTTGATTTTTAATTTTTTCTAAACTTGTAACTCCTTTATCTTCTATGCCACAAGGAATTATTGCATCGTATTTGTTTAAGTCATTTTTTATATTTATTGAAAAGCCGTGATAGGCTATCCACTTACTAACCCTTACTCCAATAGCAGCTACTTTTTTAATTTCACTATTATTTTTATACCATATTCCAATATTTTTCTTATCTGCAAATGTATCAATTTTATAAAATTTAATTGTATCAATTATTGTTTTTTCGATAATAGAAATAAATTTTCTAATATCTTTTTTCCTTTTTTTTAAATCAATTACGAAATAACAAATTAATTGACCAGGACCATGGTAAGTAATTTTTCCACCTCTATTTGTTTTAATTATTTTTATCGATTTATCTAAAATTTCTTTTTCTTTAAAGCTTGTTCCAGCTGTATAAAGTTCCTCATGTTCTAAAATCCATATTAAATCATTAGAATCATTTTTATTTATTTCATAGAGTCGCTTCTCCATAAATGTTAACGCATCTTCATATTTTACTGGTTTTTGTGATTTTTTAATTTCTATATTCATTTATAAATTGTATTCTTTTTATTATGTATTAAAAGATCCGACAGAATAATAGGTAAATTTATGACTTTAATAAAAAAAATCAAAGATAAAAAAGTCAATTTTGAATTTAATAAAGAGTATATAAAAGTTGTTACAGATAAAATATCAAGCAACGATGCTTCATTTATAACAAATTCATTTAAAGAAATGCATCCAGCTGATGCTGCAGATATTATTGAACATCTGAGTGAAAGTGATAGAGAAAATTTAATTAAACTTAATAATTTTAAAGTAGATCCTGAGGTGTTTGTTGAACTTAATGAGTCCGTTCAAACTCAAATTATAAAATTTTTATCTTCTGATGCGATTGTAAGAATACTGAAAAACCTTGAGTCTGACGATGCAATAGCTATTTTAGAAAATGTTGATGAAAAAGATAAGAATTCAATATTAAGTTTATTACCACCAAAAGATCGTTTCGCTCTCTTGGAAGGCTTAAGTTATCCAGAAGATAGTGCGGCTAGAATTATGCAGAGGGAATTTACTGCTATTCCAAGTAATTGGTTGGTGGGACAAACAATTGATTATTTAAGAGAAAACAAAGATTTGCCTGAGCAATTCTTGGAGATTTATATTGTTGATGAAAATTTTAAACCTATTGGTGCAGTTCCATCATCAAAAGTTTTAAGAACACCTAGAGAATCAAAAATGTCATCGATAATGGATGACTCTATTTTTCTAATACCTGTAGATATGGATAAAGAGGAAGTTGGAAATTCATTTGAAAATTATAATTTAAATTCGGCTTGTGTTGTTGATAAAAATAATAAATTAGTTGGAATGATAACATCTGATGATGTTCTTACAGTTTTAAAAGAAGAGGCGGAAGAAGATGCTTTAAGATTAGCTGGAGTTGGAGATGAAGAAATAACTGATGGTGTAATAACAAAAACTAAAAGAAGATTTAATTGGCTATTACTTAATTTATTTACAGCTTTTCTAGCAACTTATTGTATTAGTTTATTTGGTGCAACAATTGAACAAATGGTTGTTTTAGCATTTTTAATGCCAATAGTAGCTTCAATGGGTGGTAACGCAGGAATGCAAACTTTAGCAGTTACGGTAAGAACACTAGCAACAAATGATTTAACTAAAAATAATTTTAATCAAAATATTCTGAAGGAATTTAATATTGGTATTCTTAACGGCTTTATTTTTGCAATTATAAGTTCTTTTATCGTACAAATTTGGTTTCAAGATTATCAACTTTCACTAATAATATCTATTTCAATGGTTTTAACAATGGTGGTAGCTGGCTTGTTTGGTATTCTAGTTCCTGTCACATTAAAAAAAATGAATATAGATCCTGCAATTGCATCTAGTGTCTTTGTAACGACAATTACCGATGTAATTGGTTTTGTATCTTTTTTGGGTGTTGGTGCATATTTTTTATAAGATATTAAATATTATCAATTAATCTTACTTTATTTAAATAGAAAGCTACAAAAATTTTCGAGTTTTTTATTTTTTTTGACAATTTGAGATTATTCAGATTTCTTAATTCAAGATATTCAATTCTGATCTTATAAAATTTACTGAATTCTTTTTTTTTTAAATTAAGTATCTTATTAAAATTATTGTTCTTACTATATCTATTTTTTAGGTTCATTAGATCCTTAATAAATTTTCCTGCTTTGAATAAGTTTTTTTTATCTAAAAGTAAGTTTCTTGAAGATAGTGCAATTCCATTTTTATTTCTAATTGTTTTACATTGAACCATTTTCAATGAATATTTTTTATCTAAGTACTTCTTTACTAAGTAAAATTGTTGATAATCTTTTTCACCCATAAAAATTTTTTTAGGTTTGATTAAAGCTGTCAATTTATCCATTACGTCAATCACACCTTCAAAATGACCTTTGCGAAATTTTGCACATAATATTTGATTTTTTTTCCCAATTTTAATTTTAGTCATTTTTTTTGAATTATATATTTGATCAATTTTGGGTATAAAAACAAAATTTACATTCAATTTTTTGAGAATTATTAAATCTTTTTTATGATCTCTAGGGTATTTTTTAAAATCATTTTTATTATTAAATTGTCTTGGATTAACAAATATACTTACAATTGTTTTGTTGCACTCTTTTTTTGATCTTTTAATTAGTGATATATGACCTTTATGTAGACTTCCCATCGTAGGTACAAAACCTAAATTCTGTACTTTAGATAATGCCTCATTTAAATCATTATTATTTAATAAAATTTTCATTTGTATAAAATAATTTAATAAGTAAAACATTTAAATGATTAAACAAGCAATAATTCCTCTAGCGGGACTAGGAACACGGTTGCTTCCCCTATCAAGTGTTATTCCAAAAGAACTTTTACCAATTAATGGTAAACCAGGTATTCAGTATATTTTAGATGAATGTATTGAGGCAGGAATAAAAGAAATTATTTTTATAATCTCTCAAAAAAAGATTATGATAAAAAATTATTTCTTTAATGATAAATTTTATAAAAAAATTATTAAAAATAAAAAAGACCCTAGAATAAAAGAAGAATATAAAAAAATTATAAGATATAGAAAATTAATTAGATTTGTTTATCAAAACAAACCATTAGGCACAGGTCATGCTGTATTAAAAACAAAAAATTTAATTAAGGATAAATTTTTTTTAATGTTATTACCAGATGACTTGATAATTAAAAAAAATTGTTCAAAGTCTATGATTCAATTAAATAAGAAATATCACTCATCAGTCATGGCTAGTTTAAAGGTTAAGAAATCTGATGTTACCAGATGGGGTATCTACAAATTTAAAAAAAGAATTGATAAAAAAAATTTTTTTATTGATGATGTTATTGAAAAACCATCATTAAAAATAGCTCCATCTAATCGAGCGGTAATTGGAAGATATATTCTTCCAAAAAAAATTTTTTCTAAATTAGTTAGACAAAAACCTGGTAAAGGTGGAGAAATACATATTACTGATGCTATTCAATCTTTGATTTATGATAACGAAAAATTTATAGCACATAATTTCTCAGGAAAGTATTTAGATTGTGGATCTATGAAAGGATACATAAATTCATCTAAGGAGATTTCTAAATTATGAAAATTTGTATGATTGGAACAGGCTATGTTGGTTTGGTGAGTGGAGTTTGCTTTTCTGATTTAGGCAATTTAGTTTATTGTGTAGATAAAGATAAAGATAAAATAGATTTTCTTAATAAGGGCAAGGTACCTATTTACGAACCTGGACTAGATGAATTAATAAAAAAAAATTTTAAACAAAAAAGATTATTTTTTACAACAGATTTGAAACTTGCTGTACAAAAGTCAGACATTATTTTTATATGTGTTGGTACACCAACAAACAAAAATAATAATTCAGCAAACTTAAAGTATGTATTTCAAGTAGCAAATGAACTAAAAAGAATTATTAAAAAATATAAAATTGTAGTAACAAAATCTACTGTACCGGTTACAACTGGTGATAAAATTGAAAAAATTTTAATTAAACTTAAAAGAAAAAAATTAGTTGACATAGTTTCTAATCCTGAATTTTTGAGAGAAGGTGAAGCAATTAGAGATTTTGTTTATCCAGATAGAGTTGTAATTGGTACCAATAGTAAAAAAGCAAACAAAATACTCAAAAATTTATATTTACCTATAATTAAAAAAAGTAGCCGATACCTTCAAACTTCTAGAAGAGGAGCAGAATTAATTAAATATGCTTCTAATTCTTTCTTAGCAACTAAAATTTCTTTTATAAATGAGCTTGCTAACTTATGTGAAAAAACAAATGTAGATATAAAAGATGTTTCAAACGGAATGGGATTAGATCAACGTATAGGAGATCGTTTTTTAAGAGCAGGACCTGCATATGGAGGATCGTGTTTTCCAAAAGATACTAGAGCTTTAATTGATACAGCTACTAAATATAAAATAGATTTATCAATAGTAAAAAGTACGGTTAAATCAAATAATTTAAGAAAAATTCAATTAACAAAAAAAATTGAAAAAATTTTAAATAAAAAAGTCAAAAATAAAAAGATAACTTTTCTAGGTGTAACATTTAAACCAAATACAGATGATATGAGAGAAGCAGCTAGTATACCAATGATCAAATATTTAAATAAAAGTAATTGTGAAATTAGATATTATGATCCATCGGGTGAAAAAAAAGAGTTTAAACACTTAAAAAATGTTCAATATTTTAAAAATATCGCATCAGCTTGTTTTAAAACTGATCTTATTATCATACATACAGAATGGAATGAATTCAAATTACTAAACTTTAAAAAATTGGTCAAAAAAAATAATTTTATTGTTTATGATCTTAGAAATATCTATTCCCCAGAAAAAATGAGAGAATTAAAAATAAAATATTTTGCTATTGGAAGATAGATTATTTTAACTCGAAAATAGCATCAACTTCAACAGAAACCCCTAATGGTAGGCTATTTGTGCTAACAGCTGCTCTTGTGTGCATGCCAGCATCACCAAATATGTTAGCAATTAAATCAGAAGCACCATTTATTACCTTTGGTTGATCTGTAAAATCATCTGTTGAATTTACAAAACCAGTAAGTTTTATACATGATTTAACTTTTGATAAATCATCATCACAAGCTTTTTTAACCTGAGCAACGATACTTAATGCACATCGTTTTGCTGCATTATATCCAGCTTCAGTGTCTAAATCTTTGCCAACTTTACCCATAATTAACTCACCGTTTTCATTTATTGAGATTTGACCAGATATAAATAATAAATTTCCTATAATTTTGGTAGCAACATAAGATCCAACAGGATCAGCTGCTTTTGGTAATTTTATATTTAATTCTTTTATTTTATCTTCAAAAGACATATTAATTTTTATTAAAACAAAGTTTTTTTACTTTTAAATTTATTAAATTTTTCTTTAATTCCAGATTTTTCAAAATTCTCTTTACTCTCTTTAATTTTATTTGAAGTCTTATCTTTTAATTTTTTTGCATTACATTCAATATATTTAGCACTTAATTTTTCAAATTGTTCACATTTATTTTCAGTAGCATGAACGATTGTAAAAAATAAGAAGAATATCAGTATATTTATTAATAATTTGAATTTCATTTTTTACTTTTTCTTTTATTTCTATCGTATTCTCTTCTTTTCTCAATTAAAATTAAAGCTTCTTCCATTGTTAGTTCTACAGGATCCTTTTCTTCTGGGATAGTAGCATTCAAAGATTTGTATTTTATATATGGCCCATATTGACCTTTCATAATTCTGACAGGTTTTTTATCCTCTGGATGTTCTCCTAAATCTTTTATTATTGAAGAAGATATTCGACCAGGTTTAGCTTCAGCAATCATTGTTATTGCTCTATTTAAACCTATTGAAAATATTTCTTCTATATTTTCTAAACGTGCAGATTTATTTTCACATTTAAGATAAGGACCAAATCTACCTGTATTCAATGTTATCTCTTTTTGATTATCAGGATTTATCCCTAAAGATTTAGGTAATGAGCATAGGAATTTAGCTTTTTCTAAATCGATATTTTCTAATTCTAAGCCCTTTGGTATTGAAACATTTTTTAAAAGTTCATTAACATCTGATTTGGATTTTTTAGTTTTTTTCCTTTTTTTTGGAGTTTTTTCAACCTTCAGATCATCTGGATTTATTTCATATTGAAGATATGGACCAAATCTTCCATTTTTTAGATATATATCATTTCCATTTTCATGTTTTCCAATAAATTTTGGTTCGGCTAGTTGTGCTTGAGCTGCAGCTTTTGCTTTTGATAATGGTCGAGTAAACTTACATTCAGGATAATTTGAGCAACCTATAAAAGCACCACCTCTAAAGCTATTTTTCAAACTAAGTGTTCCGGAATCACATAATTGACATTTTCTAACTATATTTCCCTCTTTATCCTTATCAAAAACTAAACTACCCAAACTTTCATTAAGTAAATCTAAAACTTCTCTTGTTCTTTTTTCTTTAACCTCAGAGACATTATTATTGAAATCTTTCCAAAAAAGTTCCAATACTCTTATCCAACTTTCTTTCCCAGATGTAATCTCATCTAATTGGTCTTCTAACCCAGCGGTAAAGTTATAATCTACATATTTTGAAAATAATTTTTCTAAAAAAGCTGAAATTAATTTACCTCTATCTGTGGGAAAAAATCTTTTATTTAAAATCTCCGCGTATCCTCTATTAGCTATAGTAGAAATAATACTTGCATAAGTAGAAGGTCTTCCAATACCTAATTCTTCAAGTTTTTTTACTAAACTTGCTTCAGAGTATCTAGGTGGAGGCTGAGTATAGTGTTGTTCATCTAATAACGCCTCAATATTAATTGGTCCTTTAGACATTTCTGGAAGAATGCTTTCATCATCATCTTTATTAATATTTTTATAAATTTTTAAAAAGCCATCAAATTTTAAAACTGATCCACTAGCTTTACAGATAGTGTCATTATTCTCAGAGGTTATTGTAATCGTATTTCGATCAAATTTAGCAGACTCCATTTGTGAAGATAAAGCTCTACTCCAAATCAAATCATATAATTTATTTTGATCTGAACTTAAATATCTTTTTATTATTTCTGGAGCTCTTGTAATATCAGTTGGTCGAATGGCCTCGTGAGCTTCTTGAGCATTCTTTGCTTTTTTTCCAGAATAATTTAATGGATTTTGAGGTAAATATTCTTTACCTAGATCATTTTGAATATAATTTCTAAAAGATGTAACAGCATCAGCTGATAAGTTGGTGCCATCTGTTCTCATATAAGTTATTAATCCTATTGTTTCACCCTCTATATCAATTCCCTGATAAAGTTTTTGGGCAATTTGCATTGTTCGAGAAGCTCCAAATCCTAATCTACTAGATGCAGTTTGCTGAAGAGTTGACGTAGTGAATGGACCTGAAGGATTACGATTGACAACTTTACTTGAAATATCAGAAATTTGAAATTTTTTACTTTTTATATTTGATATAGCTTTATTTATTTCCTCTTTATTTTTAAAAGAAAACTTTTCAATTTTATTATTATCTAATTGAGTGATACTAGCAGTTATGTTTTGTTTTTTTTCATCAACAAATTTTACACTTAATGTCCAAAATTCTTCTGGTTTAAAAGACTCAATTTCATGTTCTCTTTCTGTAATTAACTTTAGCGCTACAGATTGAACTCTTCCTGCAGACTTTGAGCCTGGTAACTTTGTCCAAAGTATTGGAGAAATATTGAACCCAACTAAATAATCTAAGGCTCTTCTTGCCATATAGGCATCTACTAGCAGTGGTTCTATCTGCCTTGGATTTTCAATTCCATGTATAACAGCTTTTTTGGTAATTTCATTAAAGACAACTCTTTCAATTTCTTTATCTTTTAAAAGTTTTTTTTCATTTAAATACTCTTTAACATGCCATGCAATAGCTTCACCCTCACGATCTGGGTCGGTAGCTAAAATTATTTTTGAGGATTTTTTTGCAGCATCAGTAATTTCTTTTAAATATTTTTTAGAAAAACTATCAACCTCCCATTCCATTTTAAAATCTTGCTCAGGATCTACTGATCCATTTTTTGATGGAAGGTCTCTTATATGCCCATAGCTTGCTAAAACTTTATATTTATCACCTAAATATTTATTAATAGTTTTTGCTTTAGCTGGACTTTCTACAATGACCAAATTCATAGACTACAAACTACCCAAAAGCTTTAGATAGTCAAATTAATAAATTTTTGTCTTGGTTTCTTCTTTATTTTTCAATCTTTTAATATTTTCTCTATGGGTAAAAAATATTAATACAAACATTATTGTAAAAAAAATTAATTGATCAAATTGAGTTAAAATTAATAGATAGATGGGTATTGATACTGAAGCTATTAATGATGATAAAGATGAGAACTTTGAAATAACAAATGTTATTGTCCAAACGATTGTAAAAATAATTCCAAAATAAATATTGATTGAAAATAAAATTCCAACATAAGTTGCAACACCTTTGCCACCCTTAAACTTAAGCCAAACTGGAAATACGTGGCCTAAAAAAGCACACAATGATGCTAAATATAAAAAATCTGGAAAGTAAATTTTTGTATAAATTACTGGAATAATTGCTTTAATAATATCAAGTGTGAGTGTCAAATAACCAATTAGTTTATTTCCAGCTCTTAGCGTATTGGTTGCTCCAATGTTTCCAGAACCAACCTCTCTAATATCTTTTTTTAAAAAGATTTTTGTTAATATGAACCCAAATGGGATAGATCCCATTAAATAGGAAATTATACCTATAATTAAAAAATCCATACTACAGCTTAAATAATTCTTTTCCTTTTACAAACGTATTAGTAACCTTTCCTTGAAGTTTTTTATCTTCAATCGAAGTATTTTTTGATTTTGATACTAGTTTTTCTTTTTTTACAATCCATGGTTTATCAATATCGACTATACAAAAGTCAGCATCATTTCCAATAGTAAGATTACCTTTATCAATTTTTAATATTTTTGCTGGATTTGAGGTGAGTGCTTTAATTATTGTTTCAAGTTTTAGAGATTCATTATGATATAATTCCAAACTTAAAGAAAGTAGCGTTTCTACTCCCGAAGCACCTGTAGCTGCTTGTGAAAATGTTAATCTTTTAGATTCTTCATCCTCAGGTTTGTGATCAGAAACAATTACATCAATTAATTCATCTTTTAAACCTTGAACTAAGGCCAATCTATCTTCCTCCCTTCTTAATGGGGGTGATAGTTTTAAGAAAGTTCTAAAATCCCCAATATCATTTTCATTTAATGATAAGTTGTTTACTGAAACTCCAGATGTGAATTTAACTATTTCTTTTCTATATTTTAATACTTCAACTGATTTCTGTGATGATAATTGCGATATATGATATCTACACTTAACTTTTTCTAATAACGTTAAATCTCTTTCAATTAAAATTCTTTCAGCTATTTCTGGAATACCTGATAATCCCAGTTTGGAGGCAATTATTCCAGAATTTATCATTCCGTTTTTCGCTAACTCACTGTCCTCAGCGTGTTGCATTATTAAACAACCTACATCTTTTGCAGAGTTCATTATTCTAGACATTAATCTTGGATTTTGAATTGTTTTCACACCATCAGTGAAAGCAATTATTCCTTTACTCTGTAAAAGGCCAAATTCTGTCATATTAGTTCCCTCAGTATTTTTTGTGAGTGAAGCACATGGAAAAATATTTATTTTTGACTTGTCCCTTCCTCTTCTTTTCAAAAAATCAACTATTGAAACATTATCAATTATTGGATCTGTATTAGGCATTGTAACTACGGAAGTAACTCCTCCTGATAAAGCCGCATTACTTAAAGTTCTAAAATTTTCTTTGTATTCAAATCCAGGTTCGCCAACAAAAACTCTCATATCTACTAACCCTGGGAAAATATATTTACCTTTTAAATCAATTGGCCTTTCTCTACTTGGTAAGTTATTAATATTAACTTTTTTTCCTATAGCTTCAATTTTGCCTTCTTCATTTATAATTAAACCCCCATTTTCATTTATTGAATTGTGAGGGTCTATTATATTTGCATTTATAAAATATTGTTTTTTCATCTAAGTACAAAATATTTTTAAACAAGCCATTCTTACCGCCACTCCAAGTTCAACTTGTTCCTTAATCAAACTTTTATTAATATCATCAGCTAAAACTGTATCTATTTCTATACCTCTATTCATTGGTCCAGGATGCATTATTAAGGCGTCAGATTTAGCATATTCTAATTTATCCGGTGTTAATCCATAATATTCATAATACTCTCTATTGGATGAAAGATACGAACTTGTCATTCTTTCATTTTGTAATCGCAACATCATTACAATATCACAATCTTTCAAACCCTTTTTCATATCAGTAAATGTGTTAACCCCAAATTTTTCAATTTCTTTAGGCATCAGATTTGTTGGAGCAATTATATTTACCTCTGCTCCTAACATGTTTAATAAATAAATATTAGATCTTGCTACTCTTGAATGAAGTATGTCTCCACAAATAGCAATTTTTAAACCTTCAATTTTTTTTTTACGAGTTATAATTGTTAAAGCGTCTAATAAAGCTTGAGTTGGATGTTCTCTTCTACCATCACCAGCGTTCAAAACTGCACAATTAACTTTTTGTGAAAGTAAGTTACATGCACCTGAATCTTGATGTCTAATTACAATAATATCTGGATGCATTGCATTTAAAGTCATTGCAGTATCAATTAATGTTTCACCTTTTTTAATTGCTGAGTTGCTGATATTCATAGACATTACATCTGCACCAAGTCTTTTACCGGCTAATTCAAATGAACTTTGAGTTCTTGTAGAGGGCTCAAAAAATAAATTAATTTGAGTTTTACCTCTTAAAACATCTATCTTTTTATTTTTACTTTGATTTAGTTTTATAAATTTATGAGCTTCATCTAATATCAAATTAACATCATTAATTGATAAATCTTGGATACCTAACAAATGTTTTTGAGAAATTTTAATAGCTTTATCGGATTTAATTGCCATTAAAACCAACTCTATAGCTATAAATGTATAGAATAGCAAGTATTAATTATTTAAAAAATCTATTGCTCCTTGTAATATGAAAGTAGCTGCATTTTCATCAATTTTCTTTTCTCTTTTACTAACATTGATATCTAATTGACTAGATAAATTAAAGGCTCCAACTGTTGATAATCTTTCATCCCATAAGCAAATTGGAATATTAATATTTTTTTCAATGTTTTGAGAAGTATCTCTTACTGATTGAGATGACCTACCTGACGAACCATCCATATTTAAAGGATTTCCAATAATCATACCCTTAACATTATTATCATTTATAATTTCTTTAAGTTCATTAATTAATTCGTCCAGTGAATTTCTATTTATTGTTTTCAAAGGAGTCGCAATTAATTGTTTTTCGTCACAAATAGATACGCCGATTCTTTTAGAACCAAGGTCTAAACCTATCAATCTACACTTATCTGAGTGTTTTTTTTTAAATTCTTCCAAAGTGATCATATTGTATATTTTAAACTTAAGTGATAGTTTGCGTCATATTTAAATAGCATATGAGTATAGATCTTAAAACAATAAAGCATATATCCAAATTATCAAGGATTTCAGTTGATGAACAAAGAGCCAAAAAATTAGCTGGTGATTTAAATTCAATATTTGATTTTATTGAGAAACTTAATGAATTAAAAACAGATAATGTTGAGCCTTTAACTTCTGTTGCTGAAACAACGTTAAAATTGAGATCTGATGAAGTTAAAAGTGAAAATATAAGAGAACAAATTATTAAAAATTCTCCGCAGGATAATAAAGATTATTTTGTTGTACCAAAGGTAATAGAATAATGTCAGATATAACTAAACAATCTTTGACAGAATTAGTTGAAAATATCAAAAATAAAAAAATTTCCTCAACAGATGTAACCAAAGGGTTTATTGAAAGATCTGAAAAATCTGGAGAGCTAAATGCTTATATTACAGATGATTTTTCATCAGCATTGGATAAAGCAAAAAAATTTGATCAAAAACCTAATTTCAATTTAAAATTACCTGGTATTCCGATGGCAGTTAAAGATTTATTTTGTACAAAAAATGTTAAAACAACTGCTGGTAGTAAAATCTTAAATAATTTTGTACCCACTTATGAGTCAACAGTAACTAAAAATATTTGGAATGAAGGAGCAATACTTTTAGGTAAATTAAACTGTGATGAATTTGCAATGGGATCATCAAATGAAACTAGTTTTTTTGGAAATGTACAAAATCCTATTGATAAAAATTTAGTACCAGGCGGCTCATCAGGTGGATCTGCATCTGCAGTTGCTGGACAATTAACTCCGATAACAATTGGCACTGACACAGGTGGATCAATAAGACAACCAGCTTCTTTTACAGGAACAGTAGGATTAAAACCTACATACGGAAGTTGCTCACGTTATGGAATTGTTGCTTTTGCCTCTTCACTAGATCAAGCAGGACCAATGGCTCAAAATGTAAAAGATTGTGCTTTATTACAAGAAGTAATTAGCTCTTACGATCCAAAAGATTCTACTTCAATAGATTTTAAAAGAAATGAGTACAGTAAAGAACTTAGTAATAATATTAAAGGAAAGAAAATTGGAATACCAAAAGAATATAGAGTAGATGGAATGCCAAAAGAGATTGACGATTTTTGGCAAAAAGGAATTCAATATGTAAAAGATTGTGGTGCAGAAACAATTGATATTTCTCTTCCACATACAAGTTATGCTTTACCAACTTATTATATAGTTGCTCCCGCTGAGGCATCTTCTAATTTAGCAAGATATGATGGTGTAAAATATGGATTTAGAGCTAGAGGCGAAAACTTAATTGATATGTATGAGAAAACTAGATCCGAGGGGTTTGGGGCAGAAGTTCAAAGAAGAATTATGATTGGAACTTATGTTTTATCATCAGGCTATTATGATGCGTATTATCTAAAAGCTCAAAAAGTGAGAAAACTTATTAAAAATGATTTTGATGAAGCTTATAAGAAAGTTGATGCAATTCTAACTCCTTCAACACCTAGTTCAGCATTTAAAATAGGCGAAAAAACGAATGATCCAGTTTCAATGTATCTTAACGACATATTCACAGTCCCAGTCAATTTAGCAGGCCTACCAGCTATATCTATTCCTGCAGGACACGATTCAAAAGGCTATCCATTGGGTTTGCAAATTATCGGTAAAGCTTTTGATGAACAAAACATACTAAATATCGCTTTTGCAATGGAAGAAAAGATAAGTTTTAAAAATCAAATAAATGATTGGTGGATAAAGTGAGTAAAAAAAATTCAGAATATCTTATTAATCGTAAAGATAATCAATATGAAGTTGTAATTGGGCTAGAAGTTCATGCACAAGTATTATCTGAGTCAAAACTATTTTCTACTTCAGCTACTAAATTTGGAGCAGAACCAAATACACAAGTAAGTTTAGTTGATGCTGCATTCCCAGGAATGTTACCAGTAATTAATGAATTTTGTGTTAAACAAGCTATAAAAACTGGTATTGGTCTTAATGCAAAAATCAACAAACGATCTGTATTTGACAGAAAAAATTATTTTTATGCTGATTTACCTCAGGGATATCAGATTTCTCAATTTAAAGATCCTATAGTAGGTGAGGGTAAAGTTATATTAGACATGCCTGATGGACAAAAAGAAATTGGTATTGAAAGGCTACATCTAGAACAAGATGCAGGAAAAAGTATTCATGATCTTGATCCTCAAAATACTTTTGTAGATCTTAATAGATCAGGTGTAGCTTTAATGGAAATTGTAAGTAAACCAGATCTTAGATCTCCTGATGAAGTAAGCGCGTATATTAAAAAATTAAGATCAATTATGCGTTATTTAGGTACTTGTGATGGAAATATGCAAGAAGGATCGTTAAGAGCGGATGTTAATGTCTCTGTCAGAACAAAAGGTTCAAAAGAATTTGGAACAAGGTGTGAAATTAAAAATGTTAATTCTATCAAATTTATGCAAATGGCCATTGAATATGAAGCAAATAGACAAGTTGATTTAATTGAAGAAGGTAAATCAATTGATCAAGAGACAAGATTATTTGATACAAAAAAAAATGAAACAAGATCAATGAGATCAAAAGAAGATGCACACGATTATAGATATTTTCCTGATCCCGATCTGTTACCGTTAGAAGTATCTGATGAATTTGTTAATGAACTTAAAAATAATATTCCAGAATTACCAGATGATAAAAAGAAAAGATTTATTGATGAATTTAAACTATCTCCATATGAAGCTAATATCTTAGTATCAGACATTGATACCGCGAAGTATTTTGAAGAAGTTGTTGCTAAAATGGGCAAAAACAAAGATATGAAATTAGCAGTTAATTGGATTACAGGAGAATTATTTGCTGTTTTAAATAATAAGAATTTAGAAATTTCTCAAAGCCCAGTAAGCGCAAAGAATTTAGCAATACTAGTTAACTTGATTAAGAATGGGACAATTTCGGGGAAAATAGCAAAGACAATATTTGAGTTAATGCTAGATGGAGATAAAGATCCACAAAAAATTGTTGAAGAGAAAGGATTGAAACAACAAAGTGATCCTAAAGCAATAGAGATTTTAATTGATAAAATAATTAATGATAATAGAGAAAAAGCAATTGAGTACAAGCAAGGAAAGGAAAAATTATTTGGTTTCTTTGTTGGTCAAGCAATGAAAGCTTCTGGTGGTAAAGCTAACCCTCAATTAATTAATGAGATCTTAAAGAAAAAATTATAGGGTTATGGGCGCTGACCTTAACATCACTAAACAATTGCAAGATTATATCTTAAAACATGGTTTAAAACTTCATCCAGTCCAGAAAGAAATAATAAATTATAATTTAAAATTGGGAGATGTTAAAAGAATGCAAGTATCTATATCACAATGCCAATTTCTTCATTTAATTATAAAAGTTTCTAAGATTAGAAAAGTACTAGAGATCGGCACTTTCACAGGTTTAAGTACATTGTCTATGGCATTAGCTTTGCCTGATGATGGTGAGATAATTGCTTTAGATAAAGATGAAAAAACTAATAAAATTGCCATTGAATTTTTTAAAAGATCTCAACAAGATCATAAAATTAAAACAATTATTAAACCAGCGTTAGAAACTCTAATTAAAATTAGAAATGAAAAATTTGATTTGGTTTTTATTGATGCAGACAAAATGAATTATAAAAAATATTATCAAATTTCTTTAGGCTTACTAAATAAAGGAGGTCTAATAATAATTGATAATGTATTATGGCATGGTGAAGTAATTGATAACAATATAAATGATAAATATACAAAAAAAATAAGAGAATTGAATGATTTTATTTCTAAAGATAAAAGAGTTGAAAAAGTTATTATTCCTTTTGGTGATGGAATGACTGTTTGTAGGGTGATTTAATGTTTACAGTATTTGGTTTTTATAAATTTCAGAAAGTAAATTATCAAAAAAAATACCAAAAATTACTGAACAATATTCTTATTAAGAAAAATATAAAAGGAAATATTATTATTTCCAAAGAAGGTTTAAATGGATCTTTATCAGGTAAATATGATGCTATAAATGTGGTAATCAAAAAAATTAAAATTCTTTTTAAGATTAATAAATTTGATAGTTTTAATAAGTCTAAGTGTAAATTTCAACCTTTTTATAAATCAAAAGTTAAGATTAAAAAAGAAATTGTACCTATGAATTTAAAGATCCAAAAAAGAATAAGTAAAAAAGATAGTCATGTTGATCCAAAAAAATGGAATAAATTGATCGAAAATGAAGAAACATTTTTACTTGATGCAAGAAAACCTTTTGAACATAAAGTTGGAAGTTTTAAAAGATCCATCAATCCTGATATAGATAATTTCAGAGATTTTCCCAAATATTTAAGAAAATTAAAAAAAAAACATCCAATTGCAATGTTTTGCACTGGTGGAATACGATGTGAAAAAGCGTCAGTATACTTAGAAAAAAAAGGTTTTAAAAATATATATCAACTAAAAGGTGGAATATTAAATTATCTAAAAAAAATTGATAGAAAAAATAGTTTGTGGAAAGGAGAATGCTTTGTTTTTGATAATAGAATTAGCTTAAAGCATGGTTTGAGACAAGGTACTTTTTCAATTTGTAGTGGGTGTAGAAAACCAATTTCTAATAAAGATAAAAAATCTAAGATGTATGAAGAAGGTGTGTCTTGTCCAAATTGTTATAATAAACTGACAAAAGATCAAAGATCTCGTTTTAGAATGAGACAAAGTCAGATATATAAAGCTAAGTTGACTGGAAAAAAATATAATTTTCAAAAAGAATATTCATAGGAATTCATTTGTCACAATCACTTAAATTAACAAAAGATCCAATATGGTTTTTGCTAAGAAAAGTCACAATACCAGCAAGTATTGGTTCATTATTTCAAACTTTTTATAATTTAGTAGATACTTGGTTTGCAGGCAGAATATCAGCTGAAGCAATAGCTGCTATAGCAAAATCTTTTCCTATTTATTTTACTATAATTGCCATTGGTGTAGGTTTAACAGCTGGCACAAATACATTGATAGGTAATAATCTAGGAGCTAAGAATAAAAAAAAAGCTTCATTATTTATTGCACAATCAATCATATTTGCATTTTTTTTGTCAATTTTAGTAACTTTTTTTGGATTAAATGTTTCAGACTTTTTACTTAGTATTATGGGATCTGATAAGGAGGGTATAATTTTATCTAGAAAGTATTTAGATATAATTTTCTACGGTACTGTTATTGTCTTAATTCAAATTTCCTTAAATGGAACTCTTAATGCACAAGGAGACACTAAAAGTTATAGAAACGTATTAATATTTAGTTTTTTTTTGAATATATTTTTAAATCCTTTATTTATTTTTGGTTACGGATTTATTCCCGCTTTTGGCATATCTGGTTTAGCAATTGCCACAGTTGTTGCTCAATTTATAGGGCTTTTATACTTAGCCTATAAAGTTTATTGCTGTGAATTAAAGCAATATCTAAGATTTCAATGCTTTATTCCAAAATTTGATTTATTGGGTGAACTTACCTATCAGACTATTCCTGTAATGTTTAGCATGTTATTAATCGGAGTTGGATTATTTAATATTCTCTATTTTATAGGACAATTTGGTGATATTGCTACAGCCGGTTATGGAGCCGCTTTAAGAATTGAACAAGTTTTTTTACTCCCTGTAATAGCTTTAAATACTGCGGTTTTATCTATTGGTGGTCAAAATTTTGGAGCAAAAAGTTTTAATAGGATAAGAGAATTATATAAAAAAGCTCTTCTTTTTGGATCCTCTTTTATGATTTGCGCTGGGATAATAATTTTTTTCGGAGCAGAATTTTTAGTTTCATTATTTACAAATAATCTTGAAGCAATAAATCATGGAGCGATTTATTTAAAAGTAGCAGCTTTAATTGGTCCCATTTATCCTGTATTTTTTATTACCACTGCGGTATTTCAAGCAGTAAAAAAACCACTTTACAGTCTTTATATGAGTATTTTAAGATTAACAGCTCTTCCATTTTTAAGTCTATGGTATGTAATTAATATAAAGGGTGGAGAATATGAGGATATTTTTTATACAATATTAATAACAAATTGGTTTATGGGAATAGCAGTTTTAATTTTTATTGGAAATTTTTTAAATAATGTTTTTAAACAAAATAAAACTCTTTTTTCTTATTAGTATCTGTCTAATATTTTTCTTTTTGACTTATAATGATGTCAAATCAAACGAACTGAAGATAATTTCTGGAATAGCTAAAGTAACCGATGGTGATACAATACGAATTAACAAAAAAAAAATACGTTTTTATGGAATTGATGCTCCTGAAATAAAACAAAAATGTAGAAAACCTTGGTTAACAATATCTTTTTTAACTTTTAATAAAGATTATCCTTGTGGAGAAATTTCTGCAAAAAAACTAATAAAAAAAATTGATAATAAATTTGTGACATGTAAATGGATAGAAAAGGATAGATATAAAAGATTTATTGCAGAGTGTTTTAAAAATAAAGTGAATATAAACGAATGGATGGTTCGTAATGGATATGCAATTGCTTATATTAAATATTCAAAAAAATTTATATTCCAAGAAAATAGGGCAAAAAGAGAAAAATTAGGTTTATGGGCTGGCTCTTTTGAAAAGCCATGGGATTATAGAAAAAAAAATTAATCTTTTTGTAACTTCTTTTCTAGTTTTCTTACTAGATAAGAAACGATCAATATTAAAATTAAATACTCAAGAATTAAAAAAGTATAAATTTCCAATGGTCGATATGTTGTTACAACAAGTTCATTAGCTTTTCTTGTCAAATCACCTATACCAATAATCGATACTAATGAAGACATTTTTAAAACATAAACAAATTGATTTCCAATAGCAGGTAAAATATTCTTAATTGCTTGAGGAAGTATAACTAATTTTAATTTTTTAAAAAAATTTAAACCCAGTGAACTTCCAGCTTCCCATTGTGACTTTTTGATTGAATTAATACCTGCTCTAAAAATTTCAGCCTGAAAAGCACTTTCACTAATTGACAAAGCAATAATACCAGAGACAAATGGACTAAAACTTATACCTGTCATTATTGGTAAACCATAATAAATCCAAAGGATTAAGACTAGTAAAGGGATTGCTCTTACTATTTCTACATAACCTATATTTAAGAAAGTTAAAAACTTATTTTTAGCTAGGGATGGGATTGCAATAACAAGCCCTAAAAAAATAGAAATGATTATTGAAACCACAGAGATAAAAATAGTTGTTGTTAAACCACTTAATAAAAATTTTAAATTAGTTAATCCCTCCATATTATTAGGAGATAAAATTAACCAATTAAGTTCACTCTTGCCACATGAGGTCAAAGGTAAAATTAAAAGTAAAAAAAATAAATTTCTCACTCTTTAATTTATAAAGAATTAAAATTTAATTACTAATTGATTATAAGCTTTTTAGATTGTATTTAGCTAATAACTCAGTAAAGAAGCCTGATGACTTTTTCTTTTTTATCCAATCATTAACGTAACTGTTCCATTTATTATCACCTTTGGGAACCATCATTGCTAAGAATGCTGGATTTTTTTCTCCATCAGGAACGATTGCTAATTGTGGGTATTTAATTACTAATTTATTAGCTTCAGTCGAACTAGTTATATTTCCATCAGCTCTTCCAGCTAAAACTTCCTGAAAATCTCTTGCAGGCGCTTCAACTGAATTTAATTTTGATTTTGGAAAAAATTCTTTTGCTTTTTCTTCTTGCGATGTACCAAGAGTAGTAGCAATTGTTACGTTTGAGTTATTCAAAGAGTCCCATGTTGAAAATTTTTTTAAATTTTTCTTAAGTACTAATGGCACAGTTCCATATTTGTAATAAGTATCAGTAAAACCTGCTACTTCAGCTCTTTTAGGAGTTTTTGTTACACTAGTTGAAATATCATATCTTTCTGATGTAATCCCAGAGACAATAGTTTTCCATTCAGCTGGTACAAACTCTATCTTAACTCCCATATCTTTTGCGAGTTCATTCATTACATCGATATCAAATCCTTTATATTCATTTGTTGCTGGATCCTTCATAGTCATTGGATCCCAATCACCCGTTGTCCCAACTTTTAAAACTCCTGATGATAAAATCTTGTCTAAATTAGAATCTGCATTTAAGGAAAAGGGTAAAAGAGCAAATAATGCTATAAGAAATAATTTTTTCATGCACATAATTAACTTATTTGAAAAAATAAATGAAACTATAATCTTGACGCACTATCATTCATCCATGAGAACAAATGTTGAGAAAAAGAGCGTCTTACAAAAAGATTTACCTCATTTTGGTTTTGATTATGAATTATCACATCAATTTTAGCGAGAATCGTTTGAGTAACTGAACCTTTTTTATTTCTAAATTGATTAAAATTAAAAGGAGAACCAGTTTCAAATAAGTCAAAAATTTTATCACCTTTAATATTTATCA
Source organism: uncultured Pelagibacteraceae bacterium (assembly GCA_902628195.1). Classification (GTDB taxonomy): domain Bacteria; phylum Pseudomonadota; class Alphaproteobacteria; order Pelagibacterales; family Pelagibacteraceae; genus Pelagibacter. The sequence continues at coordinate 59,242 of CACOLY010000006.1, forward strand.
GAACAAATTGATCAGTAACATCTGTCACAGCTCCTAAATTTGGTTTTGAAATACTTTTATTAAGTAAATTATTAGTTTCATAGTCATTACTTTCAAAGTTTAAAGTTTCATTAGAGTAAATCATCCATTCATCTGGGCTTAACCAAAGAGCAGTTAATTTTTCACTTCTTGATGATGTGTTTGCTTCACTGGGTAATAATAAATTTAATGATTTTCCGATTGCAGATAAAAATTCTCTTTTTTTACCTCTTATAATTAATTTCATAACAGGTTTAACTTCTTTCATTTGTAAACCTGAGTAAGATTTTTCTTCAGTTATTACATTTGTGTAATTAAGCATTTAATCTTTTGTTCTCCTTATCTAAAAAAACTGGGTCAGCAACAGTTACATTAATTTTTTTATTTTCCATTGGAATAATCAGTTTTTGACCTATCATATTTTTTCCACCTCGTACAACTCCTAGAGCAATTGATTTTTTTAAGTTAGGACTGTAATAACTTGATGTCACATGACCTAACATTTCAATGGGTGATTTATTAACATCAGCTACTATTTGAGCACCTTCTTCTAAAACTTCATCTGGATTTTCAGTGAGTAGACCAACTAATTGTTTTCTGTCTTCTCTTATTGTATCAGATCTATATAAAGATCTTTTTCCTATAAAATCATATTTCTTTTTACTAACTATCCAATCCATCTGTAAATCAATAGGAGTCATAGTTGCATCAGTATCTTGACCCACAATGATAAATCCTTTTTCAGCTCTTAATAAGTGCATAGTTTCAGTACCATATGGAGTAATGTGAAATTCTTTTCCTGCTTCCATACATTTTTCCCATACTGATTTACCATAATTAGCTTGAACATTTATTTCGTAACTATGTTCACCTGTAAAACTAATTCTCATTACCCTACATTTAATTCTGTCGATCTTTGTGTTTTTGAAAGACATGTGTGGAAAACTTTCATCTGAAAAATCAAGATCAGGAATTACTTGTGATACAATTTTCTTACTATTTGGACCACAAACACTTATTGTTGCATAATGATCAGTTACAGAAGTTAAATAAACATCTAATTCGGGCCATTCAGTTTGTAGATAATCTTCTAATTTGCCTAGAACAGTAGCAGCCCCGCCTGTTGTGGTTGTCATTATATAATGATTTTCACCTAATCTTGTTGTTACACCGTCATCATAAACCATTCCATCTTCATTTAACATTAAACCATACCGACATTTTCCAATGGCTAGTTTAGACCAAGCATTTGTGTAAACTCTGTTTAAAAATTCAGAAGCATCAGTTCCTTGAATATCAATTTTACCTAATGTAGACGCATCTAATATACCTGCACTATCTCTTGCTGCCTTGCTTTCTCTTTGAACTGCATCGTGCATACTCTCACCATTTTGAGGATAATACCAAGCTCTTTTCCATTGTCCTACATTTTCGAATTCAGCTTTATTTTGGACATGCCAATCATGCATAGGAGTTTTTCTAAATATGTCAAAATATTCACCAACATTTCTTCCAACTATTGTACCAAATGTAAGAGGAGTATAGGGAGGTCTAAAAGTTGTTGTACCAAGTTCTCCCATCTTAGAACCAGCTGTTTCAGATATAATTCCTAATGCATGCATATTCCCGAGTTTTCCTTGGTCAGTCCCCATACCAGTTGTTGTATATCTTTTTACATGTTCGATTGATCTGAAACCTTCCCTTAAAGCTAATTTAATATCTTTTGCAGTAGCATCATTTTGGTAATCAACAAAAGGTTTTGTTTTTCCAATAACTTTGTCAGAAGGAAGCAACCATATATTTCTTTTTGATTTATTAAACGAAGAATGGACTTCAAGATTTTCATAATCAGTTATTTTTATATTTAAAAATTCTTTTATTGAATTTGGTACATTGGATAATATTTCATCTAAAGTAAAATCACCATTACACGATCCTATGCTAATTTGATCTGATGAATAAACATTTGGAATAAAAACCTGATCTTCATCTCTAAATTTTAATTTACCTCCAGATTGTGTGAAAAGATGAACAGCCGGAGTCCATCCTCCTGAGATCCCTAGACAGTCACATGAAATGGATATTTTGGAACCAACTACTTTTTGACCATCTTTTGAAAGTTGCATTATTGAAACTTTATTAATTCTCTTATGACCATAGGTGTTAACAACCGTGTATCCTTTGTAGATTTTGATATTATTTTTCTCTGTTTCCTTAATTAATTTCGAGTCTAT